>PLIO01000162.1 GCA_003140075.1 Acidobacteriaceae bacterium | reverse complement strand
TTTAGCCTTTGTAGCACTTCCTGGAATCAATAACTTACGTGCTGTCAAAATAGTGATTAGTCCGACTCCCGCCGCCTCCACCAATATCTCGTTTATTATCAATTAATTATGGGACATTTTAATTTCGTACAAATAGCGTTCTGCCAGAGGTTCTCCGCAAGACTTCTCTATCGGTTTTCTTCTCGCCGATTACAAACCAATTGAACAATCGGATTATTCCTAGCGGGGAAAAAGCTGGGGAGTGCTTCGGCGTCCGTAATGTCCATCATGAGAGGCACGAAGCCGTTCCCGAACTCTCTTTGCAAACGATCGGCGTCAGCCTGCTTGTACAGAACCGGACACGCGAAATCCCTTTGAAACAAGCACCTTTGTGGTTTCCCAGCCGATTCCGGTGGAGACCCCGGTGACCACGACATCTTTGCTATTCGCCATCGCATTTCTCCTCAGATGATCACTGTCCATCTTCAATATGTTTTGCTCTCTTTATGTTCTTCGGGATTGTGCCAACCGCCCACATCGATAGCCAACCTATCCGCCTCACGAGGTCCCCACGAGCCTGGCTCGTATGAGTGCAAGGTTGTTGTGTGCGCGAGGATGGGCTCGACGATGGCCCAAGCCGCTTCCACTGCGTCCTCCCGGACGAACAGCATGGCATCTCCATACATGGCATCTCCCAGCAGGCGCTCATAGGCGTCGACTTCGTCCGCGGTGTGTTTCTCGACTGCCGAAAGTTGGGCGGCCATGGAGACGAGTTCTTCGCCGGGACGTTTCACGCGGGCACTGAGATTGAGCGAAATCTCATCAGGACCGAGACGGAAGCGGAAACAGTTGCTTGATTCGCCGGCCAAATTGTCGAGTGGAGGTTTCCTGAGTTTGACCAGCACTTCGGTGGTCGTAACCGGCAGGCACTTTCCGGCGCGAATCAGGAATGGCACGCCCGACCACCGCCATGACTGAACCTCCAGACGGACAGCGGCAAACGTCTCCACCTTGGAATCAGGTGCGACTCCCTTTTCGTTCTTGTAGCCGTTGAACTGGCCTCGAACGAGATGCTCCGGGTCCAGTGGTGGAATTGCACGGAATATCTTGACCTGTTCATCGCGGATAGCCTCGCAATATAACCCGGTCGGCGCTTCCATGGCCAAGAAGGCTACGACCTGAAGCATGTGGTTCTCCACTACGTCGCGGATCGCCCCGGTGTCGTCGTAGAACTTACCCCGTCCCTCGATCCCGAACTTTTCTGCCATTGTGATCTGCACACTCTCGATGTAGTTTCGGTTCCAGATCGGTTCCAGAAAGCTGTTGGCGAAGCGAAAGAATAGAAGATTGAGGACAGCCTCTTTACCGAGGTAGTGGTCAATGCGAAAGATTCGCGATTCCGGAAGCACGGCATGAAGAGCGGCATTCAACCGCTGTGCCGAAGCAAGATCTTCCCCAAAAGGCTTCTCGACAATGACTCGGGCACTTTTCATGCAGTTCGATTTCGCGAGAGACTCAACGACACTTGTAAAAAGACCGGGTGGGATCGCCAGATAATGAGCAGGATGAGAGGCTGAGCCAAGCGCTTTCTTCAATAGGTCAAAGGTTGCAGGTTCCTGGTAATCGCCGCCCACGTAGTGAAGCAACTTCAGAAGTTTGGCCAAGGCTTGCTGATCGACATCGTCGCCTTGCTGCTGGACGCTATCGCGTACGCGCTCTTTAAGATGTTCATCCGTCCGCGCAGCCCTAGCAACCCCAATCACGGGTACATCCAAATGACCATGTCGGACCATGTGGTAAAGAGCGGGGAAGATCTTCTTATGAGCTAGGTCTCCCATGGCGCCGAATAAAACCAGAGCATCGGCTGGCGCCGTTTTTTCCCCGTGTCTTCCTGTCGCGCATCCTTCTCTTAGATCCGGCATGAACTTCTCCTGGTGCTTAGTGGGCATGTTGCCGACAATCCCGTAATTTTCGATAGGCGGATGCGACATCGTTCTGTTTCGTAGCTCCACTGGAAAGAACTCAAACTACTGTGGGTGGGTGTCGTTCTCAGCTTGAAGTGCCTTCTCACGGGATCCCCGTCCGCTTTCAGTATCTGCAGCTGTCTTGACTGCCTTTCCTTAGTGGTCTGCTAGTCCGCCTGGAACCTTTAGCCCACTTTATGCCGGCCGAAGGCTTACTTTTCGTAGTCTCGTCGCCAGTATCCTCGCGACCCTCCGGGCTGACTCCGAGTTTGTCGGCTGTCTGCGTATCAAGCTGCCCTGTGACCGGCAGATTCTCAGCCTTCTGAAAGCCGCGAATGCTCGCCTGGGTTCGGAGACCTAAGACGCCATCGACCTCCCCGCGGTAGTGTCCCTTGTCCTGCAGAGTTTGCTGCATCTTCCTGACATCGTTCCGATTCCTGACCGCTGGCTCCCCTTCGGGGAAGTTGGCTCCCAAAACGAGTGGCGTTGGACGTGGTCCCGAGACCCCGATCGTCAGCAATATGAGGACAATCCCAGAGCACGCGGCTTTGCCGGCTAACAACATTCTTTCTCCTTGATAAGCTCGGGTTGACGTCAGATATCGTTCGAACCGTGATAAGGCCCGGTTGTTGTACCTTCGGCCGCATCAACTAGCGATTATCTGCGACAACTATCGATCGGTTGAGTATGTCCGCGGCCTGCGTTAGAGTCAGATCATCGGGTACTCGGTGGAAATCCTGATGGTTTTCCTTCTTCTGCACACCGATGCTCGCGAACAGAAGCGCTCTGCCTGTCATCTCCAAACTCAGGGTAGTCATGTCCCAATGGCCGGGGACAACTTCTGCCTGCCTGACCTCAAAGTGACCTCCCTTGTCCAAGTGTCCCAACAGACCGAATCCAAATTTCACCGCCTGTGTGAGATGACCATCAAACCCAGCCAGTCGCTCCTGTTTGCAATCGACCCACATCTCGCCTTCCATGTCATGGAAAACACGGGCCTCCAGGGATGGCGCGCGAAAGCTCGGGTTTGGTCTAAAACTCAGCTTCACCAGGTTTCCGTCACCACCCGCGTAGCTGAACACAAATGCATCCGGCAACATCTTGAACAACCGTCTCCCCTGTAAATTCTCAGCATCCAGAGATCGCCGCAATTTTTGTTGTGCACTTCGATTGGCCATTAACTCCCGCACACGCTCGTCCTCTTCCATCTGTTGTTTCGGTGTAAGGGGCAGGCCGTTAACAGATAGGAGTCGGCTGAGAGAGCCTTCTTTGGTCTCAACGATTTCCTCGACCTGTTTCTTCCCATACTGTTCTTTTTCTAATCGGTACATCCAGTTGGTATGGTCATCTTGGGAGGTTAGTTCATTAGTGACTACCCGCCGCACGAGGTCGTTGGCCGACACTGGGCTGTTGGGAACGGACTGAGGCCGCACGGGTACACCGAGCAGGACGATCGTCACCATAAGAGCCATGGGTCTGTGAATCAGTCTCACAGCCAATAACGACGCCACTCCATCGCGCGTTTTGAAGCAGCTGTGCATCTCGCTATTCCTCCACTGAGACAGTGCTGCCCACGTCGAACGTTCGTGTCCTTAGCGGGTGGTTTTCTTACAATTTCAAGTATGGACGAAGTACACCCAAGAAACTGGTCAAAAGCGCGCACTCACCTGGTCTGCTCTGGATTGACCTAACCCTGCGTGCCAAACTATTTGGGAGTTTGACGGCGGTTCGCGTCGTCCTGTACGGACTTCGTAGTAGCCGACTTGTCGATCGCCGACTTGGTGGGGAGACCACAGGCAGCCGGGGGATTTGTCATCTGCTTGGCGAATACACGGTAGCTCGGCCCGTCGGGCTGCAAAGTCGACCAGTAACCGGACCGAGTCAGCAGAGGTTTGTGTTGGACGATGGTCTGGTTGACCAGGATCTTCACTCCACATTCGAGATTGTTCTTCGGCTGGAGAATGGTTTTGGCCGGATCGTTCGCCTTGAGCGCACGGTCCACTTGCCAATTGAAATCGCAGCCGTAACGCTTCTGGTCGGCGTACGAAAGCTGCAACAATCCTTCACTGCGCATGACTATAGCGCCTTCCGGTTCGCCGTGACGGACGCTCGTATTCGTATTCAGCCCGGCCTCAGCACCTGCAAGCGCCTGGAAGAAGTAAGCCCAAAATGTGCGTTTGTCTGTTGTGCCCATCTCGTAAAATCGCGGGCAGAATCGACGCACGCCGTGGGGGACCTGTGAAGAAAGCATTTCCGGTGGGAGAGCCTTCTCGATGATCTGGTCCCACTGTGAATTCCATGGCGTCCCACCGAGTTCGACCTTCTTGATGTCAATAGGGGTTGGCGGGGCTGGCTTGACGGCCTGCGCATGCGAAGGTGTGGGCTGTACCATGCAAAATGTGAGACACACCATGAACCACGGTATCTTCAGCACAAGATACTCACGTTCAGCCTCCGCCACGAATCGAGCCTGCACTGGTTCAGCACACCGGCCTATCCGGATGTGACGGGCAAAAGGCGAACCCATAGAGGCCGCCATATTCTGCCCGGCGGGCTGCAGTAACTCTATGCACGAAGCTCTTCCTTTATCCAACCCGGGAGCCAGAGCGAAGCAGGGACCAGGAGGCTCACATCAAGGCCTCCCGGTATCCGGACTCCTACTGATTTTCTTAAACTGCGCTTCGTCGCCCGCTCAGTAAGTTGATGACCAGAACGATCAATCCAACAACGAGTAGCAAGTGAATCAGTGCTCCGCCGATATGTAGACTGAAACCCAACAGCCACAAAACAATCAAAACAACGAAAATAGTCCAAAGCATGTTAGCCTCCCGGTCGCCTAAGCGAGCTGAACCTGATGAAACTCTTGATCTCGCTGACAAATGACTTCACCGTGGAGTCTCTCATTTCCCCAATCTCAAGTCTGATCAGAAAAGCTCGGTTTGAGCATGCCCTCCTAACAGCGCGAACAGTCAGTCGGGTATCGTTGCCGGAGTCGAATGAAATCATCGTGAAACCATTCAAAGTCGGGAGGCTCGCCGCCCTCGTCCGCGATAAAGAGCGTCTGGAAAAGGAAAGAGTTGGCGTGATCCTGCAGCTCTCTCCGCCTGAGCCGGGACAGTGTAACTGTCTATGTCTTTTAGCGGGGGTATTTGACCCTATGTCCCCGGCAGCCGGTCCTCCAAAGTCTGACTGAGCGACTCAATAGAGGTGTTCTGGCTAAGATCACGGATCTCCTTATCCGCCATGATGTTCTGAAGTCCCATTTGCCCGCAAATTGCGCGCACCATCTGTAACAGCTTCGTGATTTCCTTCTCTGCCAACAAGTCAACTTGCAAATTCAGGTGGTCCCGACGCTCCCCTCGGCGCATCATGCGGTTCTGGCGCATGAGTATGAAGCTGGAGAGAATGACCGCCTCCACGGCAACAATCACTCCGAGCAACGAGAACGGGTAAGGGTCGAACGGTCGTGTGCTGGGAATCTTGCCGCTATTTATCAGCAGCCACGCGACTAAGAGTACAAGGTGAAGCACAACGAACAGAAGGCTTCCTGCGAAGACTCCTACCGCATCGGCGAGACGTTCTGAGCTGGATCTTCGCTCTAGCGCTTCTTCCTCTTGCCTCACTATCGAGTCTATGTGCGACTGGCTCTGCATGGAATTTTCGCTCATGAACTAAACCTCTCGGCGAATAGGATATGCTGCTGCTTAACACGGACCAGGCTGTTAAATAGGAACCGCCATCTCACGGGGTAGGAGTTTCTGCTCTCTGTCGTCCCATAGATGGTCTCCTCGCCTTGGACTGGCGAGGGCGGGGGACGAATATTCCATCCCGTCGGGCAAGTAGGGGTCTCCCATCCCAGCTAACTTCTAGCAGGACCGTGCTCAGGCCGTGATTCTGGTTTCTTGGAACCCGCAGGGGCTTTCACCGCAGATTCGAGTGATCACCGGCAACAAGCGGTGGAAGGCTTCATTCTTAGAAACGAAAGCATCCACTACATTCAATGCGGGTTCCGGAATCGCGTCGTCACTGGAAAACAACACTATCGGTATTTGTGGCTTGAGGCGCTTTATTTCGATCGCAACCTCATGACCGTTCATCTCGGGCATGTGGTAGTCGACGACCACGGCAGCAACTTCGCAGGCTACCACGATTCTTAAGCCTTGTCGGGCTGATGCGGCGATGAGCACCTTATATCCACGTCTTTCGAACAGCACCTTTTGGTAACACAGCATGCCGTCGTCATCGTCGATGCACAGAATCGTTTTGGATCCGGGGTAATTGAACATCTTTGAACTCCACCCACCACAATGATCGACGATGCGGACCGGATAAGGCTGGTCAACTTTGCACACTTTTCGAGGCGGTCGCCATACAGGCTGATACGGAGCGTTCAAATACAATGTGAAACTATCATTGCCTCTCGGTTTTCGGTCGCCTAGTGTTGGCGCCCTAAGGGAACTTTTTCCCGACAGGGCGCAAGTGAGGTATTGCCCGTTCCAAAGCCGTTTCGCCGTAGCGCACCCAACGTGGAGTTGGTCGCGGAGTTAGCGCCAGCATGTTGGATAAGTGACATAAGGACGGATGCAAATCCGCGACCAGTTTAATGAATGCGGTGAGCGGTACGGCGAGCAGCAAGCCCGTCACACCCCACAACCAGCCCCAGAAGAGAATCCCAACCGTTGCCGCTACTGGCCCGATATTCACGCGATTGGCAATAAATTTCGGAATAAGAAGATTGGCCGACACGACATGCAGAAAGACAATCGTCAGAGTGATGACAATATATGGGCCGGGGGTGCTGAACTGAAGGAGCGCCGCTCCTAAAGGAAGAGCAAGCGCAGCGATCAGTCCGAGGAATGGCAGAAGGTTCAAGAGTCCGCTGGCGATTCCGAGAGGAACGGCGCCTCTCACTCCAATACGCCATAAGACCAACGTGGTAGCCAACGCCATCACGGATCCGACGATAAGGTTGCCCGCTACGAAACCGTGAATCATCTGGTTCAGATTCGTGATGAACCGAGCCGCGTCTATCCTGGAGCCGAAGAGGCCGTTCGTTCGAATGGCCATCTGGTCCTTGGTGCAGAGCATGAAAAACGTCAGAAATGGAACCACGCCGGCAATAATCAGCGCTCCCCACACAGAACCCACACCGCGCACCAGATATTCAGGCCAGGTTGACGATTCCTGTATCCGAACCTCGGGGACTTTCTTGGTAGGATGGACGTCATTCGTAAGGCTCCCAGCACTTTGCTGAAGGTTTTGGATCTTCCTGCTAATGGGCGCAATGGTTTGCTGAATGGTCGAAGCGTAGACTGGAAGTTCTTCTGCAAAGCTCATCGCTCTTCCGTAAAGCGCGTAACCCAGAAGGCCGATCAACCCGATGCCTGCAAGTACGATACTCGCCGCGGCCAGACTTCGCGGAATATGCAGTCTCTCCAGTTTTAAGACCAGGGGGTCAAACAGGATCGCAAGAAATCCTGCCAGGACAACCGTGATGCAAATCGAGCTGGCGTAGTACCCAAACGCCGTCAGCAAACCCGCGACTAATATGAAGAGCAGAATCGCGATTCTGCTGAGCAGCTTGTCGGATAATGAGGTCGAAGACGGCAGGGCCATTTTCGCCATGCCCACCTGGCTTCCTTCGGCCGCTGCGCTCATATTCGTCTGATCAGGCATGCGTTTTCTACGCCCAGACGCGCCAGTGGCTAGAGACAGGGCAGTGTTCGGTCCTTGGGCTGACAAGCGTGGCTCACCCCAATAACAGAACTCCGAGCGTCAAGCTGACGCCCGCCGGTCCCTGCGGTACTGAGCGAGCGAGCGGCGGTACATCAGTTGTCTCGCGCGCTCAGCCTCCAGACAGACGCCGCCTGATTTACTTCTCGAACACTTTTTCGATCTGTCCGACTTTTTTCTCAACTTTACCGGTGTTTTTTTCGGCGTTGCCCTCGGCCTGTAAGTTCGGATTGTTCGTGATTTTGCCGGCCGTCTCTTTTACTTTGCCTTTCACTTCATGAACAGTACCTTTAATTTCATCTGTCGTGCTGGGGTTCATCAGTTTTCTCCTTGTGGTTGAATGACATATATCCGCAGATCTTCATGCAGAGGTTTCGTTCCCGCATCCGAAGTGCGTTCTTCCCTACAGTTTCAGTAGTCTGTCAAAGAACGCGTTGCGCTTGGATGTTGACTTCCAAGATCTCGGTATCCTGACCGACTGCGCTAGGAAAGCGGCTAGGCTGCGGCCCGGGCCGCCATAAAGCCACCTACCGCTTCTTCGAGTTGCCGATCCGCCTCGTCCGCAATAATCCCCACGTCTAGCAGCACCTGATTCCGATCCAGCTCGCCCTGATGACGCTGTAGCGTCCCAAATGTGGTGACTTCCAATATTCGCGACTCGTCAACTAACATGGCTACAGAGTAGCCCTGCGCGAACCTTAGTCTTCCATGCGCGGCGGCGGCGATAGAAACCAGCGGTTCGGTATCCCTGTTACCTCGCAGGCGGCAAAGCACCTCGTCGAACAGCTTAGGCAAATGACCTGTGCGGTCTGCATCGCTAAGTAGAATGTTGGTTAAGCTAGGAACCAGACTTATCTGCCTTTTCCATTCACTAATCATATTATCCAGTTCCTGCTCAAGTATGGCCGCGACACTCTTTGCTGTCTTCGGTGACATTGTCGTTTTTCCGATGTGGTCCAAAATCACGAATGCAAACGATAGCGATCCGGTCGCTTAGATCTTCTTGAGCGACGGTTGGTGGAGTCTTGTGCGACCGTCATCATCCCACTTGACGACCGCGTCCTCTTCGTTAGCTCGTTCAACTGTGCCGATTTCTCCAGTTGGCTTTCCGAAGTTTCCTAAACCCTCGACCCGATCTCCGGGAGTCAACTCCTGGCCGGTGGGAGAGGGCTCAGAGAGCGGTGGTCTTTTGGCACGGTCTGAGTCTGGGATCGCGCCAGCGTGTGACAGCGGCGGTTGGGGAGCTTTGCGCAGTTTGGGTGTCGCCTTATCGGTGCCATGATTCATTGTGTTTTCTTTTCCACGAGTGCAAGAGTCGCCCTCGCCACGTCTGTTCATTCGCTCGATAAGTGCAGGATAAGCTTGGAAAGAACGGCTCGTCCGGTCCAAACTGCACAGTTCCGACAATTAGTTTGGCGGCCGAGCTGCGGCACGATGACAGCGAGATCGGCTCTCAGCGTCCACCGTGTCGTGGTCCTCGTAGGCGGCCACCAAATTGCGAAATCAAAATGGAAAAGTGGTCAAAACAAGACATTCATCCGTCTCCTCTGTGAGTAGTGTGGTGTGGTGCAGCGTACTCGCGCACAAAAAATATCACTAGGCTTCGGAGTATGAAAGCGCGGATGTTTCGTGAGGCGCTTCGAGCTCCTGGAGCTCCGCCCGGACCGCCACTCTACGAGAGTCGAGGAAGAACTTAAAGAGAAGAAAAGAAGCTAACCCAACGGTCAGACGAAATCAGTGTCTAAGCCGCCGACTCTGATGAAATCGGGCTGCGCCATTGGCCAGTCCAGGAAAACACTCAGGATGGCCGGGGCAGTCTAAGCCCAGCTAGTCGCGTTTTATGAGACACCCCTAGTCAGACATTCCAAAAAGGAGGAATAGAAATGAACGGACGTTCGTTTAAGTCACTGCTATTGCTTTTGCCTCTGGGTTCGCTGGTGTTTTGCGGATCCCTAATGGCCATTCCAACCCCACGGTTTCAGGATAACCAGCAGACGGCGCCAGACAACACCAAAACAAACAAAGAACAGGCAGGACCGACTGCGGATCAACAGAAGATGAATCCTTCAGACAGGGCCGTCACACAGAAGATTCGAAAAGCGATCCACGAGGATCAAAGTCTCTCCACCTACGCTCACAACATCAAGGTCATCACGCAGGATGGCAAAGTGACACTTCGTGGGCCAGTGCGGTCTGAAGAGGAGAAGAGTAATTTGGAAGCCAAAGCGGTCAGCGTAGCAGGGCAAGAAAACGTAACGAATCAACTCGACGTCACACCTTCAAAATGATTGAGCAGAAATCGAAACTAGCTTGAACTCAAAGGAGAATAGACATATGTCAAATAAAAAAGTAGGCGTATTTGGAATCTTTTCAACTCGTATTGCTGTCGACAATGCAATGGATTCGCTCGTCCGGGCGGGCTTTGCGACTTCCGACATTTCGGTGCTCTTGCCGGAGAGTCTTGGCGGAACGAGGAACATGGGAACAGAAAAGGAAACGAAAGCACCCGAAGGTACGACAGTGGGTGTGACCGCAGGGGGCGTAATTGGTGGCACGCTGGGCCTCCTGGCGGGTGTTGGTCTTTTGGCGATCCCTGGCCTGGGCCCGTTCATCGCCGCAGGTCCCATCATGGCAGGCCTAGCGGGGTTGGGAGTTGGGGGGGCCGTTGGTGGAGTTACTGGCGCCTTGATTGGCATGGGCATTCCTGAATTCGAAGCCAAGAGATACGAAGGTCGCCTGCAAAAGGGCGAAATTCTGCTCTCTGTGCATTGCGACACGGCCGAGGAAATCAAGCGTGCGAAGGAAGTTCTCAAGTCGGCTGGGGGAGAGGACGTTTCCTCCACAGGAGAATCCTCCGTTGATGCCAAGAGGACAGATCGCGACTTGGCCGGTACGACTGCGCGTTGAACTCGCTAGTCCAAGAGGAGGAAGTCTGTTCGCGGCTTCCTCCTTAGTTCATTTGGTCTTGGGAAGCTTGGTTCGGGGAATCACAACTGCATAGCTCTGACAAATGAGCGAGTGTCCGGCTCGATGTGGCCAGAGAGAGCCGCACTCTAAACAACGAACATTGCCACGCCCGCGGCGAACATCGCCACCGTGGTGATCACTACGACGCACCATCCCAAGCGGGAACTCGGCTGTCCTTGCATTAGTTTTCTATCCGAAGCGACGATCAGGATGGCGACTAGAAGGAACGGCGCTAACAATCCGTTGATGACCGCCGTCCAGTAAAGCGCCTTCACTGGATTAATGCCCACGAAGTTCAGGCCGACGCCCAATCCGGTCGAGAGCAGAATAAGAGCGTAAAATGCGCGTGCCTGTTTCAAATCCTTGTCCAAGCCTTGGCGCCAGCCCAGCGTTTCTGCGAAGGCGTATGCCGTTGATCCCGCCAGCGTCGGGATGGCAAGAAACCCGACACCGACAATGCCCACGGTAAACAGGGTCGCAGCGAACTTGCCGGCAAGTGGCCGGAGGGCTTCTGCAGCCTGGCGGGTGGTCTCGATGTGCTTGATGCCGTGGCGGTTGAGGGTAATCGCGGTGGTCAGGATGATAAAGAACATGACCATGTTTGAGAAAAACGCACCCACGCCCACATCAAAGTTCCTCAGTTCAAGTTCCTTGAGTGTTGCTCCTCTCCTTTGAGCGAGCGTACTCTGACCGGCCGCCTTTTCCTCTTCAACTTCTTCACTCGCCTGCCAGAAAAACAGATATGGACTGATCGTAGTGCCGAGAATTGCTACCAGCATCGACCATTCCTCTCTAGTGTGCGGCATCGACGGTATGAAGGTTGCACGCGCCACTCCGCCCCAGTCCGCTCCCACCACAAACGCGGTAACCGGATAGGCGAAGAGCACCAACACCAGCCACTTGAGCACGTTCGCTATCTGGTGATAGTGGAGTCGGATCGTCGCCCAGGAAATCAGGAGCGCGAAACCCACCACAAATAGGTGCGAATTGATCCCCGACAGCATTTCGGCCGCATCAGCCATGCCAGCGAGATCCGCTCCGATATTAATCGTGTTGGCCGCAAGCAGGGCCGTGACGACGACGAGTAGCAACCAGCTGGGAAATCGCCGCTTGAAATTCGCAGCCAAGCCTTGCCCCGTCACCTTGCCGATGCGGGCACACATCATTTGAACCGCAGCCATCAGGGGCCACGTCAGGAGGGCAGTCCAGAGAAGCTTGGTTCCGAGCTGTGCGCCCGCAACAGAGTATGTGGCAATGCCGGATGGGTCATCGTCGGCAGCGCCGGTGATAACGCCAGGGCCAAGCGATCGCAACAGCAATCGCATCCATCGAGCTGGGGCAAATGTCGGCACGAAACAGTCCCCTCGGAGACTCCCTCCGAATCGCGGCGCGAATCTACGCACAAGCCAGGCCGGCCCCCGTGCGAATCGAGTGATTAAAGTGGTCCAATCTGCTCAGACATACGTCTTCGCCACCTATAGCATAAGGGGTAGTGAAGAAATGAGATGGTCATGACAAAGGCCAGTCCAGCTTCCTTTTAAAGTGAGGCGCAACAATGGAAACCGTATTGATTGTTCTTGTGGTGTTGTTTTTGCTCGGTGGCGGAGGTTGGGGATACCGTCGGTGGCGTAGCTAAAGTTGGAAACGGCCGTATAGCGCGCACATTTATGCCTCGCACGCAACGAATCACGCGAGCGAAGCGGCCATCGTCTTCATCGAGCGCCCAACAACAGAAGACTATCCCAAAGGAGAAGACAATGTCAGATCAACAAGACCGCAAACTGCAACATACCGATGAGCAGAAGCCGGGTTCGGACCAGAGAACTGGCAACCAGCCAGTGCAGCAGAAACAGGAGAACCGGAGCGGGCAGCCCAAGAGTCCGCAGTCGGAACAAGAGAAACACGATCAAGAGAAGAAGAAGCAGGCTTAGGCGTCAGGGCGGATGGATTGCCATCGAGCCGTCATCCTGAACGAACGTCGAAGAGGCTTTAATTTCAAAGGCGCCGGCGAAATGCTGGCGGCTTACTTGCAATGCGGGCGAAGAGTCGCCGGATCTCAATTGTCTACCCGTGTCGGTTTTGGATGCCTTGCGCCTAACGGGCGTCGTCTTATGCGGCTGGACTCTGGATCGGTGTAGATAAATGTTGGCTCCACTCAGAGAAACAGTAAAAATCTGAGGTTCAGTGCCGTATACTCTCCGCCGACCTTCTGACACTGTTCGTCTTCGATAGTCAAGCTATGGATTCTACGTTCCCTGGACCGGTGTTGAGTGTGCATTACTGCTCTATGTGAAGACAAGCTTCAAATCTGCGAGCCCTGTTCCAAATTGTCCGGCAACCACTTTTGATGTGTGACATCGCGCAGATACGCATAAACGCGAACCGCAAGAATCCAACCGACCGATGCTCGTTCGCGTCAAATAGAAAACCGATGCGCGGGCGGATGGCCGAATCGACCCGAGAACAAGATGTCAAGCAGACAACGCACCACCCAATGAAAATGCTACCGTAATCCAACGTGGTAAAGCGTCCCGTACTGTCCGCGTGGCGAGTTGCAATCGAAGGAGAAAATAATGGCAAAGCTAACCAAGCCAGCTCGTGATCNNAACGCCTCTCACGTACGTAACGCCGTTGCACGCTTCGATCAGGTGAAGGGCGTCACGGATGCGGAGCGTCGCGCTGCATGGAAGCGGATACGATCCGCCGCAAAGCGCTACGGAGTGGAACTTGAAGAGTCCCACTAGCACGAATACGCCAAGTTGCACGCCAATGATGGCAGTGGGCGCGAAACGATAATTGGGACCCTTGGCGCCGGAGCAACCTGGGAATATTAGCTGGCCAAAGGCGCACCCCCAGTCAGTGCGGCACGCTGGCGAGACTTGGAAGTGATCACGAAATTGAGCGGCTGATGAAACGCAAACCCGCCTGAAGTACGAGCCGTTCTAATGTCGAGCGATTCTTGCTCAAGGCGGATGTTCAACCGTGCTTCAAATCGGTTTGGGGCTTTTAGTCGCGACCAGCATTGCCAAGATAGTAGCAGTGCCACGAACGCTTCCAGCGATCGTTATGAGCGCTTCGGACACGGGCGGATGTTGCTCTGCCGGTCCCTCAAGGCCCAGTGACATCGCGAGGACGATGGGAAAGGGGGAAACGAAGAAATTACCGGGCAAAGCGGCACTCGCCCACGGCAAGTTCTAGTCGTGGAGAATGATGTTGAGAAGTGAACTGTGAACTTGCAAGCCACTCCCGCCGTCATACTCGATGAAGCCTAGCTTCCGGAACCTGTTCATAAAGAAACTGACTCGCGACCGCGTTGTGCCGATCATCTCTGCTAGGGTCTCTTGACTCATCTTGGGGATTACAGTCTCCTGCTTACCGTCCTTCCCGAAATGAGCCAGCAACAGCAATACCCGTGCCAGTCTTTTTTCACTGGAATTGAAAAGCTGATCAACCAAATCCTCTTCGTATCGTATGTTTCGGGCCAGCAAATACGCCACGAACATGTCGGAAAACGCATGTTCCCGGTGAAGCACATCATTCATGGATTTTTTGTCAATTTTCATCACGGAGCAATCGGTCATCGCGGTTGCGGAGCACAGGCGGAGAGGCTGCCCTGTAAGGCAACCCTCCCCGAAGAAATCGCCACTGTTCAGAATGCCGATTGTGGCTTCCTTGCCGATCTCCGACACAACGGTGAGTTTTACCTTTCCCTCCTTTATATAAAAAACAGCATCAGACGAGTCGCCCTGAGCAAAGATCGTCTGCTTTTTGACAAAAGCTTCGATCTTCCTACCACCGTTGATGGTCGAAAGGAATCTCTTGGGATCGAACTTGATGAGTTTCTTGGACGCTGTAACGAGTGTCATAATTGACCCTTCTCCGGAGTTCCGAGTGCGCAGAAGGCAACTTCCTATGATGAAGGAAGAATAAATGCGCAAGAAGGGCGAGAACAGCGTCAAGCGTACGGGCAAAGCTGCGATTCCGCCCGACAAAAGTGATGATTTCACGCTTTGGCGTCGAAGTCAAACCGCCCGTTATAGAGGCCATGTGGCTATGACTCGCTCGACATCTACTTGGAGCCGGCGGGGTGTCGGCACTCGGTATTTCGGTCCAAGCCACCGTGCGATAACTCCTGGATAGCCGGTTGTCAGGGAGGAACGAAGCGAACTAAGCCGCCTCTCAAAATCGAAGCCTGGGCAGGACAACGTCCACCGATCTCAGGTCCGCAGTTCGCTGTGAAGCAATCAGTCTGATGAATCCGGCATCAGCAGGAGGATCTTCCCAATACCGCCTTTCTCCCCGAGCACATGTGCCTCGGCCGCATCATGCAACGCTATCCGGCGGCCGATAGGCAGAACGAACTTGCCATCGTGCTCGTCATCGCAAAACTCACGCACCTTGGAAGGATCAGGCTGCGCAAGCACACGCGCAATCTTCACTGCCGGATTTAGCGCCGCTGCGCTTTCCGGCAACACAGCGGTGTAGCCAAAGGATCCGCCCTGCTTTATTTTCACGATCAACTTCGTTGCAACGTCACCGCCAACGGTGTCCGCGATTGCATCTACTAAACGAAATTTCTCAATCGCTTCATCGTCATCAATCGCGAGCACGCCAGAGACACCAAGGGAGCGGGCNNTGCACGTTGGTCGCAAGGCGGACAAGTTGGTCTCCTGTGAGCGCGATTAACGGGATCGCTGCCGCGTCCGCCAGGTCCACGCCGTCCGGCAGATGGGTGACGTCCGAATCGTTCACCGCCACCAACTCGGCATAAGTCGCGTTGGATAGTGCAAGAACGCGGTCACCGGGCTTGAAGTGCTTCACATTCGCGCCGACCGACCGTACGACGCCGCTCACGTCGCGCCCCAGAATTGCAGGAAACGACAATGGAAAATCCTTCTGCCGCGCCCCTGATCGCACTTTCCGGTCAATCGGATTAACGCTCGCAGCGGCTGCTGCAATCAACACAGTACCTCCGCTAATCTGCGGGTCGGAAACGTTGTCTTCAAGATTCAGCTTCTCAGGACCACCGTACTCATGCAGTACCACTGCCTTCATTGCGTATCTCCATGCCGGTAGACCCGCTAGCCGGCTGCCCCTTGATCGATTCCAATTGTCCGCCTTGCGTCTTACGATGCCACGCGCACGTGGAATTCAAGTCGGCTTCGCCCTGAATCATAGGCTTAACGATTTTCTCCACGGTGCCCGGCAAATTGCTGGCTGCGGCACGATGCATGCAGTGGGGACGTTTGGACTGACATTATTCTGATTTCGCGGGCTGGTCTGAGCAATAACGACCAGCGACCGGTCTTGCAGCTCATCGCCCGATTCTATGGAAGTGCTTGGTGTTGCGTTGCCCGTGAAGCGCGGGATTGTAGGTTGCGATCGCGGATTCGATCCTGTTCGGAGGTATCCAGACTAACACGGGCGCGTTGCGCCCGAGCCACGGCCCCTTCGATAGCGCCTGTCCGCCGAAAGTGGGAGAAGAACGAAGGAGTGAATGAACTCAGAGGGTTAAAAATGAGTACCATTCACGTCAACCAGAAGAACCCTCCGGCCGGCGATTCACATCTTTGTTCAACCAATATGACGAATCTATGGGATGCTGGGCCCGCCTGGTGCCTTGATTCCCATCTGGTATAAAAACTATTTTCGTACGATAAACGCCTGTTTTCTTATATCTAGCATCATTGGCCAAACCTTATGTCTAGTATTTCCATCGACTATATAGTACACTGTGGCCGTTGGGTTGAAATACCACTTTCGTGGCGGTCGGTGACAGACTGTGGAGGAGTCCCCGTGATGCTTTTCCTTCAGAAGACCTGGTTGCTGTGGTGGATCTTAGCGGCCGCGTTCATCTTGCGGTGGTTCCACCTGTTCTCGTCTCATACACAGGAGAGGGCTCTCGAAGCAGCCGATTCGGCTGAAGAGAAGGCCTGTACGGCCTCAAAACAGATTCCCTTGGGAACCACAAGCCGTCTATTTATCTGAGACAGAACGCGTCTGCCGGAGTCGTGAAAGTCGCGGCGCAATTCGCCGTTAGCCAACATCGATCAACTGGGGAATTCCAAATGAGTCAGATTCTTTCGGAAGTGCTTGCGGCCAACCACGCCTACGCTGCCAACTTCGGAGACAAGAGCAAACTGGCTTTGCCCCCGGCCCGCCGCTTCGCAATTCTCACCTGCATGGATGCCCGGCTCGATCCCGCAAAATATGCCGGCCTAGCCGAGGGAGACGCGCACGTGATCCGCAATGCGGGTGGACGGGCCAGCGACGATGCCATCCGGTCGCTCGTGATCAGCTACAAACTGCTCGGCACACGCGAATTCTTTGTCATCCACCACACCGACTGCGGGATGGAGTTTTTCACGAATAACGTCATGCGCGGGCTGTTGGCTTCAAGTCTGGAGACCGCGGACTTGACGCCCAAGGGCTTCCGCGATGTGGGCCGCGGTCCAGGGTCGAATGCCGGCGAGTACATCGAGTGGCTGCCCATTCGCGATCAAAGGCAGGCTGTCATCGACGATGTCGAGCGCATTCGCAACCACCCCCTAGTACCGAAGTCGATTCCAGTTTACGGATTCGTCTACGACGTTCATTCGGGAGAACTGACTGAGGTGGAAGGCGCTAGCGCAATCGGGAAAGCTGCCTGATTACCGTACGGATTGATCTGTCCCTCCCCCCTGCACTCGTCCGTGGTCTGATGCGATAAACCAGCATCGCTATCGGCCCACGGACCGAGTGTGTGGTTCTCGCGCGAAGGGCGAGGTGAATCGGAATGAAGTTCAACTACTCCTGGGGAAATACGCGCAACGATTTGCTCGCCGGCGTAACCGTCGCAGCCATTTCGTTGCCGCAAGCCATGGCTTACGCTCTTATAGCGGGCGTCGACCCGCGCTTTGGGTTGTATTCTGCCATCGTGGTCACTCTCGTGGCCTCGATCTTTGGCTCATCGAAACACCTTATTAATGGCCCCACGAACGCGATCTCGCTGGTGGTTTTCAGCGCCCTCGGGTTCTTCAATCCCGACGCTCGTCTCGACGCCTACCAGGCCATGTTCTTGTTGGGGATCATGATTGGCTGCATCCAGATTCTGATTGCGATATTCAAGCTCGGCGACTTAACGCGCTACATCTCGGAGTCTGTCGTGATTGGTTTCATGGCCGGGGCTGGCACGCTGGTGGGATTGACGCAGCTGGGCAACCTGACCGGCTTGCGCGATCGCGGAACGGGCCAGCAGCATGTGCTTTATCGCATTTGGCTGACGCTTAGCGGCGGCCACGTGAATCCACGGGCTCTCGGAATTGGAGTAGGAACCATTGTTCTCGTCGTCCTCCTCAGACAATTAGCACGCAAGTACCGCCTGCCGCAATTTGACATGCTGATGGGCCTGATTGTTGCGGCGCTGGTGGCAGCCGCCTTCGGCTGGTCCAAGCCAGCGCTTGATGGAAAAACCGTTATCTCTGTCGTGGGCAGCGTCCCGCGCAATCTGCCGATGCCGCATATCCCCCAGATTCGGTTCTGGTGGGTGAAGGAGTTGTCAGGAAGCGCGCTGGCCATTGCCTTTCTCGGACTCCTGGAGGCATTGGCCATCGCAAAATCGATTGCCAACACGACGCGCCAGTCGCTCGATTACAATCGCCAGTGTCTAGCTGAGGGTCTGGCCAATCTCACCGGCGGATTTTTCCAATGCCTGCCGGGATCCGGCTCGTTGACGCGCTCCGCCATCAACTTTCAAGCCGGGGCCGTGAGTCGCCTTTCCGGAGTGTTCGCAGCGGGAACGGTCGCACTTGTCGTAGTTGCACTCGCGCCCTTCGCCCGCTACATTCCGAAATCCGCATTGGCCGGTCTGCTTCTGGTCACAGCCGTCCGGCTGGTCGATTGGAAGCGGCTGAGCTATGCCATGCGAGCCTCGCGCTACGATGCCGCCTTGGTTTTGGTCACTGCTTTCTCTGCGATATTCATCAGTGTTGAATTCTCCATCCTGATTGGCGTGGCTTTATCGATTCTGATGTTCGTTCCGCGCGCTGCGCTCTTGCGTTGGACCGAGTTAGTGGTGAGCAGCGATCGGGTGGTCCGGGAACGCCTGCCAGAAGACCGGCCTTGTACGGCGATGGTGCTCTACGATCTGGAAGGCGAGTTGTTTTTCGGCGCGGCCCCGGAGCTCGACCGTTGTTTTGATCATTTGAAACGGCGCACCGAGGCCGAAGACATTCGTTTCGTCGTGTTGCGGCTTAAGCGCACCCGTAATCCCGACATGGTTTCACTCGAACGCTTTGACCATTTTCTGCATGACATGGAAGCGCGTGGAGTAACGGTGTTGCTGTGCGGCGTTCGTCCGGCTTTAGCGAAAGCCATGGCAAACCTGCGATTCCATGATTGGCTGCCGGCCCACTGTGTGTTTCCGGAAGAAGCGGAAAAGTTTTCCGCCACTCTCAAAGCTGTTCGCCACGTTTACGAACTCTTGGAAGACAATCCTTGCGACCATTGTTTGCAAGGCGAATTCGTGGGGGTGGACCAGCCGCCTCTGTATTACCTGGTTTAGCTGCGTTTCATCCGTAGCTGCCTTGATGGCGGCCAGCGTATACTCTACTCCGTTGATGGGCTATGTAGATTCTCGCGAGGAGGTCATCTGATGCTCTGGAAGACTGATCCAACGTTCTACCCCTCTCCCAAGCTTGCCATGCAGGCACCAGTTGAGAAGCTGGCGTATGTGGCAGCGTTGAATGCCAACGGTGGCAATCATCCTGACGCTCTGGTCGTCGTGGATGTGGACCACATGTCGGAAAAGTACGGCCAAATCGTCGGTCGTGTGGATATGCCGAATGTGGGAGACGAACTTCATCATTTCGGCTGGAACGCGTGCAGTTCCGCCTTGTGTCCCTATGCTCCGCACCCGCACGTCGAACGGCGTTATCTGATTGTTCCTGGTCTGCGCTCGTCACGCATCCATGTGATCGATACCAAGGACAATCCGAAGCAGCCGAAGATTGTAAAAGTGATTGAGCCGAAAGACGTGGCGGAGAGAACCGGTTACAGCCGCCCTCACACGATTCACTGCGGACCCGACGGCATCTACCTGAGCGCTCTGGGCTCGCCCAGCGGCGATGGTCCAGGCGGAATCTTTGCTTTGGATCACTACAGCTTCGAGCCTCTCGGTCGATGGGAGGTCGATCGCGGTCCGCAATACTTCGGCTACGATTTCGCGTGGCACTTGGGCTATGACATCGCTGTCACCAGCGAGTGGGGGACGCCGAACATGGTTGAGAACGGAGTGAATCCTGAACTCCTGCTGGGCGGCAAGTACGGCCATAGCCTGCATATATGGGATCTTCGCAAACGCCGTCATCTTCAGGCTCTGGATCTAGGTGCGGAACAGCAGATGGTGTTGGAGTTGCGCGCGGCGCACGATCCGACGAAGGCTTACGGCTTTGTCGGTGTGGTTACATCGCTGAAGGATCTTTCGAGTTCGATCTGGTTGTGGCATCGACCTAACGGAGCATCGAACGGAGGGTCGAACGGGAAATTTGAAGTGAAGAAAGTCATTGAGATTCCTGCCGAGCCCGCGGAACCGAGTCAACTGCCTCCGTTGTTGCAGGGCTTCAAAGCTGTGCCGCCGTTGCTTACGGATATCAATCTCTCTGTCGATGATCGCTTTCTGTACGCTTCCTGCTGGGGTACGGGAGAAATGCGGCAGTACGATGTCTCCGATCCGTTTAATCCCAAGCTGATTGGCTCGGTCCACGTTGGCGGGATCGTGCGTCGCGCCTCTCATCCTGCCAGGCCAGGCGAGCCGTTGAACGGCGGACCGCAGATGGTGGAAATCAGCCGCGACGGACGCCGTGTTTATTTCACCAACTCGTTGTATGCCGCATGGGACAAACAGTTCTATCCCGATGGCATCCGGGGCTGGATGGTTAAGCTCGATGTTGCGCAGGATGGTGGCATTCAGCTCGATCCCAAGTTGTTTGTCGAGTTTGGCAATCTGCGCCCCCATCAAGTCAAATTGCAGGGTGGCGACGCCTCGTCGGACTTCTACTGCTATCCATGAGTTACAACTGACAATGAATCACAACTGGCCCTGGGTTGCTCTGGCCGTTCTCGGGGCATACCACGGTCTGAATCCCGCCATGGGCTGGCTGTTTGCGCTGGCCCTTGGCCTGCAGGAAAAACGCCGGTCCGCGGTCATCGGCGCCCTCCTCCCGATTGCTCTCGGACACGCCGCCGCCATCACGCTGGCGATTCTCGCCCTGCGCTTCGTTCAGCATTTTCTTCCCCTGAATATTTTGAAATGGGGAGTTGCATTATTTCTTTTCACGCTCGGTGTCTATCGACTTTTCCGCGCGAGCCATCCGCGTGGCGCTGGTATGAGAGTCGGAGGTAGGGATCTATTCGTTTGGTCCTTCCTCATGGCGTCTGCCCACGGTGCAGGTTTGATGCTCCTGCCGGTTCTGATGGCACAACCAATGTCTGGGATGACGCACAGCATGGCGGGAGGAACATCCGCGATCCCTTCTTCGTTGACCGCATCCGCAATCGGATTCGCTGTGCTGATACACACCGCAAGCATGTTGGCCGCGGCTGGAATCCTTGCGATCGCGTTTTTCGAAACCTATGAAAAGGTGGGCTTACAGCTACTGCGGCACACGTGGCTCAATTTTGACCTATTGTGGGCGATCGCGCTGCTCGTGGCAGGATTTGTAGTCCTGTTCTTTTGACTTTGGCGGCTTCCCTGCCGACTATTGCATGCAAGCCGAGCTGGTGGGGGCGATTCTGGGCTACGAGTGCTATCGGGATTTTTCGCCAATTACCAACTGTTGGTACGATATGCAGTGATGCTAGTGAGGTAAATCATGACCGTCGCAACCATCGCAACTGCGAACGTTAAGCAAGCAGTGCCGTTTTTCGGCGTTACCAACATGGAATCCTCGTTGCGGTTCTATGTTGATGGGTTTGGATTCAAAATGAAGCATCAGTGGATTCCGGATCGCGCCGAGGACCATCCCGACGGGAGAATTCGCTGGTGTTGGCTTGAGCTTGGCGACGCCGCTATTATGCTTCAAGAGTTTTGGCCGGGAGGTAGGCCAACTCAAGCGCTTGGCACTGGAGCCTCGGTCTGCTTCATGTGTGAAGACGCTCTCGCCCTTTATCGACAGTTCAAATCGCGGGGGATTCAGACGCGCAGACGTCCCTTTGTGGGAAACCGCTTGTGGGTTGTGCCGGTTACCGATCCGGACGGCTACCGTATGGAGTTTGCGAGCCCGACCGATGCACCAGAAGAAAGCGAACTAGAAGAATAGTCTTTGCAAAGCCGGACAACTGACGTTTAACAGGTGATAGCACTCAAACGGAAAAAAGCTGGTTTCGGATTCTGGACAGATGGCGAGCAGCTGGAATGTTTTGGGCAGCTTCTGGCGATGCAGCAACTTGTTGACCGCTCTGTTCTAGAGGCTCCGAGTCCAGTCAGCCGAATGTCCCCAACCGCTTTCGAATACGAAGTTGGTCAGCGGCTTTCGCTTTCGCGGGCTCTCATCTTTCTTGCGTAATTTCTCAGGAAGCTCTGCCGAGTTGCCAGGGTATCCAATGGCCGCGGCAGCGATGGGCTCATAATCTGGAGGAATCGAAAACTCGCGGCGAGCTTTTTCAACATCGAATCCGGCCATCTGATGCACCACCAGTCCCGACACCGTTGCCTGAAAGGTGAGATTGGCGATTGCCTGGCCAACATCGTGGAATGCGTGCCGGTTGAGTTCCCCCGTCGATTCAAACGTCAACTTCGCAACGGACAACAGAAGCACCGGGGCGTGCTGCGCCCATTCGACATTGAATTCTACCAAGCAACCGAGCAGGCGGTCGAAATCGCATTTGTTTTCCTTGGTGGCCACGATAAAACTCCACGGCTGCTCGTTCATGCAAGACGGCGCCCATCGTGCCGCTTCCATCAAGCTGGCCAAGGTTTCTGGTTCGACGGATGTTGAAGCGAGGGCCCGAATGCTGCGTCGACCCGCAAGCAAAGGATGAATGGGATGTTCGCAAATCTTCCTTTCGGCTTCGAGAATCATTGGATCACCCGCGTCCTTCGCCATCGAGTCCTTCTCTCTCATAGCCCGAGCGGTGGTCTTGCATGGATCGTGGCCGCACAAAATGCCCACGGGACATTGGTCCCTCAGGGGCTAAAGCCCGCGTTCTTAGTTACCCTTCAGCGGCACGACTGAAGTCGTGCCCTTTCAAAACACCGAGCGACGTTGAAGCACCCGGCCAAGTATGCGTTCTTCAAGTGCGGCGAAGCGGGCGCTGCCGCGGGTTCGCGGTCGAGGTATGTTTACGACTTCGTCCAGTGCGACGCGGCCTCCCTCAATCGAGATAACGCGGTCCGCGAGGCTTATCGCTTCGGCAACGTCGTGGGTCACGAGCATGGCGGTAAAGCCGCGGCTTCGCCAAACATCTTCGATGAGTTGCTGCATTTCGATGCGGGTGAGTGCGTCGAGCGAGCCCAGCGGTTCGTCGAGAAGCAACAAATTCGGATCATGGACCAGCGCGCGAGCCAAAGCTACCCTTTGCCGCTGGCCGCCCGATAAGGTAGCAGGCCAGTCGTTGGCTCTTTCTGCCAGACCTACCTGCGCCAAGACCTTTCGCGCATGCGGAAGGAGCGCAGGCTCAAGGCCAAGCATGACGTTCGGAAGAATTCGTCTCCACGGCAGCAGGCGAGAATCCTGGAACATCACGCGGACGTCCGGCTTGCCGCTGTGCTCTGCAACGTTGCCAAGAATGATGGTTCCGGTTCGCGGCGTTTCCAAACCCACGACGGACCGCAGCAGAGTACTCTTGCCACATCCGCTGCGGCCGACAATGGCCACAAATTCACCGGCGGATATGTCAACGTCGAAGTCTTCCAGGACGGTGCGTTCACCGAAGGCGATGCTGACATTCTTGATTGCGACTGACACACCTCGCGAGCAGCGAATGTCGTCGGCTGCGACCTCTCTCGAACTGCAAGTTACAGACAAAATGATCCCCTATCGTGCGGCCTGATACGCCGGATTCCAGCGCAACCAGTAGCGTTCCAATCCTTTCGCCAGAAGATCGGCGAGCTTCCCCAAAATCGCGTAAAGCAGAATGCCAACCACCATGACGTCCGTCTGCATGAATTCACGCGCGTTCATCGTCATGTAGCCGATGCCCGAGCGCGCCGAAATGGTTTCGGCGACGATCAAGATCACCCACATCAGCCCGAGCGAGAAGCGCACGCCTACCAGAATGGAGGGCAAAGCTCCGGGCAGAATGATCTCGCGGTATAACGGCCAGCCAGAGAGGCCATAAGTCCGCCCCATCTCCAGAAGTCCGCGATCGACCGAGCGAATCCCGTGAAAGGTGTTGATGTAGACAGGGAAAAAAACGCCTAGAGCGACCAGAAAAAGCTTGGCCGATTCGTCGATGCCGAACCACAGGATGACCAGCGGGATAAGCGCGAGAGGAGGGATGTTGCGGATCATTTGAATGGTGGTGTCGAGCAGAGTCTCAGCCCAATGCAGCGAACCGGTGAGCAATCCGAGCAGCAGTCCGAGCCCGCCCCCAACGGCGAAGCCTGCCAACGCGCGCAGAGTACTGACCCGGACATGCATCCATAATTCGCCGGAGGCGCTGAGCTCGATGAACGAAGTCACCACCGCACGTGGCGAGGGCAGGAAGCGGCTGGGCAGAATCCCCGCGGAAGATGCCCACTGCCAAACAATCAACAGCGAAATGGGCACGACCCACGGCAACGCTTGTTTCGCCAGAGTACTCGGCCGCAGTTGAGTTTTCATGGCAGGACTTTTCTGACTCTGGTTCATGATTCTTCGCTCAGCGATTGGCCTGGGTTCCCGTTGACGTTCCCTGCAACGTCGCGTCGTGGATATTAATGTGCTTAGGAATCAACTTGAGGTCGTAGAANNAAACCGATCTGCGGTTGCAGCGCTGCGGCTGCCTCCTTCGGATTCGTTTTCGCCCACTGATCCACCGCCGCCACTTCCTCAAGGACGATCGCAACCACATCTGCGCGCTTCGAGGCATAAACTCGGGAAGCAAGAAAGAATTGATGATTGCTGACTACACCGTTGCCATCGGCGAGAATGCGAGCACCGGTTTGCCGTTGAGCTGCGGCGAGAAACGGCTCCCAAATCGCCCACGCATCCACACTGCCGCGCTCGAAAGCCGCTCGCGCGTCCGCCGGCGTGAGGAAGATCGTGTCTATATCTTTGTAGTCGACTCCTGCCTGCTCCAGCAGTTTGACCAGCAGAAAGTGAACGTTCGAGCCTTTGTTGAGCGCCACTTTCTTGCCCTTGAGTTCGGCCACTGTCTTAATGGGCGAATCCTTGGGAACGATAATGGCCTCAGCAGCGGAAGCTGGCGGCTCATTTCCAACGTAAACCAGATCCGCTCCGGCGGCCTGGGCGAAGATGGGCGGCGCTTCGCCCACCGTACCGAAGTCGATGCTGCCCACGTTCAAACCTTCGAGCAATTGCGGGCCGGCGGGAAATTCGGTCCATTTCACTTCAACGTGCATGGGCGCCAGCCGCTTCTCCAAACTGCCGCGCGCTTTCAACAGCACCAGCGTGCCGTATTTCTGGTATCCGATGCGGATGACGTGATCGGCAGTCTGCGCCAAGGTGAACGGTGCTAGGGCCATTAGCAGCCAGATAACTACTGCGATCGCGCTGTGAAACTTTGGTTGTAGAGGATTGCGCATAAGTCTGATTCCTTAGTCGATCCTGATTTACGAATAGTATTCAGGAATAAAACGAGGGCTTCGGAAGCTGGCGATTCAAGGCCCATTCTCCCAACTCGCGAATCTTGTAGTCGACCGGATCGTGCAAAGTGTGCGTGCGCAAGTTGCGCCAGAAGCGGTCGATCCGCGCAGGACCGGCAGCGGCGCGCGCTCCCATTACTTCGAACATCCGGTTGGTGATCTCCAGGCCGACCTTGCTGGTGGTCACCTTCGAAGTCGCGACGTCAAGCGCGCACTTGCCACGCTGATTTTCAGTGATCGCGTCTCCGCTTTCCCACACTCGCTGCAGAGACTCTCCCGCGATGTCTGTAAGGGCCTGCGCCGCCTGAAGGCTGACAAAGAAGCTACCGTAATTCGCCAGAATGTAGGGATCTTCCGTGGCGCTCTGCGCGGTGGAAGCAATCCACGGCCGGGTTTGCGCCAGAGTGTAGTTGCGCGATTCCTGTAGCGCGCCTTCGGCGATTCCCAGAAAAATGTTGCTGAGAATCAGCTGTGCCATGCACGAACGCAAGGACGCCCTGATGCTTCCCAGCGGGCCGGGGGTCTTCAAGAACTCTTCCTGCCCGGCGGCCACGTCGCAGAACTCCACTGTTCCGCTGTCTGTTTGCCGCTGTCCCATAGCGTCCCAGTCATCGAGAATGCGAATCCCTGGCCGACCGGAAGGTATGGCGGCTACCATGAATTTTTCGTCGACGGAGCGAATCGCGGAGACGATTAGCATGTCGGAGTCAACCGCGCCGGAACAAAAGCTCTTGCGCCCGTTGATGAGATAACCTGCGCCAAGATCGGGTGTGAGGCTCGTACGCTTATCGAGCGGATTGAGGGCGTTGCCCCAGAACCACTTATTGCGGACGGTTTGAGAGAAGAGCTCTTCGGTTTGTATCCACGAACCATAGAGCGATACGGAAGCGAGCATCAGGTGCTGAAATCCGAACAGGTGAGCCAAAGAACTGTCTACACGAGCAAAGACTCGTACGAGTTTCATCGTGTCCGGCCAATCCATTCCCCAGCCGCCTAACCCTGCCGGAATGGTGACATTGAGTAGTCCGCTCGCGCGCAACAGGTCTCTTTCAGTCTTCGCCGTGCCCCCCCGCTTATCGCGTTCAACGGCGGTTTGAGCAAATGCTGCAGCCAATTGATCGGCAATCTCAAAAGCATGTTGCCGGGGCGGAACATTAACTGCGATGTGATTCACCGTAGAAAGCACTACAGTCCTCCTCTGTCGTCAGGCATGTGGCCCCACACTCCGCGCGTTTGCCACTGCTGCTCCAGCAGCACCTCTGCTGAATTGGTGTTGCTATAGCAGCACACCCCTATTGGCTTAACCGCCTGACATTGGCTGTAACCGCGTGAAAACTTTAAATTCAGGGACATAGCCGCACCCCTCTGTTGGCACGACAATTGCCAAAGCTCATGTGGAGTTCAGTCCTCCCCGGAAAGAGACCGAAAACATGGAAGTCTTCTGGTTCTTACCAACTCACGGCGACGGTCGTCACCTGGGCACTGCCGAACAGGCGCGAACCGTCAACTACGGTTATTTGAAGCAGATTGCTCAAGCGGCCGACCAGCTTGGGTTTCAAGGCGTGCTACTGCCCACCGGCCGGTCGTGTGAAGATGCTTGGGTGGTGGCGTCAACTCTGGTCCCGGTGACCACCAAGCTCAAGTTTCTGGTGGCGATTCGTCCCGGCATCACTTCTCCCACGGCTGCCGCGCGAATGGCTGCAACGTTCGACCGGCTTTCCGAGGGACGGCTTCTGATCAACGTCGTTACGGGCGGCGATCCTGACGAGGCGCTCGGCGACGGCGTTTTTCTCACGCACGATGAGCGTTATGAAGTGACAGAAGAATTTCTTCAGATCTGGCGCGAGGCGGTGGCGGGTAAAGCGATTTCGTTGAATGGAAAGCACCTTCATGTGGAGAATGCAAAGGTCTTATATCCGTCGGTGCAAAAGCCGCATCCCCCGCTCTATTTCGGGGGATCTTCCAAGGTTGCTTACGGGTTGGCGGCGCGACAGGTGGATGTTTACCTCACTTGGGGTGAACCACCGCAGGCAGTTGAGGAAAAGGTTGCGACTGTGCGACGTATGGCCGAGGAACAAGGGCGCTCAGTCAGATTCGGCATTCGCCTGCACGTCATCGTTCGCGAAACGGAGCAGGAAGCATGGGCCGCGGCCAATGATCTGATTCGCTACGTCGACGACGACACGATCGCCAGGGCGCAAAAAACATTCGCCCGGTTCGACTCTGAAGGACAGCGCCGCATGGCAGAATTGCATCGCGGCGGCCGCGAAAAACTGGAAGTAAGTCCCAATCTCTGGGCAGGCGTGGGCCTGGTGCGCGGGGGCGCCGGCACGGCGCTGGTTGGCGATCCAGCCACCGTAGCGAAAAGAATGCAGGAGTACTCCGACCTGGGAATTGAAACCTTCATTCTGTCCGGTTATCCGCATCTTGAAGAGGCGTATCGCGTGGCTGATCTGCTGTTTCCACATCTGCCGCTTTCATCGAAAGCGAAAAAATCAGTTGGAAACGTCACGGGCCCGTTCGGAGAACTGGTCGCGAACGAACATCAGCCGCGCACGACTGCAGCGACACCGGTCCCTGTGCAACAGAGTTAGCCACGTGCACGGGTCTACAAAGGGGGAAAGTTGAACAATCAGAAGAGGCCAAAGTTCGCGCTTGTGGCCGCTGTTTTGATCCTTGCGGCGATGTTGCCGAGCTGCGGTCGCAAGGCTTCGGTTAAGCCCACGACCATCAGGCTCGACTATGCCTATTACAACCCCGTGAGCCTGGTGCTGAAGGATAAGAAGTTTCTGGAGCAGGATCTCGCCGGGGATGGCATTTCCGTGGAGTGGACACAGAGCCTGGGTAGCAACAAAGCGCTGGAACTGCTGAATAGCAATAGCGTCGACTTCGGGTCGACGGCTGGGGCCGCGGCTCTCATCGGAAAAGCCAACGGTAATCCGATCAAAGCTATTTATGTCTACTCCCGTCCTGAGTGGACCGCTCTGGTCGTTCGCAAGGACTCCCCGATCACCAAAATCGAGGATCTCAAGGGAAAGAAAGTGGCGGTGACGCGCGGGACAGATCCCCACATATTCCTGTTGCGCGCGCTTCACGAAGCCGGGCTGACCGAAAAGGATATTGAGATGGTGGTGCTGCAGCATCCCGACGGAAGGATCGCACTCGAAAAAGGAGACGTAGATGCCTGGGCGGGCTTGGATCCGATGATGGCGCAGACCGAGTTGCAGCGCGGCTCCCGACTCTTCTATCGGAATGTGAACTTCAACAGTTACGGTGTACTCGACGTGCGCGAAGAATTCGCCAAGCAACATCCCGCGTATGTGGAGCGCGTGCTGGCAGCATATGAGAAGGCTCGTATGTGGGCACTGCAGAACCCGGAGGATTTTCGCAAACTGTTTGCCACCGACGCCAAGCTCGACAACTCTGTTGTCACGAAGGTTCTGGAGCGCACCGACCTGACCAATTCGACGATTGGAGACAAGCAGCGACAAGTGATTATCGCCAGCGGCGACGTGTTGAAACAGAACAATGTGATCAACAGCAACACCGACGTGAGCGCAACGGTGAACAATCTGATCGATCCTCGATACGCGCAAGACGTGGTCAACAAAAATCTGGCGCAGAAATGAGCACCGCGGAACAGAACCGAGGGCTCGTATGGAAGGACACTGAAGCGGAATTAAAGGCGAAGCCGCCAAACAGCATCGGACGAATCTACATTCCAGATCGGCTTCTAGGCTGGATCATTCCCGTGAGCGTGCTGGTCGTGTGGGAACTCCTCGCGCGCCTCGGGGTGCTTCCACCCAATTGGCTGCCTGCGCCAACAGTCGTCTGCCAAACAATCTATCAGTTGGCCGTTGCGGGCGATTTATTCAAACACGCGGGAATGACAATAGCCCGCGTGGCGGTGGGATTTTTGCTCGGAGCAAGTGCAGGCACCTTGCTCGGTGGTCTCACGGGATACCTGCCGGTTGCTCGCAAGCTGCTTGATCCTTCGTTGCAGGCGTTGCGCAGTGTTCCCTCGATCGCTTGGGTTCCTCTTTTCTTACTGTGGCTGGGCATTCAGGAAACCTCGAAGATTACTTTAATCGCTCTGGGCGCTTTCTTTCCGGTTTATCTGAATCTCTCTGTTGCCATGCGACATGTCGATCCAAAGTTGCTTGAAGTTGGCAAATTGTACCGGCTGAGCAATTTTCAAATGGTTCGCCGGCTCATTCTTCCGGCGGCCTTGCCCGAGTACATCGTCGGGCTTCGCAGTGGATTGGGTCTGGCGTGGATGTTTGTTGTGGCTGCGGAGCTGTTGGGAGCGAGCAGCGGTATCGGATATCTCATGATGGATGGGGAGATGACGGGACGCGCGTCCATCATTTTAGCCAGCGTGATTCTTTTCGCCGCCCTGGGTAAGGCTACCGACTGGATGATGAATGCGGTCGGCCGCAGGCTTCTGGGCCACAGAGCTCGATGACGCCCAGCGCAACACCGGCAACGCACTCCTCCCCGACTCGGTTGGCGGTTGAGATTTATGGACAGCGATAGTTTTCGTCAAGGCGGCACAGTCGACATTCAAATCGCCCGCAAGGCCTTTGTGGGCTCCCAGGGGAAGCTCCTGGCCTTGAGAGACATTCTGCTAGCCATTAGTCCCGGAGAATTCGTATGCGTTGTCGGGGGCAGTGGCTGCGGGAAGACGACCTTGTTGAGAATCATCGCTGGTCTTGAGACCGAGTATGAAGGCGCCGTTTTCCTCGACGGGAAACGAGTCACAGGGACTGGCTTGGATCGTGGCGTGGTCTTCCAGGAGCACCGCCTTCTTCCCTGGCTCACGGTGCATGACAACGTCGCCTTTGGAATTGCCGGCCTTTCCCGCGCGGAGCGCGTTGCCAAGATCCGACATTACGTCAACCTAGTCGGGCTGGATGAGTTCGAATATGAATATCCTCACCAGCTTTCCGGCGGCATGTCACAGCGAGTGGCCATAGCCCGAGCGTTGGTCGGGCATCCTGAAGTTCTGCTGTTGGACGAGCCATTTGCCTCACTGGATGCGTTGACTCGAATGCGCATGCAACAGGAGATCCTGGGTATTTGGGAGGCTGAGCGAACGACAGTAGTGCTGGTCACGCACGACATCGAGGAAGCGGTGTATCTTGCAGACCGGGTTGTTATCATGTCTCCGCAGCCGGGCACGATTAGGAATGTCTTGCCGGTCCCTTTATCACGCCCGCGTGACCGTACGGATCGAGAATTTGTCCGAGTGCGCAAATCGGTCCATGATGAATTATTTGCTCCGGGCAGTATGGCACGCCTTGCCCTGGAGAATTCCTAACTGGCGAACGCATTAGGTAAGGATGCACCGTCGCTCGCAGCTACCGGCCGGTGGGCAACTCACCGCATTGCATCAGCCTGGCACGAACGATGTTCCGGCTAATGCCAAGCAGTCGGGCCGTCTGAACTTGGTTACGGTGACAGAATTCATAGGCTGTCCTCGTAATTGCCGTCTCGATCTCGGCATAAAGGTTGGGACGGCCATCTTCAAAAAGCGCGAGCAAAGCGTCATGCAACGATTTGAAGGGCTGAGCCGGACCTGTCGTAGTGGTTCGGAGCCCGAGGGGAGAAAGCCTCAAATCTTCCGGTCGAACTATATTTTCCCGGCAAACCAAGAGGGCGTGATGGATGACATTTTCCAACTCGCGCGTATTGCCTGGCCAAGAGTGCCCGCTAAGCAGGACATCGATCGCGTCCGCGCTCAGCGCGGGATCCTTAAGTCCCAGACGTTCTCCATAAACTCCAAGAAAGTATTGCGCCAAGGGCAGAATGTCCCCTTGCCGCTCGCGCAAGGGAGGAATGTGGAGCGAGGCAACCTGGAGCCGGTAATAAAGATCTTCACGGAAACGTCCCGCGGCAACTGCATCCTCCAGATTCACGTTGGTCGCAGCTACCACGCGAACGTCAATCGCAACGGGACTCCGCGAACCCAGCCGAACCACTTGTCGTTCTTGCAGTACCCTGAGCAACTTTACCTGCATGGAAAGAGGAAGATCTCCAATTTCATCCAGGAATAGCGTTCCACCGCGGGCCGCTTCAAACCACCCCGCCCGGGCTACCGTTGCTCCGGTGAATGAGCCGCGCTCATGACCGAACAGCTCGCTCTCTACCAGGCTTTCAGAAAAAGCCCCGCAATTCACCGCCACAAACGGGCCGCCGGCGCGCGGGCTCAGCTTATGCACGTGTCTGGCAATGAGTTCCTTGCCGGTACCCGTTTCCCCAGTGACCAGCACATTCGCCGCGCTGGGAGCGATCAAATGTATTCTCTCCAGTAGCGCCTTGGACTTAACGTCTTCAAACACTAGGGTGGACGCCCTCAGGCTAAAAGGAGCGACAGGCGGGCCGGGAAAGCTTAGAAGCGGATTGGGAACTGGCGATAGCGACATTGCACAAACTCTACTATATGCATCGACATGATAGTATACACAAGCGGTTCTGTCAAGCGAATGGCATCATCTGACATTGACGCGCATATTGTGATCGTGGCCCCGGGGCGTGGACCCGCTCCAAAACTGCGTCAATTGAGGTGAAAATGAGAGGAAAGGACTGTGCAGGAAGAAAATGAGGAGATCCACAAAAACTTCGGTGGCGCGGATCATCACGTCGAGGCTTCGGCCAGTTGAGTGTAGCGAGGCGGGTAAAGAGGAATGGAAGTACCGTGGATTCGGAATCCGCGAGCGCTCAGGTGTTGCTCTAATTCTCCTACAGCTTTCATCTCAATTCCTTTAAGCTGTGGCCGAAACCAGGGTGCATCCGCCCAGGAGCCACTGGCAGGATTCAGGATGGCGAATAACAAGTAGTCACATGGCCTTTTGCAGTAAATCTAATGTAAGCTGATTCAGCCGGACCGGATCAGCAATTTCCGAACCTTCGGCCACCAAAGCCAGCTCGAATAGTAGTTCAATGGAGTCACCTATAACTGGATCCTCACTATTAACCTTGAAGTGGTCATACAACCGTGTAACGATTGGATGATCCGGATTGAGTTCCATAATACGACGCTGTTTCGGACCGCCACCTTTTCCCTTCTGTAACAGGCGTTCCAGATGAGGACTGTACTCATGCTCCTCGGTCACAAGGCAGGCCGGAGAACCGACCAGGCGCGCTGATAGACGAATTTGTTTGACGTACTGATCCAGCTTTGTCTGACAGGTCTGAAGAAACTTTCCATATTCCTCTTCTTTTTTCTCGAGTTCCTCCTCGAGCTGTTTTTCCTCTTCCTCCGTACCCAGATGAACTTTTCCTTTGTTGACCGATTTCAGCCGTTTTTCCTCAAATTCATAGAGGTGTTGAACAAGCAATTCGTCTACCGGATCAGTGAGGTAAAGCACTTCGCAGCTTTTTTGCTTTGGGCTTTCAAGATGCGGAGAGTTTTCGATAACCTTACGCGATTCTCCGGTCAGATAAAGGATGTCGTTTTGCTCAGATTTCATTCTTTCAACGTAGCCTTTCAAGGTAGTCAGGGCTTTGGGATCATGCGACGACTCGAAAAGCAGCAGGGGGAGCAGTTTTTCCTTGTTTTCATACTCCGAGCCAACACCTTCCTTCAAAGCCCGTCCGAACTGGCCCCAGAACTGCAAGTACTTTTCCGCTTCGTTCTCCCGCATTTCTGTGAGTGCATCCAGTACTTTCCGCGTCAGCCACTTGCGAATCTGCGTTATGTGGCGGTCCTGTTGGAGTCTTTGGCGGGAAATATTGAGAGGCAAATCGCTCGAATCCACTACTCCTTTGATAAAGCGAAGATATCTGGGAAGCAGATCCTCACATTTCTCCATGACCATGACGCGCTTTGCATAGAGCCTGAGGCCTGATTCTCCAGCATGATAGAAAAGATCATACGGAGCCTTTGAGGGGATGAAGAGAAGTGCCTCATATTCGAACGTTCCCTCAGCCTTGAGCGTGAGCACTTTGAGCGGATCGGCCCCCTCATTGGAAAGTTGCTTGTAGAAACCGTTGTAGTCATTTTCACTGACTTCGGAACGGCTGCGAGTCCAGATCGGCTTCATCGAGTTCAACGTCTTGGTTTCGATCTTGATCTCCTTCGCCGCGTCCCCCATTTCACCCGGCTCCTGACTTGGGCCTTCGTAGATGATGGGGTAAGCAATGAAGTCAGAATACTTATGGACGATAATTGCCAGTTTCCACCGATCGGTATAATCTTCAATTCCGTTTTCGGCATCAGGCTGTTTGAGATGAAGAGTGATCTCTGTCCCGCAACCTGTCTTTTCGGCCTCCGTCAAGGTATAGGTGCCGTCGCCCGTGGACTCCCACCGGGTAGCGCCAGTTTCACCCGCGCGCCGGCTAATCATGGTCACTTTATCCGCTACCATGAATGCAGAATAGAATCCAACGCCAAACTGGCCAATGAATTCCGCAACCGCTTCCGCGGATGCCTTCTCTTTCATTCGTTTCCGTAATTCCTGGGTTCCGGACCGCGCAATCGTTCCAATGTTGTCCATTAGTTCCTGGCGGCTCATCCCGATTCCCGTATCGCTGATGGTCAGAATTCGTGCAGCCGGCTGCGGCTTGATCCGGATCTCGTATTGGTGATCGCTCAGAACCAAGTCGGGATTGGTCAGCGCTTCGAATCGCAGCCTGTCCAGAGCATCAGAAGCGTTTGAAATCAGTTCCCGCAAAAATATCTCTCTTTGCGTGTAAAGAGAATGAATCATCAGGTGGAGAAGCTGCGTCGTTTCAGCTTGAAATTGAAAGGACTCCACAATAGGGGCAGTTGACATAGACTCTCTCTCCTGAAAACGCAATTTTGGACCAATGCCCAAGTTCCTGCAGATCCGAGAAAAAACGATTTTCGCACTGTAACAAAAAGGGCTCCGGCGGTCGACTCCACTTTGAGAAACAGATTCTCTCAGACCCTCCTGTTACGCTGCGCCCTGGCCCATGTAATCAGGACCTGTTGCATTGTCGGGCGCAGGGAGTGAATCGGACAAACTCACTTTGCGATAGCTGTTAGTTTAAGGAGTCTCAACTTTGCTGAAGTTGCGTATAGGGGGGGCACTGCCCGCGTAGACATTCTGCGACGTCGAGTCCAAGAACACTCGCAAAGTTTGCTCCCTCCCTATGAATAAAGAAGTGATCTCCGGGAAACGTTCGCACCTTGCAACCGGCATGGGTTTCTTTAGCCCAGGCAGAGAGACTTTCGACAGGAACGTTGGCATCCTGTAGTCCGCCGTATACGGTGATGGGACAAGAGAGAGGCTGGGCGGCGGAAGCGTATTCATAAGTGTCCACTATTTCAAAATCGGCCCTGAGCACCGGCAGGAATAGTTCTCTCGTCTCGGCGACTTGAAACAGTTCTTTGGGAGTGCCGTTGAGCTTACTCACCTCGGCAATGAACTCCTCGTCAGGAAGATTGAAGGTCGCCTGTTTAGAGCTGGACATCTGAGGAGCACGTCGACCTGAGAGGAAAAGCTGCTGGGGTCCAACCCCGTGTCTCCTGCGAAGCTCCCGGGTAAGTTCAAAACTGATGACTGCTCCCATGCTGTGCCCATAGAAGGCAAATGGATGTTGCAGCTCATCGGTGATGACGTCCGCAATAGCTTCGACTAGCGCGTCCAAACGCTTAAAGGGCGGCTCGCCCATCCGCCTACCCCGGCCCGGCAAATGCACTAAGCAGAGATCGACGTGTTCAGCAAGACGACGCCGCCAACTGCTGAACATTTGGGCACTGCCTCCCGCGTAGGGAAAGCAGAACAGTCGAAGCGACTGCGCTCCCTCAAGTGAGATGTGCTCAAACCACAGTGAGCTGCAATGGCAGGCAGGTTTGCTCATCATGAGATCGGAAAGAAACGTCGTGCGCAGGGGTCGATTCAGTGAGGAGCAGATCATCGCCGTACTGAAGGAATCAGACGCCGGAGTGGAAACCGGAGAACTTCGCCGGAGGCACGGGATTGCGCGAGCATGTTTTTACCGGTGGAAGAGTAAGTATGGAGGGATGGAAGTGAGCGAGGCAATGCGGCTGCGAGCGTTGGGGGAGGAAACCGGCAGCTGAAACGCATCGTGGCCGAACAGGCGGTGGACATTCGGGTGTTGAAGGCGGTCGTCGCAAAAAAAAGGGACCGGAATTCGTAAGCTGTGCGGTCGATTCAATGGGCCTACGAGCACGGCCTGCAGTGGCAAACGATCCAACTTGGACGACCGATGGAAAATGGCTACGTGGAGAGTTTCAATGGGCGGTTTCGTGGCGGGTGCCTGAACGAGAACGGGTTCACCGATCTGGCCGACGCGCGGGAGAAGATCACGCAGTGGAAGCGCCGACCGCCATTAGCAGCCGGATTATTTGTTCTCATTGGTACTGAGAAACGAAGTATTTGTTAGGCAGCCACTAACTGCACACTGCTGGGATCAATGTTAACAACGACAGATCTCATCAGCATTTCGATAGAAATAACCAACTGATGTCGTTTGTTGTTGCCGATTATTACACCAACTACTCCTGCCAGTGGTCCGTTTTCGATCCGGACCCTATGACCAACATGTTGAAAGGGACATGGAATCGCTTCAGCATTGCCACTTGAAAGTGTTTGTAGAGCGGCCAGTTCCGCTTCACTAAGTGGATACGGTTTACCGCCAAAACTGACGGTGCGAATGACGCCGTAAGTTGTGACGGCCAGGTTTTCCGCATGATTATAGAGGCGGCAAAATACGTACCCTGGGAATAAAGGCACTTTTAGTATCTTTACTCGGTCGGACCATATTCTTTTTGCATTGTATGTCGGTAATAGGTTGTCGATGTTCTTTGATGTCAGGACCCGTGCAACCCGCGTCTCCATTTTAGGAATGACCTGTACAGCAAACCACGAATTGGAGACGACATGTGACACCTGTTTTTTGTTCCCGCTTTTGAGTGACTTAGATAGACAGGCTGCCGCCTTTGTAAGACCCAAGTTGCATAGCGTACTTGACTGTGCGTTTTACAAACGAGCCATCTAACGCGCAGGAAATGGTCTCGCTCAACACACACCCGACATTATCAAGAGGTGGCGAGTCACGTCGGGAAACTCTTTGCTGAAATTTTCGGTATTGTCCGGTGAAATATCAGATTTGTAAAAGAAAACTTGGCGTGTTCCAGAAACCGAACTAGAGGACATGAGTTGCTGCCATCGAGATTTGGAACAACTCCTTTTGACAACGGCGCTTAGCAGATGCCGACTTACTTGTCCTAACGGATAGAGTTCATTGGCATGGTCGGCAGGAAAGTATCTGCTTTTGTTACGAAATCAGAACTTTGTCGCTCTTCCGCTTTGTTGAGACCGAAAAACGCCTGTCGGCTTTTGTTGTGAGACTGTGGAGTTCCGCCGCGCATTGCACGCAAGTGGGGCTCGCGGTCAGCGGTGCTCCGGGGCGATGGTTACGGGCGAATATTTCTATACCATGCGGCCTCGCACAGCGAACCCAGCCAGCCGCGATGCCGAGCGGCGCACGAACTGCTTGGAACCTCACACGCAGAAATAGGCGCTTACTTGCTGGGATTGCAGGCATCCCCAACCTCGCGGTCGAGGCCATCGCGCATCACCACCATCCCACCCGTATACCGCATTCTGGCATCGACCCCACGGTCGCGGTTTATGTGGTAGACCTTTTAGACCACGAACTAGATGCTCATCCGCAGGATGCGGCCGGACTTCAAATCGAAGAGCATGATCGGGCTTGCCTTGAGAAGCTCGGACTCTTGCCACGGTTTGCGGAATTCCGCGCTTGGCGGCCCAAAGTCGAAACTAAGCGGCGAGCTTCCGCAAACTTCCGAACAGACTGATGAGCGTGTTTCGGTCTGGCCCACCTCCTGAGCAGACAACGAGTTTATTCCATCGGAAGGCCGACGTAATTTTCAGCGAGCGTCTTGGCCGCGGCGCGGGAACTGGTCACGTAATCCAGTTCGGCGAGTTGGCGGCGATGGTCGAAAGGATTCTCCTCTGGGAAACGATGCAGCATGGAAGTCATCCACCACGAGAAGCGTTGCACTTTCCAGACACGACGCAGGCAGACCTCAGAATAGTTATGGAGCAGGTCATAGCTTCCAGTGGAATAAAAATGTTTGAGAGCCCGCGCCAATATCTGAACGTCGGCGACCGCGAGGTTCAATCCCTTGGCTCCAGTCGGCGGAACGATGTGCGCCGAGTCTCCCGCCAAGAAGAGCCTGCCGTATTGCATGGGCTCGACCACGAAGCTACGCATGCCGGTCACGCCTTTCTGCAGAATCTTGCCTTCCGTGAGCGTCCATCCATTCGAAGCGAGACGAGTCTGAAGTTCCTGCCAGATCGTCTCGTCGCTCCACAGATCGATGTTCTCGTCGGGCCGGCATTGTAGATATAAGCGGCTGATGTTGGGCGAACGCATGCTGAGCAAGGCAAAACCGCGATCATGGTAGGTATAAATCAGTTCATTCGAGGAAGGCGGCGCTTCGGCCAAAATGCCAAGCCATCCGAAGGGATACTCCCGATCATAGTGAGTGAATATCCCGGAGGGAACGCTGGGCCGGCAGATGCCATGAAAACCGTCGCACCCCGCGATAAAGTCGCATGTCAATTCACACGCGTCTCCATCTTTCTGATATCGAATCTTCGGCTGATCCCCATCGAAGTCATGCACGCTGACGTCTTCAACCTCAAACAAAACCTGGCCGCCGGTCGCGATGCGGGCGTTGTTCAGGTCTTTCAAAACTTCGTGCTGCGCATAAATCGTAATTCCCTTTCCCCCGGTAAGTTCCTGAAAATCAATTCGATGACCGCGCCCTCCGAAGCGCAACTCGATCCCATGATGAACCAGGCCTTCGCTCTTCATCCGCTCCCCGACACCCATTTGCGTGAGCAGGTCAACCGTTCCCTGTTCCAACACGCCCGCCCGGACGCGCTGCTCGGAATATTGGCGGCTGCGATTTTCGATGACGACGGAGTCGATCCCCTTCAGATACAAAAGGTGAGAGAGCACGAGACCGGCGGGTCCCGCGCCAACAATCCCGACTTGCGTTCGCAATGAAACCGGCACCGATCGAATATCCCCACGCGGCCCGGTCGTGCCCGGGACGATTGTTGACGTTGGCTCTAGAAAGGATAATGCCGAGGAGTTGTCTGAATCGTGACCCAGCGCAACTCTGTAAACTCGTTGACCGCGGCTTGTCCTCCAAAACGGCCGTAGCCGCTGGCTTTCACACCTCCGAAAGGCATCTGCGCTTCGTCATGAACGGTCGGTCCGTTCACGTGACACATGCCTGAGTCGATGCGTTTTGCAACTTCCAGAGCGCGGGCGATGTCGCGGCCGAAAACCGCGGACGAAAGTCCGTACTCGGTGTCGTTCGCCAGGGTAATTGCTTCTTCCACGGTTTTGAAGCGAGTGATGGAAACCGAAGGTCCAAAGGATTCTTCGCGGAAAATCTGCATCTCGGGTGTAACGGAATCGACGATCACAGCCGGCATGATGGTGCCTTGCGAATCGCCACTCAGCAGAACTTTCGCGCCCCGCTCCACAGCATCTTTGACAAGCCCGCGAACGCGATCGACGGTGGACATGCCAACAACCGCACCAATCACTACCTCGCCCTTTCGCGGGTCGCCGCAAGGCAGACCCTTCACTTTGGCGACAAACTTCTGGGCAAAGGCATCCGCGACTTTTTCATCAACGATGATGCGTTCGGTGGACATGCATATCTGTCCCTGGTTCATGAATGCGCCAAAGGCGGCGGCATCCACCGCGGCATCGATGTCAGCATCGTCGAGAATAATGAGCGGAGCTTTGCCTCCCAGTTCGAGCAGAATCGGCTTCAGATGCCTGGCCGCAGTGACCGCAAGAATTTTTCCCACCCGGGTCGAGCCTGTGAAATTCACGCGGCGTACTGCTCGATGAGCGATAAGAGTTTCAACAATCGTTGAGGCGCTGGCGGCATCGTGAGTCAAAACATTAACCACTCCGTGGTCCAATCCCGCCTCGCGGAGCACCGTTCCAATCAGTCGATGCGTCGCCGGACAAACTTCCGACGCCTTCAGAATCACCGTATTCCCGCAAGCCAGCGGCACCGCAATTGCACGCACGCCCAGAATAACCGGCGCATTCCAGGGTGCGATTCCGAGCACAACGCCCACCGGTTGTCGAATGGAGAATGCGAGACTGCCGGAAATTTCCGATGGGATGACCTGGCCTGAGACCTGTGTGGTCATCGATGCCGCTTCCCGTAGCATTTGGGCCGCGAGGTAAACGTTGAAGCCCGCCCAGCCAGCGGTCGAGCCGATCTCATCCATCATGATGGAAATAAAATCGGCGGTACGAGCTTCGAGCAAATCCGCGGCACGCAGGAGCTTTTTCCTCCGTTCGTGAGGACCAAGCGCGGACCATGCAGGAAAAGCTTCCGCGGCGGCTTCCGCGGCTAGAATCGCGTCGTCGGCGCCGGCGGCGGCAGCGCGGGTGGCGACTTCACCCGAGATCGGGTTTTGCCGGACAAAGGTTGCCGCACTGGTTGCAGCGGCGTCGCGATCACCGATGAGAAGGTGCACTTCAGTCATGGCCGTCTCCTCTTCTTCGGATTTATCTTGCTCTTGCCGTCCATTTCCGTGAAAACGTCGGCTGCGATGTGAAAAGCGGAGTTCGCCGCCGGCACTCCGCAATAGATGGCAGCTTGCAGCAGAACTTCTTTGATTTCATCGCGGGTAACGCCGTTGTTGAACGCGGCTTTCACGTGCATGCGGAATTCCTCGCCGCGATTCAATGCCACCATCATCGCCAGCGTCAACAGGCTGCGAGTACGGCGTGGGAGGCCGGGGCGCATCCATATCTCGCCCCAGGCATTGCGAGTGATGAAGTCCTGAAAGTCGCGGTTGAAATCGGTGGTCTGAGCGACGGCTCGATCCACATGTTCATCACCCAGGACGGCACGCCGGACCTTCATTCCCTGCTGGTAGCGCTTGGTATCATCCATTGTGTTGTCCAGTCCGCATCGCGTTACGTCTGCTTACTCGGAAAGAAAGTTGCTCACTGCCTCGGTAAATGCATCGGCCTGTTCGACACTCGAGAGATGAGCCGCAGCCAGTTCGATCTCCTTAGCTCCACGAATTCGGTCGGCAAGGAAATGAGCGTCGGCACGCGGTATGACCGAATCGCTCCCGCCATAGATCACGAGCGTCGGAACGTCGATCCGCGCAACCGCTTCGCGCTGATCCATATCCCGGATAGCTGCGCAACATGCGGTATAACCTGCCGGTGTCGTATTCTCGAGCATCTGTTGTGCTCTGGCCACCTTCTCCGGGAAAGACTCACGAAAGCCCGACGTAAACCACCGCTCGATCACTGCAGCAGCCACCGATTTCATTCCCTCTTTGCACACAGTTGCGATACGTGCGTTCCACATTTCTTTTGTGCCGATGCGAGCTGCAGTATTGCACAGCACCTGTCGATGCAAACGGCTCGGCGCGTTAATTCCCAGCCAAATGCCGATCATGCCGCCCATCGAGAGCCCACAGAAATGTACACGGTCGAGGCGAAGTGAATCCAGCAGGCCGAGCACGTCGCGACCCAGTTGCTCGATCGTGTATTCGCCTGGCGTTACCGAAGACTGTCCGTGCCCGCGAGTGTCGTAACGCAGAATGCGGAAGCGCCCTTGCAACGCCGCCATCTGCGGCTCCCACATGGAGAAATCAGTGCCCAGTGAATTGGAGAGTACCAGCACCGGCTCGGTATCCCCTGTGAGCGCGTAATGCGTCCTCAATTCTCCGATCTCGACAAACGACATTCTTTGCCTCTCCCTGGCGATGACCGGTGGCCGATTATCGATGCTTGCGACTGGCATCGATCGCACGATTCACCAACTCTTCGGCGACGCCGAGGTAATTCTCCGGCGCGAACAGTCCGTCTAATTCCTCTGAGGTCAGCCGTTCGGTTACGGCCGGGTTTTGGGCGAGCACTTCGCGGAGATGCTCTCCCGATTCGCGCACCTGCCGGCTTGCTTCTTCCAGCAACATGTGAGCGGCGGTTTTGCCGAGGTGCGCCGCCAGCGCCATGGTGACAGCTTCGGCGAAGATCAGACCCTGCGTCGCGTCGAGATTGCGCCTCATACGCGGCGCGTCGATTTCGAGATGAGGGAGAATCGTCACCATCTGATGAAGCGCGCCCGCAGTCAGGCGCAAGATTTCCGGCAGCGTCTCCCACTCCGCCTGCCAATCTCCAAGACCACGTTCATCTTCCTGCACCATGGCGCTCAACATCGTACTGACGAGGCCGGGAACCCGCGTTGCTGCCGACAACACCACCGCTGCACTCACCGGATTACGCTTATGCGGCATGGTCGAGGAGCCGCCGCGGCCCTCGCCGGCGGGCTCAAGGACTTCTGCGATCTCGGTTTGCATGTGGAGCGAAATATCGCGGGCAATTTTTCCCAGAGTGCCCGTGCAGAGGCCCAGCACGGTCGCCACCTCCGCTACCCGGTCGCGCTGAGTATGCCACGGCATGGTGGGAAGCCCAAGTTGGAGTTCCGCCGCCAAAGCCTCGGCCACTTGCATTCCCTTTCCCCGCAGAGCCGCGAGCGTTCCCACTGCGCCGCCAAACTGCAACACCAGCACCCGCTTCCTCATTTGCGCAAAGCGGTCGCGATGGCGATTCATCGCGTCCAGCCATCCCGCAACCTTCACACCGAAAGTCGTCGGCAGGGCATGCTGCATGAGCGTGCGGCCAGCCATCGGCGTCGAACGGTGTTTCCGCGCGAGTTGCGCGAGGCCCACGCAAAGGGCATCCAGATCAGCTTCAAGGATGTCGAGAGCTTGGCGAACCTGCAGAACCAGCCCGGTATCGTTCGCATCCTGGCTGGTTGCCCCCCAGTGCACAAACTGCGCCGCCTCAGGATCGTCCTTCGCGACCAGAGCGGTGAGTTGCTTGACCAACGGTATCGCAGGGTTAAGCGATGCAGCCGTTGCAGCGGCGAGTGTGTTGACGTCAACTAACTCCACTCTGCACTTAGAAGAGATGGCCGAGGCTGCGGCGAAGGGGATTACGCCACAGCGGGCTTCAGCGCGCGCGAGCGCGGCTTCAAAGTCCAACATGCGCTGCAGACGCGCGGAGTCCGAGAAGACTTCGCCCATCGCCGCTGAGCCGAACAGTGGATCGAGCAAGGACATCCAGATGCTTACAACCCCAAGTCGAAGAATACCGTTTCGTCCGTCCCTTGCAAAACAACATTCCATTCCAGCGTACCGGAGTCGCCAGCTACTTTCTTCGCGATTAAAGTAGACCGCCTCGCCGGTTCAACCAGGCCGAGAATAAAGTCCGCGGCATTTCGTGGTTCATCGGGAAAATAAATTCGCGTGACCAGCCGCCGCAGCACTCCCCGCATGAAGACTGAAACCAGCAGATGCGGCGCTTGCTCCTTGCCGTCAGGCCCGGGCACCGGCCCGGGCTTGATCGTGGCAAAGCTAAACCGGCCTTCAGCGTTTGTCGGCACCCGGCCGTATCCCTTGAAACCGGGCTCCAGCACTTTGTCTTGCGTGTCTTCCGGATGAGCATATTTTCCGTTCGCATTGGCCTGCCAGATTTCCAGAATCGCATCCGGTACCGTAACACCGTCGCCGTCAAGAACTCGGCCCTGAATACTGACACGCTCGCCGGAAACACCTTCGCCTGCCAGGTTGTCACGGTAGAGCCACTCGAAGCCAATCTTGAAGAACGGGCCGACCGTCTGCGACGTAGTCGCCTGCAAACTCACTTATTCCTCCATCGGCGTGGCTTCACGCCCGCGCAAGATAAGGTCGAAGCGGTAACCCAACGCGTGCCCCGGCATCGTAGTTTCCCAATCGAACGCCGATATCAGCCGGCCGCGGGCTTTTTCATCCGCCGTGCAGTTGAAGATCGGATCAAACGGAATGAGCGGATCACCCGGAAAATACATCTGCGTCACAAGACGCGTCGCAAATGCCGGACCGAAGAGAGAAAAATGAATGTGCGCGGGCCTCCAGGCGTTGTGGTGATTGCCCCAGGGATACTCGCCCGGACGAATGGTGACGAAGCGATAGCGGCCCTCGGAGTCGGTGATGGCTTGTCCGCAGCCGGTGAAATTTGGGTCCAGCGGCGCCGCATGCTGATCGACTCGATGCAGGTATCGGCCTGCCGCATTCGCCTGCCAAATTTCCACCAGCGTATTCGGTAGAGGACGGCTGTTTTCGTCCAGCACCCGACCGTTCACGATGATCCTCTCGCCGAGCGGCTCTCCAGCGTGCCCGCGCGTCAAATCGCTGGCCTTCGGCGATACAATTTCTGGGCCAAACAACGGACCAGTCACTTCGGATAAAGTGTAAGGAATCGACACCTGCGGCTTGGTAGGCGCTCGCTTAATCGACGACACATACGGCGGATGCAGATGATTCGGTTGCGTGCCCTGAAACACCGGCCGATACGCTGCAACGCGGTTCATATTTTATCTCGTCACCGTTCCTGAACTCACAGACTCTATGCAAGGGCGAAGTCCGTGTCAAGCGCGCCAGAACGCTTCCCACGTCCATGCAGCGAGAACCTGATTCGCAAGCGTGGTGTATTATCTTGCAACACTTCGCCTGCTTCGTGAGGCGGTCGCCGCCGGGGAGAAACAAACGCCGTGACACTTGATAAACGGTTATTGCAGAGCCTGCCCAAAGTCCTTCTACACGAGCACCTGGACGGTGTGCTGCGGCCGCAGACTGTGATTGAGCTGGCGAGAGATGCCAAATATTCAGACCTACCTACCAACGATCCCACCGCACTTTCCCAGTGGTTCTTTCGTGGAGCGAATCAAGGCAGTCTCACAAAATACCTGGAAGGTTTTGCCCATACGATTGCCGTCATGCAGACCGAAGAGGCCCTGCAGCGGGTCGCCTACGAACAAGCCGAGGATCTGAGTCGAGATGGGGTTGTGTATTTCGAGACTCGATTTGCGCCTGTCTTCCACACCCACAAGGGATTGACTCATCAGCAGATCGTCTCGTCTGTATTAAAAGGATTGGAACGAGGACGAAAAGAATTTGGAATTTCTTCTGGATTAATCATTTGCGCGATGCGCAACATGAACACGTCGCTCGAAATGGCGGAACTCGCAGTCGATTTCCGCTCGCGTGGCGTGGTTGGTTTCGATCTGGCGGGCGAAGAGGGCGGTTATCCTCCCAAGAAGCACGTAGATGCTTTTCACTACATTCAGCGCGAGAACTTCAACATCACAATCCACGCCGGCGAAGGCTACGGAAAAGAATCGATCTGGCAGGCGATTCAATATTGCGGCGCGCACCGCATCGGGCACGGAACACGGCTCATCGAGGACATTGCCGTCGTTGACGGTAAGGCGGTGAAGTTGGGTGATCTGGCTCAATACGTTCTCGATAAACGCATCCCGTTGGAGATTTGTCTGCTGAGCAACGTACACACCGGCGCGACGCCCAGTTTGGCCGAGCATCCTTTCAAAATTCTTTATCAGGAAAAATTCCGCGTCACCCTCAACACCGACAACCGGTTGATGAGCAGCACAAGCATGACTCAGGAATTCGCAGCCGCAGCGGAAACTTTTGGTTTGAATCTCGATGATTTTGAGAAGATCACCATTAACGCGATGAAGAGTGCGTTCTTGCCCTATAAACAGCGCTGCGACTTCATTTATTCCGCTATCAAACCCGGTTACGCCAAGATCCGGGAATCGATCGGAGCCAAGACGTCTATCTGAATCTGTAAGCTACGGAGACTTCGTGTGCAGTTTGCCAGGTGGTCAATTCCCGCTCTCGTGCTGTCCATAGTCTGTTCACATTCCCTTGCTGGGCAGGCCACTTCTCCGGCTGCTCCCATCCGCATCAAGGTCGTCGTAGTGACTATGTTCGAACGCGGTGAAGACACTAGCGATACTCCCGGAGAATTTCAGCTTTGGGTGGAGCGTGAGCATCTCGACCAGGTTCTTCCACTGCCTTCGGGCTATCGCCACGTGCGCTTGAACAAGGACGGTGTACTCGGCATGGTGACAGGAGTCGGAACGGCCAGGGCCACGGCATCAGTAATGGCGCTGGGTCTCGACCCGCGTTTCGACCTCTCGAAAACATATTGGATCGTCGCTGGAATTGGCGGCGGAGACCCGGCGGACGTTTCGGTTGGGTCGGCCGTCTGGGCGGATCACGTTGTTGACGGCGACCTGGCGTTCGAGATCGATGCTCGTCAGATTCCGGAAAGCTGGCCGACTGGTTACTTGCCCCTGCGCAAGGGAACACCCTACGAGCAGCCTGCCGACAACTCCTACGGCGAAGTGTACGCGCTGAATCCGGAGTTGGTGGGCTGGGCATTTCGCCTTACGCAAGGCTTGCCGCTCGCGGATTCCGACTCCCTGCGCAAGTCGCGGGCGCGGTTTGCTGGCTTCCCAAATGCCCTGAAACCACCGTTTGTAGCGAGAGGCGATACGCTTTCGGCAAGCACATTCTGGCACGGCTCTAAGATGAACGAATGGGCCAACGCCTGGACTCGCTACTACACCAACGGCCAAGGCAATTACATGGTCGCTGCCATGGAGGATTCCGGCACGCTGCAAGCTCTCACGTTCCTGAGCCAGGCAGGGCGCGTCGATCTGCGCCGGGTGCTCGTGCTGCGCACGGTCAGCAACTACGACCGCGAAGCGCCGGGCGTGCCCGCAGCAGAAAGTCTGCAAGAGATGGTTTCCGGCAACTACTCGGCTTATATGCCAGCCTTGGAAGCAGCGCAGATCGTTGGAGACAAGGTAGTGCGAGACATTGTTGAGCATTGGGCGGACCGGGAATCCACCATCCCACACTCGCCATAGTCAAAGCTGAAGCTGACAAACGTCACTCAGACAGGACTCTGAGTGTCTCCGCCAGTACGAGTGTTCCTCGAACAATATCCTCCGGTGCCGCGTATTCGTCGGGACGGTGGCTATATCCATTGCGGCAGGGAATGAATAACATCGCGACCGGAGCGATGCGTGCGATGAAAAGCGAGTCATGATAAGCGCGACTCACCATGGAAAGGAATTTCGTCTGGTGCTTGCGGCAAGATTCAGAAAGCGCATCGATGATCGATGGAGCACAGTCCGCTGGCGCGTCGGCGTTCACCAACTCCCAGTCAATCGATACGCGCCGCTCCATCGCAATCGAATAGCAAGCAGTCTCAATCGTACTCATGACGCGGTCGCGGCGTCCCAGGTCGGTGTCTCGGAGGTCCACGCTGAGGCGAACCCGGCTGGGAATACTATTGACCGCGCCGGGAAATACGTCGCAGATGCCCACGGTCGCCACCGTGTCAATCGTTCCGCTGGTGCGTGCGGCACTCTCGATCGCCAGGATCATCTCGGCCGCCGCGCACAGAGCATCGCGACGATCTGGCATCAACACACCCCCGGCGTGTCCGCCCGAGCCCTTAATCAAGATGCGAAGACTCGCCGGCGCCGCAATTTTCGTGACTATGCCCAGAGAAATTTGCTGGCGTTCCAACAGCGGCCCCTGCTCAATGTGCAATTCGACGAATGCCTTGTAGTAGTCACTCGGCAACTTCACTTGTTCGAGTTCGCCTCCAAATCCAGCCGCACGGCGAACCTCGTCAAGTGCGTTCCCATCGTTATCCTTTAGTTTCCTTGCCGCATCAGCGGAAAGCGTGCCGGAGAGCAGCCTGCTCCCGATACAACCGATTCCAAAACGCGTCGGCTCTTCGGAAGTGAAAATAAGTAGCTCAATCGAATGCTTCGGACGGAATCCATTTCTCTGCAGCCCGCGAATCGCTTCCAAGCCTCCCAGCACTCCCACCACGCCATCGTATTTCCCCGCGTTCGGAATCGCGTCGATGTGCGAGCCCGTGCCAACAACTGGCGCGGCCGGGTCAGAACCTTCCCAGCGTGCAAAGGTATTTCCGGCGGCATCCTGTCGCACCGCGAGTCCAGCCTCCTCGCAATGCGCCATCATCCACGCCCGCGCTTTGAGATCGGTGGGAGTAAAAACGATTCGTGTCACCGCTGGAGCTTCCGCGTCAGAAAACGAGGCCAGCGTTTCGATTTCTGACAGCAGTCGATCTCCGTCGATAGCCAGAGTCATTGCTACAGGCCCGCCAGGGGATGCCGGTTCCAATCTTTGTAGATGAGATATTTTGCGGGCGCTTTGCCGATCGCTCCAAACCACTGCGGACACCACGGTCCCATCCAGATGAAATCTCCCGCTGTCACCGGATACCACGAGTCACCGAGCCGGTAGATTCCGCCGCCTTCGAGCATGATGAGCCCGTGCTCCATCACATGCATTTCCACCATGCTCAGCGAAGACCCCGGCTGGTAGACCATCGTGTTCACGGCAAAGTCGAAACTCATCTCATCGGGAAGCAAACACTTGACCTGCAGGCTGGAATCGTCTCCGAGGGGATGCGAAGATATCGCGTCCTCGTTCGACACAATCAACTTCGGCGGCGCAACCGACGGAAGAGCCTGGTAGAGCTTCTCGATTACGGCGACGCGGCTCACCCGTGTCGCCACAACCCGGTGCTGCACTCCAGCGGGGAGATAGGCGTATCCGCGGCCACCGAGCGCGCTCGTCTTGCCATCCACTTCTAGTTCCACACCGCCCTCAATGACGAAGATGAAGCGCTGCGCCGAGGTGTCACCCAGTTCTCCCCCAGCTTCAAATTCGGCGGTGTACTGCGTGAACCTGGCGCCTGACGCCGGGCCTACATGCACAATCGCGGAGCACGCCTTCATTCCCGGCAGCGTGGTACGCACAAAAGTATCTGCGGTCAGAAGCAAATGATTCGGCTGCTGCGAACTTCGGGTCCGGCCAAGATTATGCACGGTTTATCCTTTTCTGAAATTCGGGCGAAGCGGCAAGCTGATCGAGAAGATGCAGCCCGCACTCGATCGCCTTCTCTACATCCTCAACTGCAATCGATTCCGCAGGGTCGTGGCTGATTCCACCCGGAGACCGCAGAAAGATCATCGCAGCAGGAATTTTTTCAGCCACAATCATGGCATCATGACCAGCGCCGCTCGTCATCCGATGCGGCTTGCACCCAGTTTTGCAGATTGCCCGTTCTATCTCCTCAACGAGGACTGAATCCATCGCCACTGCTCGCTGGTCTAACAACGTAGTCTCCGTCACCGACAATCGGCGGCGTGCCACAATTTCCCGAGCTTTGCCGATGAGATCCTCCACGGCGCGCAATCGAATGTCGTCGGACCTGTGACGAACGTCAAGCGTGAGCCGTGCCTCGCCCGCGATCACGTTCGTCGCTCCGAGCTTTACTCCGATTTTTCCGACCGTCGCGACCAGACCATGAACTCCCCGAGCCGCTTGTTCTACGGCGCTAATCCACTCCGCCGCGCCAGCAAGCGCGTCACGGCGAAGATGCATCGGCGTCGTGCCCGCATGATTCGCGCGGCCACAAAAGATGAACTCCAATCGACTCTGCCCGGCGATGGCTTCAACCGCCGCGAGCGGTTGATTCAGATTCTCCAACACAGGCCCCTGCTCGATGTGAAATTCAATATAGCCCAAAGCGTCGCTCTCCAACTCAGCCTGTGGAATCTCCTCGGGATTCAGCCCAAAGTTCTGAATCGCCTTCCTCACGGAGATGCCTTGGGCATCCTGCGCGTCCAGAAGTTCCCGATCCAGCCTGCCGACCAGCGCACGGCTGCCGATGAACGGAATGCCGAAGCGCACTCCTTCCTCCTCGGAGAAACCAAGCACCTCGATACCAAAAGCAAGCCTGCGTCCGCGCAACTCCTCCAGCAACGCGAGGGCGAGCACGACCCCCAAAACTCCATCGTAAGCGCCGGCGTTCGGAACTGTATCGAGGTGAGACCCGATCAAGAGGCGCGGCGCTTTCCGCTCAGTTCCCGGATAAAATCCACACAGATTTCCCGCCGCGTCCACTCGCGCGTGAACGCCTAGCAACTCCATCCATCGAGAAATTTCCCGGTGGCAGTCACGCATCGGTGAAGACAAAAACGTTCGCCGCGTGCTGCCTGGATCCTCTGTAAACAAAGCGAGGCGTTGACACCGGACGATAACTTCTTCCGCGCGAGCTGTGATCTCACTTGTCCGCACTAGATTCTATTCTGTCGATGAATCGCGCACTGCTGCAGCTTAAGCCTCGCGAATAATTTTCGCCGCCGCCCAACCGAGCAAAACGAGGCCCACAAGAACTTCCCATCCGTAAGTGTTCCCGTAAGTCGCGACGGGAAAGTGACTGCTGATCATGATAAAGGCCACCGGGACCGCCATGAACGTATTGTGCTTGGAGCGCAGCTTGGCTTGCGCTCCCAGTGCCGCGTCGAACTTTGTTCCGGCCGCAGCCGCAGCGATCATTTTGCGCTGCGAGGGAAGAATTCGAAACCAAACGTTGGCGGTCATGATTGTCCCCATCACCGCCCCAACGTGGATATAAGCCGCGCGTCCGCTGAACACACGCGACAATCCCCATGCCAGCACGGCAATCATCGCCAAAGAGAATACAGCAAACATGGCTTCCGACTTGCCCAAAGCCGACCGCACCGCAAGATCGTACACGAGCCACCCTCCAACCAGCACAGCCAGTCCGATGGCAGCGCCGGCTGCTTGAGAAATGTTGGCCACGTCCGCGTCAATCAGTCCGCTGCTGGAGTAATAGACGAGAAACAGCAGCACCATTCCACTCAGCCACGTCATCAACGCTTCCCATCGAAACCAATGCACCTGCTCGGGACCGACTTTCAGCGCTGTTTGTTTATCGACGGTGTAGAAACCGCCGCTGTGCACCATCCAGACTGACGGGTTTGTGCCGTCCGCGGAGGCGTTCTTCGCGAGCTTGCCGAATTGGCCGTCCAGCCAGGTGAAATAGTAGGTTTGGCCGACCCACATGATCGCGGCAAAAACGTGAAACCAGCGCACCAGCAGATTCAACCATTCGCGGATTGACGAGGTCACCTGATCGACTCCATCTAGCGAAGCGTTTGCCCTCAGCTCCCCCGGTAAGTCGTATACCCGTTCGGACTCAGGAGCAGTGGAATGTGAAAATGCGATTCGCCATCTCGTATTTGAAACGTCACTTCCACAACGGGATACAGTGCATCGAGCTCCTTCAGTGCGAAATAGCTCCCAGTGTTAAACATCAAACGATAGACCCCCGCGCTAAGCTCCTCGCCTTGCGGCAGCAATTGGGCGCATCTGCCATCGTGATCGGTGCGCGCCGAGGCCAGCAATCGCCAATCTCCCGGCGCGTACTGCTTCTCCAGCCGCACCGGCACGTCCCTCGCAGGCTCGCCGTAAACCATATCGAGGATGTGGGTTGAAATCCGTTTCATCCCTGAAGCCATTTCTTCAGCCGGATCTGCGTGATCTGCCGCTGCTGTTCGGCTCCTTCGTGAAGCTCGGTCTCAGCGTCATTGTTTAGACGCCGGCGAAGAATTTCCAAAATCTCCGGCGCAGACTTCCCCGTGGCGCACACAATGAAGATGCGATCGAAGCGCCTCTCGTATTCTCGATTCGCCTCCATTAGAGCCCTCTTCACGGCAGCCGCGGCATCCTCCACGCCCCGTTGCTCCTGCGCCGACCATTCTACAGACTGATCTGGCGAAGTTACCGCCGGAGCCTCGCTTTCCGCAGAACGCGCCCGCGATTCTCCGATTCGCGGATGACTACGGAACGCCTCCATCCAGTCGGATCGCGCCAGATTGCGCCAAACTTGGTCTGACGCAGCCAGCAGCGCAGCTTCATCCGCGAAAGGTCTTCCGGTCACCATCGCTTTTGCCCAGACCCTCGATCCGCAGCACGGCTGAATCACGCTGATGGCCTGATCGACTGCAAGACGATTCCAATCCGCGAGAACATCCTTCACTCCGACGCGTGCTCCCCTTTGATCCGAGCTCAGGCGATTCAGGAACTCCACTACAAGATTGCCCGCCACGACCGAACGATATCTCGCAGTCGATCGAATATCGTCGATCGGCCGTATCTCAGCGGCTGCGGACGTTCTCGCCAGAAGCAAGAGATCAGAATCGATCGCTTTTCCTCTCACGGTCCGCTCCGTCTCAATCAGCCGCAGAGGAACCGGCGCCACGCTTCCCATCGCGATGCGAACATCTTCAACCACGCCGCCCCCAACGAGGCCTAGCGCGGCGATACACAATTTCGCAATCGCCTGTGCATTCCGGGCTCCCACCTTGCGGCTGTAGCTGAAATATTCGGAGAATCGCCGAGGCAGGCACAGCGCTTGAACCAGTTCATCCGGCGCAAGCAGCGTTTTCTTGTAGCCGGTATGAAAGCCTTCATAAGGTAGCCGGCGCTCACCTCGGACCGACACTAGAGCCAATTCCGCGTCGTACGCCAGCAGCGCAGGCAGCGAGTCCGCGGCCGGCGACGCGTTGACGATGTTACCGCCGATCGTTCCTCGATTCTGGTTTGCGACTCCCCCCGTACAACGCGCCGCGCTATGCAGGAGCGGAAACTCGCGTTCGATAACCTCGTTTCCGCTGAGATCCGTATACGTGCATCCCGCACCGATGCAAATCTCTCCAGCCGTGACCTCAATGGACCTCAACTCCGGCAGATTCCAAATGCTCACCAGCTTCCGCGCCGAAAGTTTTCCCGCCGCGTATTGCACCATCACATCGGTGCCTCCCGCAATCGGAAGCCACACGCCCGGTTCCTTTGCCAGCAACGATACAATCGCCTGCACACTGCCGGGCGCGATCAACTCGTAATCGGCGGGATTCGATCTCATGCCGCCGTCCTGCGGCGCGCCGCTTCCATCACGGCTTCCACAATCTGGCTGTACCCCGTGCAGCGGCAGAGATTGCCGGACAGGCCTTCCCGGACTTCTTCGCTCGTGGGTTTAGGATTTGTGTTCAATAAATGGCAGGCGGCCAGAATCATCCCCGGCGTGCAGATGCCGCACTGCGCGCCGCCACATTCGAGAAAGGCCTCCTGCACAACGTGCAGAGTTCCCCCCGCAGCCAGTCCCTCGATCGTAACCACGCTCGATCCGTGAACCTGGAGAACCGGCACGAGACAGCTATTCACTAGCACTCCGTCCACCAACACCGAGCACGAACCGCACTCGCCTTCTCCGCAACCCTCTTTTGCGCCGGTCAATTTGAGTTGCTGACGCAACACGTCGAGTAGCCGCTCCATCGGGTAAGCATGCAGCGTCCTCAGCTCGCCATTGACCGTGAACGAAATCTCGACCTTGGCACGGCCGTCGCGCGAATCGCTCATCGGACCCCGCCTATGGATTCCGCGCCGCTGTCGCTATACCCAGACGATGCCGCGAGCCCATCCAGGTTCAGCCCATCCAGGTTCAGACGATTCATGATCTCCTCCGGAAGCAGCGGAATCGAATCGAAACGAACCCCGAGCGCGTCTTCCACCGCGTTGAGAATCGCCGGCGCCGGCCCATCCATGGGCAGTTCCCCAATGCCCTTCGCGCCATACGCTCCGTACACATTGCCCAACTCTTCGAAGAGCACGCGAATCGGCGGCAGGTCACTTGAGGTCGGCATAATGTAATTGGTCATCTGGCTGTTCTGCATGCGTCCGTTCTGCCAAACCACTTTCTCATAAAGGCTAAATCCAATCGCCTGGGCCACTCCCCCGATGATTTGCCCTCTCGCAAACAGCGGGTGCAGAACTTTGCCAACTTCCTGAAGCGCGACGAAGTCCTCCACCGCTACGCTATAGGTCGTCAAATCAACCGTGACTTCCGCAACGTAAACCGCCCACGCAAAGGCAGCATAAGCTTCGCCGCGATACTTTTGATCGTCCCAGAAAATGTCGCTAGGCGCCTCGTACCGCGACCAGGAGCGGAATTCGCCGTGGGCAGCGACATAGCGTTGGCAGGCAGCGCGAAATTCGTCCACAGTGTAGGCATCGCGAAGCAGGTTGGACGAAATGAGCGTCTGTCTGATTCCCCACGCCGCAGATTGCACCAGTTTCCCCACCACCATGACCGTGCGCGACGCCACGGTTGGCCCGCTGTTGGGCACTTCCAAAGTATCGGGCTGAGCCATACTCACGCTCTCGTAAGACAAGCCGAGAGCTTCGGCGGCAATCTGGCTGAGAACCGTTTTCGTTCCCTGGCCAAACTCTGTACTCGACACCAGCACGCGCACACTGCCATCGGCACAGCCCTCTACCCCCACTACAGAACTCAGATAGCGCTCACCCGATCCGGTGAATCCCGCGCCGTGCAGAAAAGCGGCAATTCCCATCCCCTTCCGGAAGGTACCGGACTGATTCTCGTTCGCGAAGCGCTGCTTTTTCGAGTGATACTCCGAAGCTTCTAACGCGCGATCGAGCAACTTTCCAAGATCGATCGGTTCGCGCACAACCTGTTCTGTCGTCGTGGTCTGTCCCGGCTGCAGAAAATTTCGCCGGCGAATCTCGACCGGAGAAAGACCTACCGCCTGCGCTACGCGATCCATGTGCCGCTCCATGGCAAACAGGCTTTGTGGCGCTCCAAAGCCGCGAAAAGCCCCGTGCGGCGGTGCATTTGTAGCTACTGCCTTGGCGCGGATGCGAACGCTCGGCCAGTCGTACGGTCCCCCAGCGTGAATTGCCCCGCGCGAAAGGACTACTGAGGATAACGTTGCATACGCGCCACCATCGATCGTGAAGTCGATTTCTCCGCCCAGTATCTTTCCATCCTTGCTGACGGCGGTCCGGATTCGGGTGCGCGAAGGATGTCGCTTGGTCGTCGCCGCCATGTCTTCCATGCGGTCATAAATAATCTTCACGGGCCTTCCGGATTTCATCGCGAGCAGCGCTGCATGTGCAGCGATCATCGACGGATATTCTTCTTTCCCGCCGAAAGCCCCTCCGGTTTCCATCTGCACGACGCGAACCTTCTCCGCCGGCAGATCGCACAGCGCCATCAGCGCCTTATGAATGTAATAAGGACACTGCAGCGATCCCCACACCGTGATTCCCCCGGCGGCGTCGAAAGCCGCGATCATGCCGTTGTTCTCGATGTAAAGCTGCTCCTGCGCGCCGGTCGTATACTCGCCTTCCACAATGGAATCGGCTTTCGCCCAAACCCCATCGACCTCGCCTTTCTCGATTAAATAAGTTTTGAAGATATTGTCCTCGCCCCACACAATCTCGGAGCATCTCTCGCTTTCTTCAATCGTAAAAATGGCAGGCAAAGGATCATATTCGATCGTTATGGACTCAACCGCCGTCGGAAGAACATGTCGATCCGGATGAGCCAGCAACAGAATGGGCTCCTCCGGATGGTTGACGAATTCGTTTGCCAAACATGGTTGGTCGTCCCCAATCAACGCGATGCAATTTTTCCCCGGAATATCCTTCGCGGAAACGATCACAAATTCATCCCACGCAACTTTCGGCCCGAATGTAATTTTCCGTATCCGGCCGCGTGGAATCTGGCTGCGAACCGTCGCTCCGAAGAGCATGTTGGGCAGGACCATATCGTCGACGTACTGCGATCTTCCGGTCACTTTGTCGCGTCCCTCTTTACGGGGAACCGAATTGCCAACGATATGATTGCCGCTCGTCATTGAGTGCTTGTTGCCGCTAGTGCATTCGCGAGAATCTACTCAACCGCGCAAACGGTCGTCAGCACCCGCGCATGGCATAGTGCGGATGGCATAGTGCGGTTGGCATAGTGTATGACAGACTCGGTCGCAATGGAGTGGAAGTATTGTTAAGCGAAATCGAAAAGCCTCATGGCGTGGATCGAACCCTTGCATTCGCCACGTATTCGCGCCCGCGCGGCTCGCCGGGAAATTCTCCTTCAGCAAACACAGGGCTTCCCCGCAGATAAGTCGCCTTCACCACGCCGAGCAGCGTTTCTCCCAGATATGGAGAAACCGGATGTCGATAGTGCAACCGGTCCTCTGTCACAGTGAATTCGTCGTCAGAATCAAACACGACGAAATCCGCGTCGTATCCAGGGGCAATCCGACCCTTGCGCATCTCGCAGCCGGCCAGTTGAGCAGGGGCCTCGGCCATCCAGCGTGCCAAATCGAGCAGCGTGAATCCTCGACGGCTGGCCTCGGCCCACATCAGCGGCAGCGCCACCGAAAGACTGGCGATCCCGCCCCACGCGGTCCGGAAATTTCCTTCGGCAAGCCGCTTCATCGCCGGAGGACACGGAGAATGGTCGGTCACCACCAGATCAATCGTCCCATCGCCAAGGGCCTCCCACAATTTCTCACGATTTTCACGGCTCCGAATTGGCGGCGCACACTTGCTTAGCGTCGCACCTTTCGCGATCGCTTCAGCGGAGAGATGCAAGTAGTGCGGGCATGTCTCCACGCTCACCGGAAATCCTTCGGCGCGCGCGACGCGAAGTTCCCCGAGCGCGTGGCTCGTCGAAAGGTGGACGATATGCAAACGAAATCCGTACTCACGGCACAGCGATAGCATCAGCCGGATCGCAGCCACTTCCGCTCCGTCTGGGCGCGACTGCAGATATGTCGAGTAACAATTCCAGTCGGCGTTAACTAAAGCGTCCGTTGCCTTATCGATTGGTCCAGGAAGTTCCGCGTGCACCAGGAGCGGCAGCCCAGTCCGCGCGACATGCGGCAGTGCAGCGCGCAGCTGCGGCTCCGTCACCATGGTGAATCCGTCGATGCCAGGATTGATGAGAAAGCATTTGAACCCCCGCACTCCGGCGGCCGCGAGAGCTTCGACCTCACCTTGGTTATCGTGAACCACTCCGCCCCACGCCGCCCAGTCGACGCGGCATTTGCCGCGCGCAGCTTTCCGCTTAGCTTCAAGCGCAGCGACGGTAGTTGTCGCAGGAAGGCAGTTCAGCGGCATATCGACCAGCAATGTGTAACCGCCGGCCGCCGCCGCGCGCGTTGCGGTCTCGAAACCCTCCCACTCCGTCCGGCCCGGATCGTTGATGTGAACATGGGAATCGATCAGCCCCGGCAGAATCGCCACATCGCCGAAGTCGTGGATTCTGTAACCGTCAGCAGGTATTCGATCCGGTGAAACCACAGCCCGTATCCGCTCTCCTTCCACCAGAATTGCAGCCCCGCGGATTCCTTCGGGAGTCGTCACGCGGCGCGAGACGAACGCTTGCAAACTCAAATGTCAGCCCCTTCAAATTGGCGTACCGAGGCTGAGCGTATCCCGCTCGCCTCGTTTTTGCAATGATCGCGTCACCGGGATCAAATGAATTTTACGAACTTCTGTATCCCGGCTTATACTCGCTTCTCAGCCAAGCCGCTGCGAAAGAGTCCATGTCGACTGATTTGCGAGTTCGCGGGTTGCTGCCGCCGGCAAACCCTTGACCATTGCGCATCACTTGAGCGAACACATGGACAATCCTTTCATGGCCCGCGCCATTCAACTTTCACTCGACAACGTTCACTCCGGACGCGGCGGGCCTTTCGGCGCGGTCGTGGTGAAAAACGGCAACATCATTGCCGAAGGCGCCAATCAGGTCACTTCCACGATCGACCCCACGGCGCATGCGGAAGTGGTCGCCATCCGTGAGGCCTGCAAGAAACTCGGCGTATTCGACCTCGAGGGCTGCGAGATTTACACCTCCTGTGAGCCTTGTCCCATGTGCCTGGGCGCAATCTACTGGGCCCGCCTCTCTCGCGTTTATTTTGCCAATGCCGATGCCGACGCGTCCAGGATAGGATTCGACGACTCCCTGATCTATCGTGAACTCGCCCAACCGCTTTCGCAGCGCAAGATTCCGATGATTCAGATGATGCGGGAACAGGCGTTGGTGGCGTTTCGGGCGTGGGAAAACAAGTCTAACAAAATCGAATACTGAATCGGTTCGAGGGCCCACCAGGCTTCAGCCCTGAAGGATGCCCGGAGGATGCCCCGAGGATGATGGATCGATGATCGATCGTTATTTCAAACTTGCCGAGAATCAAACGTCCGTGCGACAGGAGATGCTGGGCGGCCTCACCACCTTCGTCACCATGGCTTACATCATCGTGGTGAACCCCCAAATTCTCGCTCAGGCGGGAATGCCCGTAGAGGGCGTGGTGTTTGCAACCTGCGCCTCCGCCGCAGTGGCCACGCTGGTGATGGGGCTCTACGCCAACTATCCCATCGCTCTTGCGCCGGGAATGTCGCTGAACGCCTACTTCACATATTCGGTTTGCCTGGCCATGCATGTCCCATGGCGCACCGCGCTCGCAGTGGTTTTTTGCTCGGGTGTTCTCTTTCTTGTGCTCACGGTGACGCGAGTCCGCGAGCAGATCGTCAACGGCATGCCCGACTGCCTGAAGCACTCAACCGCGGCGGGGATTGGAATGTTCATCGCATTCGTGGGACTGCGCAACGCCAAGCTCGTTGTGGCAAATCCAGCCACGTACGTAGGCCTCGGCAGCTTCGCCGACAAAGAAGTGCAGACCGCCTGCTTCGGCCTGATCCTGACGCTGATCCTCATGTCGCGAAAGTTCCACGGCGCCATCCTGATCGGCATCTTCGGCACCGCGGTGCTCGGGATTTTTCGCGGCATCACGCACTGGCCAGCCGCGATCTTCGCGATGCCGCATCCTTCCTCTACGTTCCTGCAGCTTGACTTTCGCGGCGCCAGCCACCTGGGTTTGCTCGAAATCCTGTTCGCCTTCCTGTTTGTCGATCTCTTCGATAACGTCGGCACACTCGTGGGAGTCTGCGAACAAGGCGGCTTCATCAAAGACGGCAAAATCCCTCGCGTCGGGCGCGTCCTGGTTGCAGATGCCGTAGGAACGATCGTCGGTTCATTGACGGGAACTTCCACGTTGACGAGTTACATCGAAAGCGCGGCCGGAGTTGCCGCCGGCGCCCGCACTGGCCTGAGCAACGTTGCCGTGGCCGCGCTCTTTCTGCTGGCCACATTTTGTTCTCCCTTGGCCGCGGCGATTCCAGCCTATGCCACCGCTCCCGCGCTGATTTTGGTCGGCGTATTGATGACGCAATCCATCGCGCAAATCGCCTGGCAGGAATTCAGCGAGGCGGTACCGGCATTTATCACCATGGTGGCTACGCCTCTCACCTTCAGCATCGCAACCGGCCTCAGCCTCGGCCTGATTTCCTACACGGTCGTGAAAATTGCGGCGGGAAAGATTCGCGAAGTAAATGCACTCGTTTGGATACTAACCGTGCTGTTTATTCTGCGTTACGTCTATCTGGCCGCAGCATAGAATCCGGGCCTGTGCGACCCGTGATGTAGAATCCGACCTCACCTTGAGAAAGGATCGCAGTCCATGACGCAAACCGCCACTGAACTTCCCCAGGCGACCGACTATGGTTTGCGGCGAGGGATTCTCTCTCCCATGGAAACACTGGCCCAGTCCGTCTCCACCATGGCTCCCACCACCACGCCGGCGGCCACGATTCCCCTGGTCTGCGCGCTTGCCGGCAACGCCACGTGGCTCGCGTATGCGCTTGCCACTGCGGCGGTGTTGCTCGTCGCACTTTGCATCGGCCGCTATGCTCGCATCTCGGCCTCACCGGGTTCGCTATATACCTACGCTTCGCTGACGCTGCCTCCCTGGCTGGGCGCGACCGTCGCCTGGAGCTTATTGCTTGCCTACGTCGCCACAGGATCGAGCGTGATTGGCGGTTTCTACCACTACGCGAACTTGTTGCTGCGCGATGCCACCGGCCACGTCTACTCGGCTGTCTTGCTGGCCCTGCTGGTCACCGGCGTTTCCATCTGGATCGCCTACCGCGATGTAAAGATTTCCGCGCGGCTGATGCTATGGATCGAAGCGCTCTCGGTGACCGTGATTCTCATCGTGGTGATTCTCTTGCTGGCGCGCCAGGGTTGGCATTGGGACCGGGATCAGCTTCATCTGCGCGGCATGACCGGCAGCGGATTGCGCCTCGGCCTGGTGCTGGCACTCTTCAGTTTCGTTGGGTTCGAAAGCGCGACCACACTGGGCTCCGAAGCGCGCAATCCGCTGCGGGCGATTCCACGCGCAGTCATTCAAAGCGCTATTCTCGCCGGAGCCTTCTTCACGCTTTGTGCCTACGCGGAAGTACTGGGCTTCCATACCGCGGGGCAAGACCTCGGTGCGAGCCAGGCTCCCATGCATGTCCTGGCTCAGGTGGCGGGCAGCCCCGTCCTGGGATTGCTGATCGATATTGGAGCGCTGATCAGCTTGTTCGCCGGAACCCTGGCCTGCATTACGGCGGCAGCTCGGGTACTGCTGCTCATGGCGCACAACGGGCTTGTCCACGGCTCTCTGCGCGCCACACATGCTCTCAACCAAACCCCCAGTCGCGCCGTTGTGATTACCGGTATCGCGGCGGTGCTCCCGGTGGTCGTTCTCGCGGCTCGCGGCGCGAGTGGCCTGGACGTCTACGGCTGGCTGGGCTCGCTCGCCACCTACGGCTTCATCGTCGCCTATGCGCTGGTTTGCGTCGCGCTGCCGAGATACTTGCGCGATCACGGCGTTTACCGCCCGGGGGCACAGATTATTCCGTGGTTAGCCGGAGCCGCCATGCTGTTGGCGCTTCTCGGCAATCTCTATCCCATGCCGGAAGGGCCTTATGGCAAGCTGCCTTACATTTATCTCGCATACCTGATCGCCGGGCTGCTGTGGTTTTGGTTTCGTGGACAAAACAAGACTGCGCAAGGTTAGGCAGCGCTTTCGTCCGGCCTCCTCCCGCGAGCTTACCGATAAGAATAACCAATCGGTAGTAAAGAAATTATTGCTAAATATAAGGCTTTCGTTCCGCGCTGAACTCGCGTAAATTGGGCAATCCTTATTTTTCGTGTAGCGGAGCAGAGCAAGCCATCTCTACTGCGGACGTAGTGTGAACAAAAATATCGCGCCTCACTGCCAGCCGGCGGTCCTGCATAAGGTACAGACAGACAGACTTTTTGCGAGGTCATGGATGCTTAACAAAGTCAGCGTACTTGCGCTTCTGTTTTTGTCCTCAATGTGGATGCTTCTGGCCTTCGCCCCGTGCGGCCACGCTCAGCAAACGCTCGGCGGGATCACCGGTACCGTCACCGACAAGACCGGCAGCGTTCTGCCAGATACCGTCGTAACCATCGTGGGCGACCAGACAAAGCTCACTCGCACGCTCACCGCCAACGCGAACGGCAGCTACGACTTCGTGAACCTGCCCATCGGCACCTACACGCTCACCTTTACCCATCAGGGTTTCCAGACCCAGAAGGTGCCCTCGATCACGGTTCAGGCCGATCGTACCGCGACCGTCAATGCCTTACTGCCCGTCGGCCAAGTGGGAACCGTCGTCGAGGTTGATGCCACACCTTTGATGAACGCGGTCGATACCACCAACGGCTACATTCTGGAGAAGGACCAGATCGATTCTGTCCCGCTGCCCACGGGAAGTTTCACCGGCCTGGCAATCCTTTCGCCAGGGGTCAACGCGGAGTTACCCAACGGCACCGGCGCAAACGCCGGCCTGGGCAATCAGCCCATTTGGGCCAACGGCCAGCGCGACACCAGCAACACATTTCTTCTGAACGGAGTCGATGCCAGCAATCTGTTCAACGGCAAAAGCACCAGCCAGGTTGCATCGGCGCGCATTGTGAACAACACTGGCGTGGCCGGCGCTTCCAGCACCACTGCGGAAATCATTCAAAGCACCGCATCCCCATACCTGGCCATCGGACAGGCTTTGCCGACGCCTGCCCCGGAAACCGTTCAGGAGTTTATGGTAAACACCTCGATGTATGACGCGCAGCAGGGGTCCACGAGCGGCGCCCACATCGACATGAGCACCGCCTCCGGCACCAATAACATTCACGGCGCTCTTTACGTTCATCGCGGAACCGATTGGCTGAATGCCGCACCGTATTTTTACAATCAGGACCCTAACATTCCCGACAACGAGAAGGTGCCCCAGTTGCACCGCTACACGGCCGGTGGAACTATCGGCGGTCCTATCATCAAGGACAAGCTCTTCGGCTTCGCCAGCTACCAGCACATTCACGTTTCCGATCTGGAGATTGGAACTTCACGCACGGCCGCGCCGTTCGGCCTTACCGACGATCGCAGCGCGGCGACCCTGGCGAACGTCGCCAACCAGGATTGGCTAACGGGTTGCGGCCCCCCTCCCGCACCTGAGACCTGTTTGACCGCAAGCAATGTCGATTCGACCGCACTCACCTTGTTGAACTATAAGCTGCCGAATGGCCAGTATCTGTTTCCGTCGGCAAATCCTAATTCATTTCCGACGGTCAACTTTCCGGAGAATGTTTTCCTTACGCAGCCGGCCTACTTCATCTCCGATCAAGCGGTAACCGATCTCGATTATCTGGCCGCCCCAAAAGATACTCTGTCGTTGAAGTATTACTACCAGCACGATCCCACTGCGGCGCCCTTCGGATTCTCCTCTGTCCAAGGCTTCACTCAACACCTGGACGCCGGGAGCCAGGTTGCTTCCATTACAAACACGCAATCGATCAGGCCGAACTTCAGCATCGCAGAGGTCTTCGGGTTCATTCGCGAAAAAGTCTACAGCACCATTGCTCAGCCCTTCACTCCTGGATCGATCGGCATCAATGCCTTCGGCTCTAACGTTTTTCCCGGCATCACCATCGTCGACGATCTGGGAAATGACGCCCCGGCAAACGTAGGCAATTGCACATCGAATCAGGACCCGGCTGCCTGCGGTCCGCCTTTCAACGGCGGTCTGAACATCGGCTCCACGGCAGCTTCGCAGGGCGCATTCACCGGCATCTTTCAGAACCGCTGGATGCCCTCCGCCAACGCGATTTGGAACCACGGCAGGCACACCATCACCTTCGGCGGAAGCTTCTCCTATACTCAACTCAACGCGCGCGACGATCGAACCAACTCAGGCATGATCGGCTTCAACAATTTCCTCGACTTCCTCACCGGCCAACCCATCGGCTATCAGGCCGACGGATTTATTACCACAACCTTCCTGCAAGGCGACGCCAACCGCTACTATCGCGCGCACGAATCGGGTTGGTATCTTCAGGATAAATTTCAACTTCGTTCGAACCTCAGCATAAGCGCCGGTCTCCGCTTCGACTATCACGGAGGTTTAACGGAAAAGAACGGTCGCCTTTTCAACTTCGATCCGGCGAGCTACGACTACGACGCGACCGATGACATCATCCAGTCGAACGGTTTCATTGTTGCGGGCAACAATCCACTCTTTCCGACCAAGGGCGTCAGCAATTCGACTCTTACCGGCCGCCAGTGGGGCCTCGCGCCGCGCGTCGGCATGGCTTGGAGCCCGAAGATGTTCAACGACAAGGTCGTGGTTCGCGCCGGCTGGGGCATGTACTACGATCGCGGCGAACTCTTCACTTATCTTTCTCCCGGGTTTGCCTCCGGCGTGATTGCGGGTGGTCCCTTCGGCGTCAATCAGTCTCCGCCGTGGGTGAATTCGCAGGTCTGCGCCACTCCCTACACCAACTGCCCCGGCGGATTTGAGAACCCCTGGGGCACCTCGCTCGGTGCGCCGCCCTCGGGCAATCCCGCCGATCTGTTTCTGCCCAACGCGAACGACATCGCCGGCGGCGCGGAGTTATTTTCGTTCGCCGATTACAACCGCGCCAACAAGCTGCCTTATACGCTGAATCAGACGCTCGATATTCAATGGCAGCCGCGTCGCGACCTGGCCATCGAAATCGGTTACGTCGGCAATCTCGGCCGCCATGAAATCGTTCCCCTGCCCTTCAACCAGGCGCAGATTGCCTCTCCTTCCAGTCCCATCCGCCCGGGTACGCCATTCGAGCAGGACTACACCTACGGCTACTCGGTGGTAGGACCATCCGCCTGCGATCCAAGTGTCTATGGAAGTTGCAACCCGATCAATTTGCCCAGCGCCAATGGCCAGCCGCCGCAGCCCTACCAGGAAACTTTCGAAGGCGGCAACGTCGATCTGCGTGTTCCCTACATCGGCTATTCCTCCGAGTCGGAGTCCTACACCGCCGCCGGCATCTCCGCTTACAATGCGCTTCAGGCGCACATTGAAAAGCGCATGAGCCATGGCTTGCAAGTCGGCACTTCCTACACCTTCTCTCATTCCACGGACGAGCAAAGCGCCATGGGCCTCTTTTACAACGGCAACAATCCTCTGAATCTGCATTCCGGTTACGGCCTCTCCGACTTCGACCGCAAACACGTTCTCAATTTCACTTATATGTACCAGCTCCCCGTGTTTTTCTCGGCGTCTTCGTTCAAAGGCAAGCTCGCCGATGGATGGGCAATTACCGGCCTCACCGTCATCCAGAGCGGCCAGCCCTACAGCGTTGTCGATTACTCCGGCGCAGTCGGCAGCATCTTCTACGGCGACAATGACGGCATCACGAATCCCATCGTTCCTCTCTCGGGTTGCTCAGCCAGGCAAGCCCTCACTGGAGCCACGGGTGCGGGCGCTACCCCTGCGCTGAACGCCAATTGTTTCGGTATTCCGTTGCTGGCCGAAGGCGCCTTGAACGGCGCGATTCCTTCGAATGATCCCTACGAGACGAACTTCATCGCTACTGGTCAGCGCAATATTTTCCGGCAGTCCTGGCAGAGGCGCGCAGACATCTCGCTGGTGAAGATAACTCAGATCACCGAGCGCTCTTCGCTGAAATATAGCTTCGATGTCTTCAACCTGACCAACACCGCGAGCTTCGATATTCCAATCGACGACGTGAGCCAGAACATCAACTTCAACGGCTTTCCCGTCGTCGGCACGCCGGCCACGTTAAGTCCCTGCAACACGAACTTCAGCGGATCGCTATATGTCTGCCCCACGACAGGCAGTGGCCTGGGCGTGACCAATAAAACCATCGGAAGCCCCAGGCAGATCCAGATGTCATTGAGTCTCCGCTTCTAGATCTACCGTGATTCGTATCAGGGCATCGCTTTAGCGATGCCACAACCCGTGCAGAATCGGTACCGGCTTTACAGGCTGCTGCAAAACTCGATCACGCCTTTGATTTTGGGTGGCGCAGCGGTTCACTGCTGCGATGTGTTGTCCATTTTCAACCGCACCTTTAGCCGCTGCGGGCGTCCGACCTACTCTTGCCCAATGTCTTCATTCCACACATCCGGATTCGCGCGAATATACTCGCCCAACAACGAAGCGCACTCCCCCGAATCAAGATCGATGACCTTTACGCCAAGCGAGCGCAGCCACTCCACGCCGCCCTCGAAATTTCGGCTCTCACCGACCACCAGCGTGCCAAATCCAAACTGCCGCACCAGTCCGCTGCAGTACCAGCAGGGCGCGAGTGTTGTCACCATAATGAGCTTGCGGTAGCTGCGCTGCCGCCCCGCGTTGCGGAAGGCGTCGGTTTCGCCGTGCAGCGAAGGATCGCCGTTCTGCACACGGCGATTGTGGCCGGCGCCCACAAGTTTTCCGCTCGCGTCGAAAATCGCGGCCCCGATAGGAATGCCGCCTTCGGCCAGCCCCTTGCGGGCTTCCGCGATTGCAACCTCCAGCATGGCAGCGTAATCGGAACCGGACATGGTCGCAAACGATTATAGGACCATGCCTAAAACCAATCCGGAAAAATCAGCTCCACCAATCCAGGAACCCAGTAGGAATAAAACCGTTCGTCGCAGATTTTGTACTTTCCATATTTTTTTCTCGCATACTTGCCCCAATCCGGCCGCGTCCCGTCCAGGTCGGTGAATCCATATTCCCGGGCCAGCACCCACGAACTGAAAACCCGCCCGCTCTTCTCTGTCACCTTCGGATCGGCCGCCAGTGCCACTACCGACCGCCCGATGTACCTCGGCGATTCCGACACCATAAAATCCGCCGGCGCATCATTCTGATCTCCACTGTTCCGCTCCTTGTTCTTGCTCTTCTTCCCCGCATCCTTCCAGTTAGCCTCGCTGACTCCAAAATGTTCCAGCACTCTCTCAGACCGCAGGAATCCCGGAGTCAGCGCCACGGAAACAATGTTCCGTTTGCGCAACTCGCGCGCCATGGCAAAGGCCAGCCGTATCACGGAAATCTTCACCAGGTCGTAGAAAAGATTGCCGCGGTAGTAAAACGCATCGCCATCGGTAATTTCGAAAATCATTCCCCTGCCTCGTCCCAGCATCAACGGAACCGCGTAGTGGGAAGTAATAATGTGCGAATGGATCGCTTGTTTCAGCATTCCCAGGCCGTTCTCCAGGTTGACCGTCCAAAACGGTTTGCCCCATTCCGTGATCGCGTCGCCGCCCCACACGTCATTCACCAGAATGTCCAGTCCCTTGTGCCGCCGTTTGATGCCGGCGCACAGTCTCTTCACCTCCGCCGGTTCCGTGTGATCAACCCTCACCGCAATGCCCTGCCCACCGGCAGCTGTGACCAATTCGGCCGTTTCCTCGATCGTCTCCCGCTGGCCAGGCGCGACGGACCTTTTCACGGCGCTATTCCGTGAACTGCGGCCCGTGCAATAAACCGTTGCCCCGGCCTCGCCCAGAGCAATGGCAATCCCTCGGCCCGCCCCGCGCGTCGCTCCGGCGACCAGCGCGATCTTGCCTTGCAGTACTTTGGTCGGGTCTTTTTTCGGCGCTTTGCCCATTCCTGTCCCCCTCCGCGCAAAAGCCACGGCGCTGCGTCGCAAACCACAGCGTGTGTAAGAATAATTCGTGTGTAAGAATAATTGAAGACCTGCGCATCGCTCTCATATTTCTGGAGCGTGAAATATGATCCTGGTCTTGATGGGTGTGAGCGGCGTGGGCAAGACGGCCATTGGCACGTTGCTCTCCGCTCGCACCGGCTGGAAATTCGAAGATGCCGATGACTATCACTCGGAAGAAAACCGGCAGAAGATGGCCGCCGGGATCACGCTGACCGATGCCGATCGCCTTCCGTGGCTCCTCGCCCTGCACGATCGCATGCGGCAGTACCTTCAAAAGGACGAGAACATCATCCTCGCCTGCTCCGCGCTCAAGCAGCAGTACCGCGAATTGTTGGCCGGCGGCTTCGCGAAGAACGAGATGCGCTTCGTCTATCTGCACGCGCCCGCCACTCTGATCCAAGAGCGCATGAAGTCGCGCCACCATCCCTACATGAACCCCGACCTGCTCGATAGCCAACTGGAAACATTGGAGGTTCCTTCCGACGCCTGGCCCATCTCCGTCGCCGGAAGCCCGGAGCAGTCTCTCGATGAGATCCTTGCTCGCTTGCGCGAAGCAGGTTTGCTCAATCAAGCAAGAGAGATTTAATGCCAGTCGCGGGATACGTGCGCCGCCCCGTGTGTAATATTGAGTACGAATCGTGCCGCCGCTCGAGAACATTTCGCTCGCTCCTCTCACCACGCTCAAGATCGGAGGCCCCGCGCGGTATTTCGTTGAGGCTGCGACCGTCGGTGACGTACAGGAGGCAGTCGCCTTCGCGCGCTCCCGCGATGTGCCTCTGTTCGTTCTCGGCGGAGGCAGCAACCTTCTGGTCGCCGACGCCGGTTGGCCCGGCCTGGTGTTGAAGATCGCGATTCAAGGCATCGATGAACGCAGCGCGCCCGATGAAGACGGAAAAGTCCTTTTCGACGTGGGCGCCGGCGAATCCTGGGACAGGTTCGTCTCTCACGCAGTCGTAGATCGCTGCGCTGGCGTCGAGTGCCTGAGCGCGATTCCGGGCAGCGTAGGTGGCACGCCAGTGCAAAACGTCGGCGCCTACGGACAGGAAGTCTCTGACACCATTGCCTCGGTGCAGGTTCTTGATTTGCGGGACAACGACGGGCAGGTGCGCGAACTCTGCCGCGAAGCCTGCGGCTTCGGCT
>PLIO01000257.1 GCA_003140075.1 Acidobacteriaceae bacterium | reverse complement strand
CGGCAGCGTAACGCTGGCTGCATCCGGTCTGCCGAGCGGTGTAACTGCAGCGTTTGGCACCAACCCCACAACAGGGACGAGCGTTCTAACCCTGACGGCGAGCGCCACAGCCACCACTGGAACGTCCACAGTCACGATTACCGGAACCTCCGGCAGCCTGACCGCAACCACAACGCTGGCTCTCACGGTCAATTCTTCGGCGACGCCGAACTTCAGCGTAAGCGCCTCGCCCACGTCAGTGACCGTAACTCAGGGCACGAGCGGAACCAGCACCATCACCGTCACAAGCACGGGTGGTTTCAATTCCGCAACCACCTTGAGCGCATCCGGCCTGCCTTCGGGCGTGACTGCGGCGTTCTCTACAAACCCTGTGACTCCTCCGGCGAACGGCAGCGCGACGTCAACTCTGACGCTGACCGCATCCGCAAGCGCAACGGTTGGCACGGCGACGGTGACAATCACCGGAACCTCAGGCTCAACCAGTCACAGCACCACAATCACTCTGACGGTGAATGCTTCTTCGGGAACGAAGAACTTCACGATGTCACTGGTGCCTTCTTCTTTCACTATCGATGACAGCGGCAGCAAATCCACCACTCTCACTGTCGCCAGCGTGAATGGATTTAATTCTGCAGTCACGTTGAGCGTGAACGAGTTCCCCAGCGGCGTATCGGCGACGGCCTCGGCCAACCCCGTGACGCCTCCGGCCAACGGCAGCGTAAACGTAACCATCACGTGGAGCGCTACCAGACGCGCGCCGACCGGAACCACAACCATCGAGCTGATCGGAACTTCCGGATCTCTCACTAACGAGATACCCGTCACCATAACAGTGGCACCTTGAAGAGCTGAGTAGTTTGGTGAAGCAATCGAGCCGGTCCGAAAGGGCCGGCTTGATTTTCTTGTGGAGCAGTTTTTCGTGGCGCCGCCGTCTCGGCGGCTCTTCTCTATCCCCGCCAGATCTATCCCTTCCAGGCTCCGAGCAGTCGGCGTACGTCGACTAACTGACCGAGATGGTAGGCGTTGTGATCGGCGAGTAGCAAAGCCTCGCGCAGAATGGTCTGGCCATCGCCCCATGGAATGCGCGCGTACAGATCATTCTTTGGATTCGCAACCAGATCCTGCATAGCTTTCAGGTCCTTGCGGAATTGTTGAATGCTCTTGTTCCACGCAGCGGCACCCGGCGGAGCTTGCTTCTGCGGCCAGTATCCCTCAGGCCATTTGGGAGACGTGTACTTTGCGTTGCGGCTGAATTCAAGAATGTCCCACTGCGCCAAGCGAAGGTGTTCAAGCAGCATCCATGCGGTGTGCGGGAGCCCGTTCGGCTTTGCGCCCCGCAATTCTTCTGGCATGTTCTTCACGACGTCATCAAACCTGGCGTGAGCACCCCCGCCATTGAGAAGGTAGAGCACGTGTTCGCGAAGTTGTTTGCTGTTTGGATCTTTGATTTTCGTTGCGCCTTTCGTCATTGCGATTTCCCTTCTTGCTCAGCTTCTTTCGTCTCAGTTGGGAACTCCATAATTCCCTCCCGAACCTTTGCCTGTTCGAGTAAATCCTCTTCCGGCCTTTCGCCTCTCAGAACACGCGCAATCCCACGCACGATGCGGCGCATCGGAAGCACACCTTTGTCATCCTCGAGGAATATTTCGCCCGTGCGCCGGCCGCGATAGTACCAGCGCCTGAGAATTGCCAGGTGCTCCATGGTTTCGAGCGCGGGACAGGCTTTCGCTGGGGGGAACGAATCGAGAACGGCCAGCACACGCGATTCCATGGATTGTGATTTCATGTGCTCGGCAGGTTGGATGCAAAACGCAACCGGTCCGAAAATCGCCCCGCTGTCGATGCGGAAGAAAGTGACAGAGTCCGGAAGATGGCTGGGTTGAATGATGAGCGCCGAAAGGCGATCGAGGCGACGGACGATTTCCGGAAACTGGCCCAGGATTGGCTTCAGTTTTTCCAGGCGAACGTGAATCGCGGCAGCGTCTTCGAATGCAAGACTGGCCGAGGCGGCGTCCCGTTGTGCGGAAAATTCGCGAGACAGAGATTCGCCACCGGAATCGAAGTAAGCCTGCACGCGGTTTACTTCGGCAGAATATTCATCGTCCGTGCAGCCCTTGAAACAAGGCGCAAGGCACATCTTCATCTCGGAATAGATGCAGCCGGGAAACTGCGGGTCGGGATGCAGGTCGTCGACACAGCGGCGTATTTTGAAGAAGTCGAGCGAATCGTTCATGAACTTCTCGGCGGCAGTGCGCGACTGGAATGGCCCGTAGTAAAGGTTGTGGCCCTTAAGGCGCCCCACTCGCGTGGTGATGGAAGCACGGGGAAATTGGTTTTCGAGATGCAGCTTGATCAGCGGCGCGAAGCGAAAGCGCATGCGATTGCCGTAGGTCTTGGGAAACGTTTCGCGCAAAACCTTATAGAGCAGGAAGCCGGATTCGAAGTCGGAACCGGTCGGCGCGTACTCGATCGAGCGGACGCGATCGCGCAGATTCAGTTTCTTAGTACGTTCTTCGACCGGCCCCAACAAGCGTTGCAGACGGCGGCGAAGGTTGGCAGTCTTGCTGACGTAAGGCTCGGCTTGCGCGTCCTCTCCGCGAAGCAGAAATACCGCCGGAGCCGCAGGGATGGCGGCGAAGATTTCCGCATCGCGTTCAGCAGCGAATTCTACCCGCTCGGTCAGCACAAAGCCATTTTAGTGCGGATTTAGCAAGGAGAACTTGTTTTGCCACGGATTAACACAGATTCTCACGGATAAATCAGATCCTAGGAGAAACATTCGAGCAGGGAGTCCTCTTGACCTGTGAAAATTCGTGCAGATCCGTGGCCATGGTCTTGGATCGTCTGACCGGGCAGGCAAACTCACAACCCTCCATGGAAGCGCCCGAACGAGTGTGCAAGCATGAACGACATGATCAGAATGCCCGCACCGAGGATGAGCACATGCCGGGTCTCGCGCAGATTGAAGTTGCCGACTCGACAGACGAGCAGGTAGCCGATGGCAAGGTTGAACAGGCCCCATGCGACATTCACCATCGCTGAGGACAAACCTTCCCCGGGCGGCGATGCGAAGGGACTCTGGAAGGCGTGACCGGAAATTCCATTGCCGAGATGGGGTAAGGCGTTCGCCAGAAAAGCTCCGCCGAAGAAGTACGCGACATAGTGGTACCAGCGCATGATTGATCCCTTCTAGTAAGAAAAGCAGATAGTAGCAGGCGCTCAAGATTCCTTGCCAGCAAACACGCGATGGCAGCTCACCGGAAGCTGGCGCTGCGGAACTTCTGGCGGAAGTCTTCACCCTCCATCTTGATAACCCGGCACATTTCGTGCAGGCGCGAGCGCATGCGTTCCCCGATGCGGTCGCCGAGGGTTTCTGCACGCGTGGCAGCTCGGACGGCAGAACCGGAACCATTGGCGCCGGCTGCAGGCTGATCTTCAAAGTTCGTTGTAATGATTGTGGTGCGGTTATTGTTGTAGCGGGTATTGAGGATCAGACTCACCGTGTCCCAAACCCATTCCGTAGGTTTCACCGCGCCCAATTCGTCGAGAACCAGAACATCGGTTTCAAAGACCGGACGAAGAACATCCAGTTCGGTGGTTTGAACTGCGGCATTATATGAATTTTGAATCTCTTTCAAGAGCTCGCGATAATCGTAGAACAAGCAGGCAATGCCTTTGTTGAGAATCAACTCCTTGATGATCGCAACTGCCAGGTGAGTCTTCCCCGTGCCGATCTTGCCGATAACCAGAAGGCCTGTCCCGGCGCGAGGATCGTACTCCTGCGCGAATTTCGCGGCCGAGACATAGGCAAAGGCCAACGAGGGGTGCGCTCCGGGAAAATCCGTCGTGTAGCTGGCGAGTTCACAATGCTCATATCTCTTTGGAATTCTCGCAGCTGATAGCAGGGTTCCGGCTCGCGCTCGCAACTGGCAATCGCAACGGGTGACTCGGCGGTCTTTATTGGAACTCGCATTCGTACTCGTATTCGTATTCTTGTGCGAGCCGGGATTGGCGGGAAGCGTCTTCCATCCTGTCCCTTCGCATAGCGGACAAACTTCTGCTGCTGTCTTGATCAACTTCAACCTTCTTCTTTGATCCTTGAGAGTGTCTTATCTGACTTTGCACCAGCACGCCAGCTTCCTGCAAGTGCGAAACGAGGGCGGCCTGTGCACAAGCTGTGAAGGCGTCACCGGTGCTGTGGAGAAAGGAGGAAAAACACTGGTCAGTGGTCAGTGACAGTCAGTGGCTGGTGGTCAGCGAAGAACATACTTCGCCCGCAGCCGGCGTCTCCAGCCGCATTCCGGTAGGGGGGAGTGCAAAACAGGCTTCCGGCGCGGATTTTCACAGTTGACATTCTCCGCAGAGAGAGGAGAATACGTCCCGTCAGGTTTCCCAACTCAGCCGCGAGCTTTTGTTATCCCAGTGCGGCTGTGTATGCAAGTGAAAGAGACCTGCGAGGAGAGACAAATGAATAAAGCCGATCTAGTCGATAAGATCGCAGGCGCTTGTGAGATCAGCAAAGCGCAAGCTACAACTGCGATTGACACCGCCGTGAGCAGCATTACTGGCGCATTGCGAAAAGGGGATCGCGTAGCTCTGATAGGTTTCGGCACTTTCTCGGTATCGCAGAGAAAGGCCCGTAACGGGCGCAATCCGCAAACCGGCGCCACTATCAAGATTGCCGCCCGCAAGGTCGCGAAGTTTACCCCTGGGGCCGAACTGAAGAAAACCGTCAACAAGAAATAGCGAACAGATAGTAGGGGATCTCTTCGAAACGGCAGGGGGTCGGCCCTGCCGTTTTTGCTGTTTCCGCAACTGATCGTAACTGGCTGCCTGCGGCTACAATGGCCTGAGCATGATTGCCCACCTGCGCGGAAGATTGCTGACCAAGCATCCGAATCAAGTCGTGGTCGAGACCGGTGGCGTCGGCTACGAAGTGAACATCAGCGTGCCCACGTTTTCCGAATTGCCCGCCAGCGGCTCCGAAGTTGCGCTATTCATCCACACCCACGTACGGGAGGACCTGATCGCGCTTTACGGATTCCTGCACCCTGCCGAGAAGCAGTTGTTTGAGAAGCTCATGACGGTCAGTGGCATCGGGGCGAAGCTGGCCATCACCATTCTGAGCGGGATGGCGGCGGATGAGATGGCGGGCGCAATCCGCGGCAATGACGTGGCGCGGCTGACGCGCATCCCCGGCATTGGCAGGAAAACGGCGGAGCGCATGGTGCTGGAACTGCGCGACAAGTTGCCACCGGCGGTCGGGACTAGCGCCCCTGCCATTCCTGTGAGCGCAACAGAAGAAGATGTTTTGTCGGCGCTGGTGAACCTCGGCTACCAGCGGGCGGCGGCCGAGAAGACTCTGGCGGCTGTGGTCAAGAACGGGAAGAGCAACTCGTTTGACGCGATGTTCCGGGAAGCTCTGGCCGGGCTTTCGAAGTAAGTGCGCGAAGTAACTGCGCGAAATAATTGCGCGAAGCCATCGCGCCACGAAGCCGAGCCGGCTATGCCCAGTCCGAGATGACGTTGTCGGCGTCATTCGAATCCGACTGGCGCTTCTGTTTCTTGCGTCCGGTTGGGTTCTGCTGCCTCGGCTCTGCCTGGGATTCTTCGCGAGCGCCCAGTTTTACCACGCACGCCTCTTCGGAATCGGACTCGCCGGCCAGTTCCGAGGCAAACTCGAGAAGCTTCTTTCTGGTATTCGCGGCTTCCCGCTTGGCTGCCGTTTTTTTGCAGAATAAAGAGCATCCAGTTGGGCGTTGGGGTTGATCTGGTTGGGGTGAATGTGCATGGCTGTGCTCCTTAGGTATGCAGACCTATGCAAGACTCGTCTGCAAACTCATAATCCCGCCCCAAGAAACTCTTAAATTGTTGAAGCAATTGTTGTGCCGAGACAGAGCGCGTTGAACCCGAGGCCAGCCCTAAGTGCCGCCGCACTCCGACCTCTGGCCGGTCGCGAGATTAGATTCTTCTTGGCGGAACGGACGTCTGTCTTCCGCCCGTGCCGCGCGAAAATGTATAGTGTGATTTGCTGTTTTTAAGGATTAGCGGAGCTGCCAGCCATGAATGCCGGCGGCCCTGGTAGTGGGGAAGATGCGGACTGATGTGGGTAATTCTATATTTCGTTTTGGGCGTGGCCGTCGCGGGGACGTTGTCTTCCGGCGTATTCCTTGGTCTTGCGCTGCTGGGAGTCATCCGGTTTCGCCAGGACGCGCGACAGCAATTCAGCGCCATACCTGACGATGTGCATCTCCCTCCGGTCTCGGTGCTCAAGCCGGTACACGGTCTGGAAGCGCAACTGAAGCAGAATATTGAAAGCTTCTTCCGGCAAGACTATCCGGAATACGAAATCCTTTTCGCCGCCGACGAGGCGGATGATCCCGCGCTCGACGTGGTGCGGGAAATATGTGCCCGCTATCCGCAGATCCGGACCCGGGTTCTGGTAACCGGGACGCCGTGGCCCAATCCAGTCGTCTATTCGTTTCATTGCATGGCGGAGGCAGCGGCGCACGAGATTCTAGTTACGACGGACAGCGACGTAGAAGTGGATCCACACTATCTTCGAGAAGTAGTTGCGCCGTTGCTTGACCCAAAGGTCGGCATGGTGACGTGCGTGTATCGCGGCAAGAATGCTGCGGGATTCTTCTCCGGTCTCACCGCCGTAGGCATGTCGGTGGAAATGACGGCCGGAGTGCTGGTGGCGAATATGCTCGAAGGAATGAAGTTTGGATTAGGGCCGACCACCGTGGTGCGCAAGGATTCTCTGGCGAGTATTGGCGGTTACACTGCGCTGCGCGATTACATTGCTTATGACTTTGCGATCGGCAACCTGATCGCAAAGGCGGGCTACCGCGTGGCGCTATCGGGCCACGTTATCGATCATGTGGTGAACCAGAAATCGTTCGCCCGCATGTGGCAAAATCAGTTGCGCTGGGCACAGACGACGCGCTATTCGCGTCCTAAAGGGCACTTTGGAAGTGGACTGATCTTCGCGATACCGTACGGCCTGCTAGGATTTCTCGCGGCTGCGGGGTTGGGACATTGGGGGGTTGGAGCTCTCCTGCTGGGGTTGGCAGTGCTGAACCGGTTGGCCGAAGCGTGGCTTGTGGGTTGGATGGTAGTTCGGGATCCGAAGGTGCGGAGCGCGCCCTGGCTGTATCCCTTGCGCGATTTGCTAGGCTTTGCGGTGTGGTTTGCCAGCTATCTCAAGCTCCGCTACGTTTGGCGCGACAGCCGCTTCGAGTTGAAGGGAACGCGAATCGCGCTGCGGCAGACATCTTCGGATGGTCGATAGCACAGGGGAAAAGCTCATAACCGCAAAGCGCGTAGAGGACTCGCGAAGGTCGCAGAGAAGAGCAGCAATTCTGCTTAGATTGGAATTTGAGAGCCATTCAGGGTTCGATTCCAGGCGGAGGCTATTTTGCGTGTCTTAGTTACGGGTGCGGCTGGTTTTATCGGCAGTCATATGGTTGACCGCCTTCTTTCCGCCGGCCACAGCGTATTTGGGTTCGATAACCTATCGACCGGCCAGCGCCGGTTCCTGGAGGGTGCCGTTGCTCATCCCCGGTTCAGTTTCCTTCAGGCTGATCTGCTCGATCGCAAGAGTCTTGCGGAAGCGATGGAGGGCGCGGAATTGGTGGTGCACTTCGCGGCCAATGCCGACGTGCGCTTCGGCACAGAACATCCGCGCAAGGACCTCGATCAGAATACGATCGCGACCTGGAATGTGCTGGAAGCGATGCGCGAGCACGGCTGCAAACGGATCGTTTTCTCTTCGACGGGATCGGTCTACGGAGAGCCGGAAATTTTCCCTACGCCCGAGACTTGTCCCTTTCCGGTTCAGACTTCGCTCTATGGCGCGTCCAAGCTGGCTGCGGAAGGCTTGATTCAGGCCTACTGCGAAGGGTTCGGCTTGCAAGGCTATATTTTTCGGTTCGTATCGATTCTGGGAGAGCGTTATTCGCACGGGCACGTGTTCGATTTTTTCCAGCAGCTTTCCGAGCATCCTGAACATCTCCATGTGCTGGGCAACGGCCATCAGCGGAAGTCGTACCTGTATGTGAAGGATTGCATCGACGCTATTCTTACCGCCCTCCAAAAAGCCGATGGCAGGGTGAACATCTTCAACCTCGGCACCGACGAATATTGCGAGGTCAACGACTCTATCGGCTGGATCTGCGAGCACCTCGGGCTGCATCCGAAGCTCACGTACTCAGGCGGCGAACGCGGCTGGGTGGGGGACAGTCCATTCATCCTGCTCGACTGCTCGCGCATCCGAGCTCTGGGTTGGCGGCCACGATTGACGATCAAGCAAGCGGTCTTGGCCACGATAAAATTCGTGAGCGCGGACGCAGCCCCGGTGAAGGCGGAGCAATGAAGAGCCGAATCCTAGATACGCTATACTTTACCCGCCACTAGGGAATCTATCGTTTGATCATCACACGCAGTCCGTTACGAATCTCATTGGGTGGAGGGGGCACCGATCTTCCGTCGTATTATCGCAAGCACGGCGGGTTTGTGCTGTCCGCCGCCATCAACCGGTACGTTTACATCACCATCAACGAAGCCTTTCGTCCGCGAATCATCCTGAAGTATTCGAAGCTCGAGGATGTGGAGCGCTGGGAGGAAATTCAACATCCCATCATTCGCGAAGCTTTGCGCATGACCGGCGTTACTGGACCCTATCTTGAAATCGTCAGTCTCTCGGATATTCCTGCCGGTACGGGGCTAGGTTCGTCCGGTAGTTTTACGACTGCATTGTTGCGCGCGCTGCACACGATGAAGCGAAGCTTCGTTCCGCCTCAGGAGTTGGCGGAGCAGGCTTGCCACATAGAAATCGATCTACTGAAAGAGCCGATCGGCAAACAGGACCAATACATTGCGGCATTCGGCGGCATCACCTGTTTCGAATTTCTGCCGGATGATCGAGTCATTGCGGAGCCTCTGAAGATCGCTCCTGAAACTCTGGCAAATCTTGAAGACAATTTATTGTTGTTCTTCACCGGAGCATTGCGCTCGGCGGCGGAGGTTTTGCGCGATCAGGATACGCGAACTCGCGAGAACGCCAGCGACATGCTGGAGAATTTGCACCTCACCAAGCGGCTTGGCCTCGAAAGCCGGGACGCGCTGCTGGCCGGCGATCTGCGCAAGTTTGCCGAACTCATGCACGTCCACTGGGAGCATAAAAAGAAACGCTCGCCGGGGATGAGCAGCAGCTTCATTGATGAAATGTACGATCTGGCGCGCACCCATGGAGCGCTTGGCGGCAAACTGATTGGCGCCGGCGGCGGCGGTTTTCTGCTGCTTTATAGCGAGGACAAGACTCGCCTGCGCTCCGCCATGCGAAGCGCCGGGCTGCGCGAAGTCCGGTCGCAGTTCGACTTTAGTGGCACGTCCGTTCTGGCGCATTCTTAGAGAACTCATGCTACCCATAGCCATACTTGCCGGCGGCCTGGCCACTCGTCTTGGACCGTTGACAGAAACGATTCCGAAGTCGCTGATCCCGATCGATGGCCTGCCTTTTGTGGCGCATCAGTTACGCTTGCTGCAAAGCAGGGGCATCCGACATGTAATAGTGTGCGTCGGTCACTTGGGTGAGATGATTGAGCAGGCGGTCGGGGATGGCAGCGCGTTCGGAGTAAAGGTTGAGTACTCTTATGACGGCGCGAAGCTGCTGGGCACGGCTGGTGCAATTCGAGCAGCGTTGCCTAAGCTAGGCGAGAGTTTCTTCGTCATGTATGGCGATTCCTACCTCGCCTGTGACTACGCCGTGATCGAGCAGGAATTTTCGCAGTGCGGCAAGTTGGGATTAATGACAGTATTCCGTAACAACGGGCAGTGGGATACAAGCAACGTGGAATTTGAAGACGGCGATATTTTGGCGTATAGCAAGAAGAACCGGACTTCGCGTATGCACTACATCGATTACGGGCTAGGCGTATTCCGTGCGGAAGCATTTAGCAGAATGCGCGCCACAGATCTCGCCGATGTTTACGCAGAGTTGCTCCAGGCCGGCGAACTGGCTGCCATGGACGTACACGAGCGCTTTTACGAGATGGGTTCGCCCGCAGGGCTGAAGGAGATGACGAGCTTCCTGAGCCGACGAGGAGATGTGCGGAGATGAGCAGCCGGGAATCGGGCAGGAAGTTTGCGGAAGATTTTCTCGCCGAGGCAAGCGAGATCATTGCGAAGCTGGACGTGGCGAGTATTGAAAGGGCCGCCGGCCTTCTGGCCAGCACTCGATCCGCAGGCGGACGTCTGTTTATTCTCGGCGTGGGCGGAAGCGCCGCCAATGCTTCACACGCGGTCAACGACTTCCGCAAGATCGCGGGCATAGAAGCCTATGCCCCGACCGACAACGTATCCGAGCTTACGGCGCGCACGAACGATGAAGGCTGGAGTTCGATCTTCGACAGTTGGTTACGCACCAGCCGGCTGCGGGCCAACGATTCACTCTTGATTCTCTCGGTGGGTGGCGGGAATGTTGAGCAGAATGTCAGCCCGAATCTGGTGGCCGCGCTGAAGTATGCGAAGTCCGTTGGCGCAAAGATCATTGGCATAGTCGGCCGCAACGGCGGTTACACGGCAAAGGTTGCGGATGCTTGTGTGTTAATTCCCACGGTCAACCCAGCGCACATCACGCCGCATACCGAGGCGTTTCAGGCAGTGGTTTGGCATTTGCTCGTCTCGCATCCGGCGCTTAAGTTGCAGGCCACGAAATGGGAATCGATGGCATCGTCCGGCAAGCACCGCGCCGTGTTCCTTGACCGCGACGGAGTGATCAATCGGGCTTTTGTTCGTGATGGCAAGCCTCTTCCCCCACCGACGCTGCAAGAGTTGGAAGTGCTTCCCGATGTTCCAGAAGCGCTGCATGATCTGAAATCGCATGGATATCAATTGCTGGTGGTGACGAACCAGCCTGACGTTGGGCGAGGAAAGCAATCGCGCGCGGCATTGGACGCAATGCACCAGTCTTTATCCGCCAGTCTTCCCATCGACGACATTCTCGTTTGCACCCATACCGATGAAGACCACTGTGACTGCCGTAAGCCACTGCCTGGAATGCTTCTAGAGGCGGCGCGAAAGCATAACGTCGACCTGGCGGCCAGCTTCATGGTCGGCGACCGATGGCGAGACATCGAAGCCGGTTATAATGCTGGATGTAAGACTATTCTTGTCGATTACGGTTATTCGGAGCGACCTCCAGATCGTGCTCCCGACTTGCGCGTAGGGTCACTCCGCGAAGCGGCTGACTGGATCATCCGTTCCACGACGAAAGGATCGCATCCTTCATGAAGTCTGTGTCTGAGCTGCGCGTACAAATTTTTGCCGATGGCGCCGACAAGGCCAGCATGCTGGAGCTTTACCGCCAGCCCCATATCAAGGGCTTCACCACCAATCCCACGCTGATGCGAGCCACGGGAGTTACGGACTATCAGGGCTTTGCGCTCGACCTGCTGGCGACCATTCAGGACCGTCCAATTTCATTCGAAGTGTTTGCCGATGAAGAGCCGGAGATGGAAGAGCAGGCGCGTCACATCGCGGCCTGGGGAAAGAACGTGTTCGTCAAGGTTCCGGTGATGAACACAAAGGGAGTGCCGACCTATGACCTTATCCGGCATCTCTCTCACGAAGGAATTCAGTTGAACGTGACCGCGCTGCTCACGCTGGAGCAGGTGCGGAGCGTTTGTAATGCATTGCAGGGCAGCGCTCCCGCCTACGTTTCCGTGTTTGCCGGCCGTATCGCGGACACCGGCCGCGATCCGGTGCCGCTGATGCGCGAAGCGGTCGCCATGGCCAATGCAGCGAAGGCCCAACTCATGTGGGCCAGTCCGCGAGAACTGCTCAACGTTTTTCAGGCGGATGAGATCGGCTGCCATGTGATTACAGCAACCACTGACGTCCTGAAGAAGCTCCCACTCGTAGGCAAAGATCTGCACGAGTTCTCGCAGGAAACGGTCCAGATGTTCCGCAGGGATGCCGTCAAGTCGGGTTACTCGCTGCCGACTGTGAAGCAGGGAGTGGGCGTAGTTTCCCGCCGGTAGCAGCAATTGGCAACTAGCAATTGGCCATTGGCGGCGCGGCCGTGTGCTGAATCCCCGAGTGCTAACTGCTAACTGCTAACTGCAAGCATCATGGATGATTCGTGAAGATAACCTTGCCCGACGCTTCGCTAGCGACGTGCAGCGGTGCCGGCAAAAGCGCCTCCACCTTGGCGCGCTCATGTTGCGGCACGAAAAGGAAAACCCGTTCCCGGGACTTCCACACACGCTGCAGATCCCGATCATCGAGGAAGATGTGCGGGGCATCGGGATAAGTGGATCCCCACCACATGGAGGTCGTATTCCCATTCACCAGCTCAATTGGCCGCCGCAGGTAGAACAGCAGCGACGACCCAAATGACTGATCGCCGTAAATCATCACGCGGTCTGTAGGTCTGAGTTCGGGAGCGATCTGCTGGGCCATGCTTCGTGATCCTAAGTAAGGATCAAAGCGCACGAGAGCAACGTGCGCCGCAGTCAGAAAGACCGCCATCGTTGCCGCGGTGGTCCACGTGGCAGCGAAGTGCGAACCGCGCCGTCTGAGCCAGAAGGCGAATGCGGGACCTATCAAGAGGACGATGGCGGCCAACGCCGCAGGAAGGCGCAGTGCCGCGAACGACTCCCCGGTCAGATCGAGGATATGCCCCATCGAAAGAGTTTCGGCTTGCAGATCGGGCTTCGCCAGCACGGTGCCGATATCCGGAACGAACCGCAGGTGACGCGAGTTCCACAGGCCTGCGGCCAGGACGACCGAGACTGCGATGCAGATGAGCGCAAGTACTCCTGAACTCCACAACAGCCAACTTTGCAAGCCCCACTCTTCTTCATCCGCGAGCCTCACTGCAATGAGCAACAAGATTGGCAAGTAGGCGGGGAATGTGTAGTACTCCTGGTTGGTAGAAAACGAAAAGAAGGCGAGCGTGACTCCGGCCCAGGCGAGGCAGATTAATTCTGTTCGGGATCTAAAGTCCAACGGTTTTCGTGGCGTCTTGTCGACGCCGCGCTTGCGGCGTGCCATCCAGTTTGCGACCGGCCGCCGCAGAGCCACCGGCAGATACAGACTCCACGGGAACAGCCATACCAGATGGAGCGTCCAGTAGAGCGAATCGGTTTGTTTGTTGTAGTCCTTGGGGATGCGCTTGCCGAGGAAGCGCATAAAGTGTTCGTTCACGAAGTAGAACCAGAAAAATCGCGGATTGCGAATGCCGGCAAGCCAATGCCAGGGCGCGGCGATTGCCAGGAATAACAACGTGCCGGTGAACAGATGGAACTCGCGCCAGCGGCGCCACTCCCCGCTGATCACGACATATAGCAGCAGAGCTAATCCGACCACGACAATGGCCAGCAGACCCTTGGTGAGCACGGCCAGCGCCATGCATGCATAGCCGCTGTACCAGCGCCAGGGTCTGCGATCTTCCAGCGCTGTGACGAAGAAATAAAACGAGGCAGCGATGAAGAAACTAAGGATCGCTTCTGGGATCAGGATGCGAGTGAAGAGATAACAGCCCGCCGCTGTGGCGACGAACAGTCCGGCGTAGATAGCAGCCCGGTCGCCGAACGCGCGCCGCCCCCAACGCATGGCCAGCAGCACGAGGAGCAGCATGGAAAGAACAACGGGCAGATGGGTAGCGAACTCATTGACGCCGAAACCGAGGTAGCAGAAGGAAACCGCCCAGTACATCAGCGGAGCTTTCTCGAGGTAGCGGTTGCCGTTTACCTTGAGCGTCACGTAGTCGTGCGTGACGGACATCTCTCGCGCGGCCTCGGCGTGGGTGGAGTCCGCATCATCCTGTAGTCCGGGAGAAAAGAGTGAGCCCACGTAAACCAGCGCGAACAAAATCAGTACGCCGGCAATGTATATCTTCCCAGCCGTAGCTGGGCGCGCCCTGAGTGGAGGGTTTAGAGCGGAGGATTTAAAGAACACGCTCACTCCGAGTAGCCGTCATCTGGATCGTCCTCGTCCTCGTCTCCGCCTTCCTCTTCGTCCTCGTCATCGTCCTCTTCGTCGTCTTCCTCGTCCGGTTCTTGTCGCAGGAGGATCGCGGAGGCAGCTAGCCGATCGGAGTCCGAGCCGGAGCATTCCATGCGCGTTCTGCCCATGTCCAATGGTACCTCGTAGCGTGCCTCGAAGATGATATCGCTGATCCTATTCCGTGTCGTAGTCGCGCCTGGCGATTCTACAAGCGTCCGCAAGGCCGATACGGGAAGAGCTGAGGTACAATCCACGCTGAGAAGTTAAAGGAGAACCACAATGACGCAAAAAGTAATCGAAATAGTTGGAACTTCGAAACAGAGCTTTGCCAAGGCCGCGGAAAATGCGGTAGCTGAAGCGGCAAAGACCGTTCGAGGCTTGAGGTGGGCACGGGTTGCCGAATTAGAGATGGAACTAGATGGTAAAAAGATAGCCCACTACCGCGCCACGACCAAGATCTACTTCGATATCGAAAAGTGATCGCCTCGCCACAGGCGGAGCGGGGCTTCCATCTCGCACGAGTCGGTTTACTTTCCGATGCAGAAGGTACTGAAGATCAGGTTTAGGATGTCGTCGGTAGTGGTCGCTCCGGTGACGGCATCGAGGGGGCGGAGAGCGTTGTAGAGGTCGAGCAGCAGCATTTCGTGGGGGACTTTGCCGAGGACGGCGGCAGTAGCGGCATCGAGCGCTGCGAGCGAATCCTGTATCAGGCCCTGATGTCGAACGTTGGTGAGAAAGCCGGCTTCGGCTTGCGCTCCGGTTTCACCGCCGATGTGGCGCAGAATCTCGGTGCGCAGTTCGGCGATGCCTTCGCCAGTCAGGGCGGAAGCACGAACGCTTGTGGCGTTTATTGTCGCCGGAACGCCGACCACTGGGTCCTCACCCCTGACTGCCAGGTCGCACTTGTTTCCAACTACGATGGTCGGGCGGCCGTCAGCGTGCCGCAGCAGTTCTTCGTCTTCCGAGGTGACTGGCTGCGAAGCGTCGAGCACGACCAGCACCAGGTCTGCGTCCGCAAGGGCTTCTATGGACTTACGGATGCCGATCGATTCCGCCTCGTCGAGGGCGTGCCGGATTCCGGCTGTGTCGACAAGCTGAATCGGAATTCCGCCGATAGCGACGGTTTCGCTGACCAAATCGCGCGTGGTGCCCGGAGTTGCCGTGACGATGGCGCGCTCACGCTCGACCAGACGGTTGAACAAGCTTGACTTCCCGACGTTCGGTCGGCCGACGATGGCGAGCGTCATCCCCTGGTGTACGATCTTGCCGTACGCGAAAGTCGCGGCAAGCTGAGCCAGCGGCTGGCGGACGGCGGCAATGCGTGCGAGGATCGCTGCGTTGGGCAGCACAGAAACGTCGTCTTCGGCAAAATCGATTCCCGCCTCTAAAAGGGCGATCAGCTCGACCAGCTTTTGCTTAATCGGCTGCAAGCGGCGGGAGAGAGCGCCTTCGAGCTGTTGGGCGGCGATCTTTGCCTGATAGAGAGTCTGCGAGTCGATGAGATCACGAACCGCCTCGGCCTGGGTGAGATCGATGCGGCCGTTGAGGAATGCGCGCATGGTGAACTCTCCGGGCTCGGCGAGGCGAGCTCCAGCAGCGACGCAGAGTTCGACGATGTGCCGGAGCACCACGGGAGATCCGTGCGCTGCGATCTCGACGACGTCATCGGTGGTGTAGGAGTGGGGTTTGGCGAAGTAAGTCACAACCACTTCGTCGATGCGAGCCGAGCTTCGCTCGGCTGGACAGCCGGGAGCCTGCCCTGAGCTTGCCGAAGGGGCGGCTGTCCCCACATGTTCCAGAAATGGTTCGACTAGTTCGCCGAAGGTGGCTAGTCGCGGTTCAAGATCATACTTCAGGCGCAACATCGGGGCCGTAATCGCCAACGCGCGGGGTCCTGCGATGCGTACCACGCCAATGCCGCCGCGGCCGGGCGGAGTTGCAATTGCGACGATCGTATCGTCTAGATTCACGGAGCGATTGTAGCGGTTAAACTGGGAGAACAACCAGCGGCCGAATTGGAGCAGGCAAATCTCACTTGTGGCCGGACAACCTGGGAAAGAGGAACATTGTCAGTCGCCGACGAACTGCTGCAAGCCAACGCGCAATTTGTAAAAAACTTTAACCTGGGAGATCTGGCTGTGAGGCCGCGGCGTAGGTTGGCCGTGCTGGCCTGCATGGATTCCAGAATCCTGTTTGAACGCTGCCTGGGATTGAAGCCCGGAGACGCGCACATGATTCGCAACGCCGGCGGAATTGCCACCGACGATGCGCTGCGTTCGCTGATTGTCTCGCATCATCTGCTCGACACGCAGGAGTTCATCATCATCAACCACACCGATTGCGGATTGCTGAAGGTGAGGGAATATGAACTCAAGAAGAAGCTGGCAGAAAAGATGGGCACAGATGCCGGCGCGCCGGCGCATTTCCACGCTTTTGAGGATTTGGAAGAGAACGTCCGCGAGCAGGTGCGCCGCGTGAAAACGCATCCGTGGATTCCGAAGCACATTCCGGTGCGGGGGTTTGTGTACGACGTGGGGACGGGGGAGTTGCGGGAGGTGGAGTGAGCCCGATGATTCGCTATGATCGGACCTGCCTAAGATCGGGTAGTCGCAGTTTGAATCTGGCCCTTCTTGAGGGGAGTCTTCCCGAAACCCGGCGTAGTTCAGCCGGGTGAGGGATCTCCCGTGGACGAAGGTGTTCGTTGTGCGGGAGATCCCTCGCTCCGCCTGAAAAGCGGCTCCGCTCGGGATGACGCCTGCTCAGCGTGGCACCACCTTCTCAATCTCCGCCTTCAGTTGATCGTAGGGCAAAGCCCCGGGATGGTACATCGCAACCTTGCCCGCGCGATCGAGCAGGACCAGCGTGGGCGTGGTTGAGGCGCCATAGGCGTCGAAGTTGTACTTGCTGATGGGCACTGGCATGTCTAGCAGTCCGCCATAGAAGCGGTGACGCACCGCGTCAATATAGGCGAGTTCGTCACTGGGCGAGGCGTGCTCGACCTGCGCGGTGTAGCCGTAGAGTTTCGTGGGGCCGACTACGGTCAACCCCTTGGGAGCGAACTCCGCTCGCAGTTGCGTGATGATGGGCGCTTCGGCTTTGCAATCCCCACACCAGTGCGCCCAGAAAAAAAGCAGGACGGGCGAGCCTTTGAGTTGGGCCAGCACAGGCGGTTTCGATCCCAGGAATTGGTCCGAGCGGAGCGGGGGTGCTGAGTTTCCTTCGAGCGAGAGCAGGTTCAGGTTCTTCTGCAGGCGTGCGCGGATCGAGGTGCTGCCGTAGGTACGCAGCGCGCTCTGCAGAACTGCGATGGCTTGAGTGCGTTGGCCGCGAGCCGCCAGCGTCTGCGACTGAACCTCGATCGCGGCTCCCAGGGCGATCGGCAGGTGCGGTTCGGCGTCCAGCGGACGCTGCTTGAGTTGCTCGAGCGCGAGCGCTTTGGTTTGCTTGGCGTAGGACGCGGCCTGATCGTAGTCGTGAGCGCTGAGGGCTGCGCGTCCCATCCACGAGTAGGCCTCAACGTATTCGGCTGTGAAGCCGTTCTTGCCGCGGTAGGACTGGAGGTCGGCCTCGGCAGCGGGAAAACTGTTTTGCGCCAGGGCGCCGCGGACATCTTCCACGATCCCCGCCCAAGCGGGAGCAACGAGCGCAAGCAGAATTAGGAGTTTCGAGAAACGCATTCCTAGATCATGTATCTTTGGCTGGCTGGCTGGCAAATCCCGGTCGTGGAGCAATCGAGAGAATAGTCCGGAAGTCGCTGATACGTATGCACTTAAGCGCACATATTGCGGAACATTGTGGATTTTATTAGAAAGTTCACTTAGAATTTACCTGCGTTTGATCTTTAGAGTCCTTCGCAGTACTCAGTTTCTCCGCTCAACCAGCGCGTGACCTGCCTGCTGAAGAAGCCTTCCAAAGTTTCAGCGCTACATCAACAAAAAGGAACATTGCAACACATGGAAACAGGAACAGTGAAGTGGTTTAACGACGCCAAGGGCTACGGTTTTATCAGCCGCCAGAACGGCGAGGACGTATTTGTGCACTTCTCGGCCATTCAGGCAAGCGGCTTCCGCAGCCTGCAGGAAGGTCAGCAGGTGCAGTTCGACGTGGTCAAAGGCCCGAAGGGCTGGCAGGCCGAGAACGTGAAGGGTGCATAAACCACTTCCCAGCTAACAATTCGAATAAGGGGCGGCCAGCGATGGCCGCCTTTTTATTGAGCGATTGAGGTGATCGGGTCATTGAGCGATTGAAAATCGTAGAGCTGCGGTACTTTCGCCTTTGCAACTCGTAAGTCGTTTTTTCAATCACCCAATGACCCAGTCGCTCAATCGCTCAATTCCTCAATGACTCAGTCGTTGTCGCGGATCAATACGACGTCCGCGTCGTTGTGTCCGCGAACCATGGCTAACTGCTTTCCATCGAACGACGAGTGGAAGTCGTAGATGTGCTCGGAAGTGAAACTTGTAATCTGCTTCCCCTTCGATCCATCCAGAGGCTGCAGCCAAAGGTTGTCCACGCCATTTTCGCGGGTGGGATAGACCACAGCCTTTCCGTCGCGGCTGAAGCGCACCAGCCCAAAGCGGACGCGCTCAAACTCCAGCACTGTGGCTTTGCCGGAATCGGCGTTTACCACTATCAGCTTGTCCTTGTGCCCGCCGGAATGCTCGAGCGTGGCAAACGCGGCCAACTTTCCGTCCGGCGAGAGGTCGAATTCGCTGTCCGAAATCGGCAAGTCCGAAACGGTCTGCGGGCTTCCGCCGTCAATCGAAACCCGGGCCAGCTTGCCTTCGTCTCCTTGCTCGATGTAGTACACCCAGCGGCCGTCGGAAGAGCACACGGAGTTGTGATCGTTCCTTCCAGTCGTAAGTTGCTTCAGATTGCCGCCCGCTGCATCGATGCGCCACACGTTGTTATCGCCCGTGCCTCCGTGAAACCCGAGATCGAACACAACATAGCCGCCGTTGCTGCAGGCTGCGGGATTGCCGGTCGGTTTCCCTTCTTCCGTGGCAATCACGGTCTTTGCGCCCGTGGCCGGGTCGATCCGGTTCAAGGTGCTTCCCTGGTCGCCGATCAGCTGGCCGTCGCGGGTCCAGGTGAAGTTCGTAAACGCCTCCGCCGCGGTGACGGGATGAGCCTGCGCACCAGTATCGGAGGCGGGCATCAACAACAGGCTCCATCGCCCCTCAATCATGACCGTCGCCAGCGCGCGCCCATTTGCCGCTACGCTGACATTGGAGTAGGTATTTGTATCGTGCGTGATCTGCGACAGCTTTCCTTCCGGAAAAGAAACGAAAGCGATTTGGGCTTGATGGTAGTTCGTACTCTGTCCGCGCAGCAGCCCGAGCAATCCGCTGCCGTCCGGCAACCAGGTGGGCGATTCCAGCAGTTCCGCGGTGTTCCCAAAAAAAGTCTTTTGTCGTCCACTTTCCACATCCACAGCCACCAGGCTCTCCAGCGCATTCCCGAAGTGCAACCCGTTACACACAATTATCTTTCCGTCGGGAGACCACGCGGGGTTGTAAAGCCCCTGGCCGTTCGATCCTCCCGCCAGCACAGTTTCTACGCCCTCGCCGCCTTCGACCGGACGAACGATCAGCCGGTACTTGCCCGCCTCCGGATTGTCGTAGCGCATGAAGGCGATTTTGTTCCCGTCCGGCGAAAAGGTGATATTGGAATCCACGTCTGCCGCCAGCTTTTGCGGATCGCCCCCCAACAGCGCCGACCGATACAGAAACTTCAACTCGGGATTTCCAGGATCGCTGCGCACGAAGTAGAAATAATTTCCGTCCGGCGAAAAGCGCAGGCCGTTGTAATACACATCTGCCGGAGGCTGCACCTGAGTATTACTGTTGGTTGGCACATTCCTCAGCCAGAGACTCGCCAGGCCGTTTTTTCTGGTCAGGCTAAGAATGTACTTGCCGTCCGGGGAGATGGCCGCAAGGAGCGCGTCGCCGGTCTCGGTCACCTTCGTCACAGAAATATCCTGGAACGGGCTGTGACGGCTACGCGTCAGGAAAGCGTAGATTCCATAACTCGCCGCTGCCACCAGCACCAGCGCGATTCCCGCCGTCAGACCGGCGCTCAGCTTGTTTTGTCGCACGGCTGAGACCACAGCCGAGCTGCCGGAAGCCTGCCGACCCAAAGATACGGCGGCGACCGCCGAGGCGGACGGAACGACCGGGATCGCCGACGCATTTTGCGACACAGACTGCCCAGCCCTCCGCCCCGATTCCGTGTCGCGCTTCAGCCGCTTCAGATCGCCGCGCAGGTCGGCGGCTGACTGGTACCGCAGATCGCGATCCTTCTCCAGAGTCTTTTCGATGATCTCCTCAAGTTTAGGCGGCAGCGTGGCATTGATCTGCTGCGCCGGGACCGGATCGAGTTCGAGAATGGCATGAAAGATCACCGCAGAGGTCGCGCCGGAGAACGGCAATCGACCGGTGGCCATCTGGTACATGACCACGCCGAGCGAGAACAAATCTGTGCGGTTATCCAATTCCTCGCCACGCGCCTGTTCCGGGGACATGAAAGCGATGGTGCCGACGGTCGCCCCCGGACTCGTGAGATGTGCTGGCCCAGGCGAATCCTGCGTCGCGCCGATGGTTTCCATCGCCATCTCCGGACGCGTCAGCTTGGCCAAGCCGAAATCGAGCACCTTCACTTGCCCGCGCTGGGTGATAAAGATGTTTGCCGGCTTGATGTCGCGATGGATGATGCCTTTTGCATGGGCGGCATCGAGTGCATCCGCCAGTTGAATGCCCCAATCCAGCAAACGATCAACGGGCATCAGGCTGGCGCTCAGGCGACGGTCCAGAGTCTCGCCCTCCAGCAACTCCATGGCGATGAACACCTGGGCGTTCCCCTTCTCAAGCTCGACCTTTTCGACTGCATAAATCGTGCAGATGTTGGGATGGTTCAGTGCCGAGGCGGTGCGAGCTTCAAGCAGAAAACGGTCCAACGCGTTTTGGTCGCGGGAGAGCTGCGGTGGTAGAAATTTCAGCGCAACCCGGCGTCCCAGGTCGAGGTCCAGCGCTTCGTAGACAATCCCCATCCCGCCGCTGCCGAGCTGGCCGGTGATGCGGTAGTGCGAGATGGTCTGACCGATCATGGAAGTCGACAGGGAAATTCATCTTAGGAGGGATGAGCAAGCCAGTCAAACTCCTGGGACCTAACCAGGCCAATGAGTGTTGTGGCAATGGAAAAGCCACTACCGGCGGCTCAAAAGTCTTGACATACTCTGCGACATGGGCGATAACGCTTGGGTTCTTGCCAAGCAGTCCTTCCCCAGGCACAGTCAGCGAGGTATTCCCATGTCTTCCCAGCAGTTGAGGAGTTTTTCAAGAGCCCCCAGTCGGCCCGCCGTTAGTTTGCCCCGCCATCTGGAAAAAACCCTCCTCGCCTATGCGACGGCGGCTGGCGCGGGATTGGCGTCGCTTTCTATGCCCGCCGAAGCCGAGGTGATTTACACCCCCTGCAACACGGCCATCGCACAGCCCTTCTTCGGCGGAGGCCCTTGGCTGACGCCGCTTGACCTTAACAACGATGGAGCGGCGGACTTCAGCTTCGGACGGTTCTCTAACGGGAGAGGAACGTTTGGTTCAACAACCTACCTCAAGTTTTTCCTGAATATTGTTCCGCGTCGCGGCGGAAACGGGGTGGTACAGGGACAACAAGCGGGGACCGCGGCTGCGGTGGCGTCTGGTAAGAAAATAGGGCCAGAACAACAATTCGGGGCCGGTGGCCTTTATATGGCCTTTCTCTCCTTTAACAACAGCACCGTCCGAAGCTTAGGAACTTGGCCCAGCGTTGAATTCGCTTATGTCGGTCTGAAATTCCTGATCAACGGCGAAGTGCATTACGGTTGGGCCCGCATCAAGTTTCCCTACCCGGGACAGTGGGATTATGCAAGCATTTATGGATACGCCTACGAGAGCACGCCCAACCAGCCAATTCTCACCGGGCAGACGAGCGGTACCGCAGAAGAAGAAGCGGCAGAGGAAGAGACCGCTGCAATAGACGAAGCCACCCCGGAGAGTACGCCCGCTTCCCTGGGCATGCTTGCCGGTGGCGCGTCGACTTTGAGACTGTGGCGACCACGAAACTTGCCCAGCAACACCCACTAAAGCCGCTGGCTTGGGTAGAGCGACGACAATAAGGAGGTCTGAGTATGAGGAGCAAATGGTTCGCGGCAATGTCGGGGCAAATCTTGGCGGTTGCGCTGGCGCTCTTACTTAATGCCACAATCGCTCGAGCGGGCGAGAGTGTGATTCTGCGCTTCAACCAGACTCTGGGTGCCAATCCTTATTCAGGCCTGGTAGCGGATGCTGCCGGTAATCTCTATGGCACCACCACCCTCGGCGGGACGGCAAATTGCGGCACCGTGTTCGAGCTTTCTCCGGGATCCGACGCCAAATGGGCAGAGAGCCTCCTCTATTCGTTTCCAAGTTGCGCCTCTCCTCCGGCCTTCGCCATCGCCGGCACCATGGTTCTCAACAAGCAAGGAAATCTGTACGGAGTCGCCCAGAACGACGACGGTTACAACGGCGGCGGTTTCGTCTTCCAATTAAGCAAGGGAACGAGCGGCGCATGGTCCGAAAGCGCGATTTACACCTTTGGGAGCGGTGAGGGTTCTGTTTACAGCGACCTGGCCACTGACGGCGCCGGCAACCTCTACGGCGTAACGTCGCTTGTGAATTCAGTCACTTCCGACGGCGAAGTTTTCGAACTCAGTCCGCAGCCGGGGGGGCAGCTGGAAAGAAACGATCCTTTACACATTTCCCGCCACCAACGGCATCGGATCCCCGTCTGCCGGCGTCACCTTCGATAGCAAGGGTAACCTCTATGGCCCGGCCTATAGCGGCTATGCCAGCGGCATTTACTATGCCGCCGTATACGAATTATCGCTACAAGCCAACGGTCCTTGGAAGTTGAGAGTCCTGCACAACTTTCACGGAAACCAGGGCGCTTCACTCGATTCCCGCCTAACCTTCGATTCCAGCGGGAATCTCTACGGCACGGCCGGTGATCCCAACCGCAGGGCCAGTGATCCCGACGTCGGCCTGGTCTTCGAATTGAGCCCGACATCCAAGGGCGAGTGGACGGAAACGGTCATTCACGTCTTTTCAGTCGGCAGCAACTTCGGCAGAGATGGCGAATTTCCTGGGGGAACCTTGGTGGTGGACGGCAGTGGAAACGTTTATGGCACCGCTGTAAACGGTGGGGTCGGCTGCAGCGGATTCTACTGTGGCGTCGTCTATGAGCTTTCGCCGCAAGGCGGAGGCACGTGGAAAGAAACCATCCTGCACCCATTTGAAAGCGCCGAAGACGGTTCGGAACCAGAAGAGGGACTGCTGCTCGACGGCTCCGGCGACCTTTTCGGTACCACGTACCACGGCGGCAGCCGGTATGGCTACGGCACCGTTTATGAGATCACCCCTTAGTGAACGAACGCCCAAGCGGTGTTGAGTAGGAGCGCCAGGAATGGCTATGCGGCAGACGATTCCTCTGCCGCGCTGACGGAATCGAAGAAGCGGAAGAACTGTTCGACCCGAGTGACCGCCAGCGCGTTGTGAACCCGGTCGCTCACGCCTACCAGCGCCAGGCTGCGTCCGCCATGCTGCCGCGTAACGTATGCTCCCACCAGTGCACCGATACCCGCCGAATCCACGTAGGGGACGTTGGTGAAATCAATGATCAGCGCCTGCGATTTGTCGGCCCGCACCATGGCCTGAAACTCAAACATCGTGGTCATGACCAAAGCCCCGTCCAGGCGCAGAATACGATGTCCTGGCTGCGATCCGGGCTGGTCATCAATGCGGAGGGACTCCTGCGGCATGCGGGAGATATTAACGCCTGCGTAACATTGAATTGTTAACGCAGCGTTAATTTCGACGGGCTGAGGTAAGTTTGGTTTTAGAGGGCGGCTGCCTGTTCCCGTCTCCGCGCCTGGATTTCAATGAAGACGTTGACCAGCGACACGGCTGCCGGCGTGACTCCTGGGATGCGCGAGGCCTGGGCCAGCGTGCGCGGCTGCACGTGAGTGAGCTTTTCCTGCATCTCGCGCGAGAGTCCGCTGACCGAGCGGTAGTCGAACCAGCCAGGGATCGACCGCTGCTCCGATTTTTTCATCCGCTCCATAGCGCGTTGCTGTTGCAGGAGGTAACCCTCGTACTTGATCTCGGTTTCCACCGACTTGAGTTCGTTGCGGACCTGGGAAGAAAGCGCACCTGCGGATTCGCATGGGTTCGCGTGCGTTTCTTTTTCTCTGGCAAAGAACGCAGGCTCCAGCTCGCGGAGAATCGGCGCCAGCTTCTCGATGACGACCTCGGGGCGCTTCAGCAATTGCGCGCAAGT
>PLIO01000275.1 GCA_003140075.1 Acidobacteriaceae bacterium | reverse complement strand
CTGCGCCGCACATTCATTCACTTCTAACCGAGCTATTCCCATTGGGAATAGGTGTCGCCCGAGAATTCATTGGACAATCGCCGCGCATGGAATCAAGTTGGTTAACATGTAGCGGTGGTTGGAGTCAGGCCATGTCTGAATTCGCTCGAACACCAATAGAACCAGCTCGGGCCTTCCCTCCGGCTTCCACCGGGTCACCCATAGGCTCTACTGACTTCGCGAATGAGAAGCACTACTCGATTAACGAGATTGCCAAACTCTGGGCTCTCAGTGAGAAGACAGTTCGACGGATCTTCCAACGGGAGCCAGGCGTCATTCACTGGAGCAGGGAAGAGACGCTGCACAAGCGCGGCTATCGAACGTTACGCGTGCCAGAGACTGTTCTTCATCGCGTGCATCGGAAGCTCCGCAAAGCAAGCTGACAGGGGGTTGCTAAGCGTGCTTTTCCACTAGGCGTAGCCCCTGGATCTGCCAGCTCTTCTCTACCGACGATACCAATTGCTCCTGTCGGGCCTTGACAAACGGAGCATAGTGCCGCTCTGTAGTCTTCACGCTAGCGTGCCCCAGCAGAATAGATACTTGGTCGATGGGAACGCCGGCCAACAGGAGTTCGACCGCAAACGTGTCCCGTAGCATGTGCGGATGGGCCCTCTTATCGAGCTTAGCCCATTTGAAGAGCCGCTGCAGACTGGCGTGCCAGCAGTTGCTGGCCCGATAGTGCAGACCATTACCAGTCCAGAAGAAGTAGCGAGAATTACTGTTTTCCACTGTGCTCAAGAGTTCGACCACGTGAGGCGGCAATGGCACGTATACCGGCAGCCCCGTTTTCTGTTGGTAAAGAAATAGGCGATTTCCCGTCAGCCGCACCCGCTCAAGTGTGACCGAATCATTTAAGCGGAGCCCGCTATAGCGCATCAGAAGCAAGAGTGCCCGTACCCGGACCCTGTGTCCGGGGTTTGTGCTCCAATGAGACAGATCGTAAGTTACGTTCACTAACTTCTGAAACTCTTCCTGCGAAAAATAATCAGTGGGCACGGGTCTGACCTTGATCGCGCCCAATTCTTCGACCGGGTTCTGTTTTAGCCAGCGTTTACGCACGCAGTAGGAGAAGAAGGAGTGCCAGCGTTCCTGCCGTTTCTGGGCGGTGATGGGTGCGACCTTCCAAGATCGAGTGAGCAGACCGAGTTCGTCGTCGTTGAATTCGTCAATGTAGGTCAGACCTCGACCCTGCGCAAAGCTAACGAGCTCACGCTGCATCAGCGAGAACTTGTAGAGCCAGCTGTGCGAGAGCCGTTGTCCCTGCTTCCTTGCAATGAACGCGTTGAGCGCGTCTTCTACTGTGACACGGGCCGGCGACGGGTCGGCCGCCTCCGCGTCCATTAGCCGCGCCTTCTTTTCCGCCTTCTCCCAGGCGCGAGTGCGGGCGCTGACGCGCACGAAGGCGCCTGTCGTTTCAACAATGCCCATGATCCATTTCGGGCAGCGGCAACGTCTGTAATAGGGATCTGACTGCGCGCAAGGAGGGTAGTGACGAGTGTAGACGCTCAACATAAATGCCTCCGGGAGAAGGTGAGCCCACCGGAAGCATTGTACGATAATTGTACGAAACTAGGTAGCTGCCTGCAACCTATTCAATCTACAGCATTAAAATTGGTGCGGAAGGGGGGATTTGAACCCCCACGCCTTTCGGCGCCACCCCCTCAAGATGGTGTGTCTGCCAGTTCCACCACTTCCGCACTTTGTGAAATCATTTGCAATCAATAGCTTCGCGAGTTCGTCCCGTGAGGGCATTTCCGACCACGGGATTCTGCACCGACTCCTTGCACTCGATGCGCTCTTCCCGTCGCTGCAAGTTCGCCAGCCGCGCAAACAGCTTGTGGATCGCAGTCCCGCAGGTGTACGTAGCGCATCGTGGTTTTAATGTTATCGTGTCCGGCGGCATCCTGCAACGTCAGGGGGTCCCGCGCCCACGCGGTGGGCGTGAACCAGCACTAACCGTTGGTTGAGACCATCCGTGTTCGGTTCGCACCTGCTAAAGTCTTCCATGTCACCCATCCATGCCCCATCCCATCCTGCTCTACGACGGCGTCTGCGGACTCTGCAACCGCCTCGTCCAATTCATCCTTCGCCGCGATCGCAACGCCATCTTCCGTTTCGCCCCGCTGCAAAGCGCGCTCGCTGCCCGCGTCCTCGCCCAACACGGCGCCAGCCCCAACGCTCTCGATACGGTCTACGTCGTCGTCAACCCTGATCCAATGAGCCAAGATCCAACCATGCACGACCCAGCCGAAACTCGGGCGAACGAATATCTTCTCTCCCGGTCCGATGCCGTTCTCTTCGTCCTGCAACGACTCGGTGGTCGTTGGCGCGTAGCCGCAATTCTTCTCCAGATGGTGCCCAGATTCCTTCGGGAAGCGACTTACAACGCCATAGCCCGGCGCCGCTACCGCATCTTCGGCCGTTCCGAAACCTGCATTCTTCCCAGCCCGCAGGATCGCAGCCGCTTCCTCGATCTCTAACCCGCCTCCTTTCAAACGCTTCCTTCCCGTGGGTACTAGACCCTCTGCCCTCATCCCGTTCTTCGCCGCCTCCCTCCGCGATTCCTTATCAAACCGAGCCACTACCGAGGCGTGTTATCCTCACTTCCTGCAAGATTGAGCCGTTCACTTGAGGACTGCATGGCTACCGCGAAGAAGAGCAAAATCCCTCCCGCTAAGTTAGATCTTTACGAAAAGCTGATCGCAACTCATCCCGAGATTGAACGTAAAGGCGCGGTCCATCCTTATACTTCGCTGAATGGTCACATGTTCACCTATCTGGATCAGACCGGCACGATGGGCATCCGGCTGCCGGAAGATGAAGTCGAGGCGTTCCTGAGGAAATGCAAGACCACTTTGTTCAAGTCCTACGGCGTGGTTAAGAAGGACTACGTGACCGTGCCCGACACATTATTGAAAAATACAAAGGAGTTGAAGAAGTATCTGGAAATGAGCTACGACTATGTCAAAACGCTGAAGCCCAAGTGATCTGGCAAACGCCGCAGTTCAGAAAGGATTGCTCAATGAACTTCTTGCGTGTCGTTCTCGCAGCTGTTGGCGCATTCATCGCCTACTTTCTCCTGGGAGGCCTGGCCTTCGCTTTGCTGCCCCTTCGTGCCGAGTTCCTAAAATACCCCGCCGTGTACCGCTCGCAGCAAGGCCAGATGAGCCATATGCCGGCCGGAATGGCCGCCATGTTTCTGTCAATACTCGCGCTGGCGGTAATTTACGCAATGCTTTACCAGGGCGGCGCCAGTCTCGCCGAAGGTGTACGCACCGGCGCCCTCTTCGGGGCGCTTATCGGAGTTTATTCGGTTGGCTCTTTCGTGGTGCATAACTACGTCAACCTGAACATCGGGCTGAAGCTCACGCTTGAACAAGCGGCAGCTTATTTTGCTGAGTGGACTGTCGCTGGCTTGGTGATCGGCGTCATCTACCGTCCCACGGCGGGCCACTAGCCGGTGTGTGGTCGCCTGGGCTTTCTCGGGAACCTAAGCGCCGACATTACAGCGGGGAGGTCGGCCAGCCTTTTTCTACCGGCTCGACCGGGGCCGCTGCCGCCTGGGGCTGCGTTTCTTCTTATCGGTTGCGGCCAATCGCCACGCCCCTCGCAACAGATCGCGCATGGCATCGGGATGCACTCGGGACATCCGCACCAGCACCCACTCGTAATTAAGGTAGTGATCGGTGGTGTAGTAGGTCTCCGGATCGGCCGCCATTAGCTCGGCGCGTTGCTCAAAATCCGTTCGCACCACCAGCGCGTCGCCCTCCTGATGCAGGCGCGCGAACAGTGCGCCGCCCACCTTGAACGCCGGTGTGCCATAAGACGTGCTTTCTTCCACATCGGTGAGGGACCGCGCCATCTGGCGTATGCTCTCAAATGTTACCGCCATAGTTACCGTCGCCCCCCAGCCAGCCCGAAAAGTATAGCGCGGCGGGATGGACCTTAACAGATTAGCGGTGCCGCCCGTTGAAACCGGGGTGCCGCAAGGTCCTAAGCGGCTCAGAAGCGACAAATTGTTGACGTTGTAAGAGCGAGATTGCGCTACAATAGCTGTTCGCTAAGACTGCGGTCGCACCCCCGCGACCGTCAATAGGGTCGTCCCCGAGTAAAATTATGTCTCAGATGAAGCGATGGTTTTTCTGTCACTCCGCGCTTGTAATGGCGGGGATTTTTTTGGGCCAGTTCTTCCTGTGGGTTGGCGCGGCAGCGGGGCAGGGCAACATCGAGCTCCGGATGAGTGACGTGCCGCAAACTTTCTGCCCCGATCTGCAAAAGCTGGTGGTAACCGTCGTCGACGAAAAGAAGGCTCATCTCGACCGTCAGGCGGTGGTAAAGCTCCACGATAGAAGAAAAAACATCGACTCCTGGGACACTACCTCGAATGATTCCGCCATCACCTTTTGCAGCATCGATTTTGGAGATTTCGACCTGGATGCCAGCGCGGTCGGATACCTGACCGAGCACAAGGATGTGCATCTCTCTGGTGCTATCGGCAACGTTCCAGAGCGTGCGGTCCAGCTCGTGATGCACAAGGACCCGACTGCCGTCGAGTTGAGTATTTCTGACGATGCCATACCCGCTGGCGCTCGCAAGGATGCGAAACTTGCGGTTGCTGCCCTGAGGTCCGCAAATCTTAAGGAGGCGCAGAAACGGCTTGATAAGGTTTACAAAGTCGCCCCATCGAGTTCGCAGATCAATTTCCTGTATGGATATCTGTACCTGCAACTCAAGCAATCCGATAAGGCAGAAACGTACCTGAGCCACGCCGTCACGCTTGATCCTCGCAGATTGCAGGCGCTCACGCTGCTGGGCCGGGTGCAGCTCGAGCGTAAGGAATATGAAGCCGCGCGCAAGACGCTGGAGCAGGCGGTGGTGGCCGACTCCCGCTACTGGCTGGCGCACTATCTGCTGGGAGACACTTACCTGCAGCTCAAGGAATACGAAAAGGCGCAGGAGCAAGCCCAGCTTGCCATCGGCGAGGGCAAAGGTCCCGGAAATGTGGCTCAATTGGTTTTGGGGCAGGCGCTGGCCAACCTGGGGCACGACGAGGAAGGAATCAAAGCGCTGAAGATCTTCTTGGAGACCAATCCGAGTAACACTGCGATTCCGGGCGTCAAGGCTTTGATTACCCAGATCGAAAACCGCGACGCTGGCATAGCGTCGGGAACGGAAGCGAACACGGATCTGGCGCTCGCCGCCTCGGCGCCATCTCTTCCCGAGAGCGCCTGGGGACCTCCTGGAGTGGATGAACTGAAGCCGTCGATTGTTGCGGGCGTAAACTGCCCCTACCAGCAGGTGATCGAAGGCTCCGGCGAGCGTGTAAAACAGTTTGTGGATAACATCGCTAAGTTCGCCGCGATCGAAGACATGGTGCATGAGCAACTCGATAAGGCTGGCAATCCCGTCACCAAGGAAACCCGCAAATTCACCTACGTCGCTTCCATCACGGAAGACCAACCGGGCTTTCTGCAGACCGATGAGTATCGCAACCTGCGTTATGGAATCACGGAACTCCCTGACCACATCGTCACTTCGGGCTCCATGACTTTGGCGCTCATCTTTCATCCCGATCTGCGCGACAGTTTCGAAATGTCCTGCGAGGGTTTGGGCGATTGGCGCGGGCAGTCGGCCTGGCTGGTGCACTTTCGCCAGCGTGACGACAAGCCCAACCGCTTCGCGGAGTATTACGTCGGCTCGCAACACTATCCGATGAATATGAAGGGGCGCGCCTGGATCACCACGGACAACCTGCAGATTGTGCACATCGACGCCGAACTGGTGAAGCCTTTGCCCCAACTTGCGGTTCAACACCAGATCGCCGAATACGGTCCAGTCCATTTCCAGAAGAAAAACCTGGACTTGTGGTTGCCGCAGAGCGTGGACACTTACCTGGAACTGAATCGGCATTACTATCGTCGGCGGCACAGCTATGACCACTACCAGTTGTTCTCGGTAGACTCGACGGACAAGTCGGGGCTGTTCAAATCAGATGAAAAGACGCCGCTCATGAAAAACGCGCTCCCCAGCGCGCCCATCCAAAAACCCTGAAGTAAAAGCCCGAGAAGGCGCCCAGCTTTGTCTCCGCCAAAGTGTAGCCCTCGAATTTGGTGTCCAGCGTCTTGTATTCCGCACCATATTGTCTCTGAAAAGTCTCGAAGCAAGCCGCGCTTTGCCATCGATCGACCGTCAGGAAGATGTTCGGTTCGTCAGCGGAGCGGAGAAGTTCGGTGCCCAGATAGCCTTCCGCAGCCGGAAGAGATTTGCCCAATCCCCATTGCAGCCACTCGCGGCCTTGAATTGCTGAATGCGTTCCTCTCGAACCATGAGCTTCCAGATGATGATGTGCATGAACCTCAGCTTACCTGCCCGGAGCCGGCCGAAGGAATCTATGCCACTCGCAGCACAGCGCTAAGAGATCAAGAGAGCCCTGACCGGCCGGATTTCGGTTTCACGCCGAGTGGCGCTCTTTGAACTCCTCAATCTTGACCTTGGCTTTGGCTTTCGTGTCATCCACAGACTGGCTCACTCTCTCCCGCCTCTGGGCGGCTTTCTCGGAAGCGGCCTGTCTGTGCGATTCGTGGATCTGCTTCGCGGCGTCCTTGGCATCGCCCCAGGTTTCCTTCACCGCACCTTTGGTTTGATTGACCACGCCTTTGTTCGCAAGCTTTTTGCTGCCAATACTTTCTCCGACGCTCTGCTGCGCTTTGCCGATTGCCTGATCGATTTTGCCAGTCACCTGATCCTTATTCACGAGTTCCTCCTGTATTTTTGTGTAGCTGCGGCATCCTCTGCATACGAGTGAGATCCCCCAACCTCTAAATCCTACGGGTTCGCGTCGCGCAAGCCATCGGGAGACAGGGTAGAGAGCCTGAATTTGAACAGCAGCATTGTGCCGTAGTTGCGACACGTACAGCCGAGTCACGCCCGCTTGCGGATTTTCGTTGTCTTCTTTCCTGCGGCAAGTGGTTTCTTGCGAGCTACGGCGGCAGTCTTCTTCTTTTTTTTCTTTTTGGTTGCGGCTTTGACTGGAGGCAGCAATTCCGCTTTGGGCTGTTTCGCCATGCGATGGTGGCCATGCTGCAGTGGTTGGATGCGAGCGGCTTCTTCTTCCGTTCGCAGCTGAGTGTCGGCAGCTTTCTGCCGCTCTTCCTCGAGGTATTCTGCAATCGTCTGAGTTGTCATGGCTGCAGTGTGCCAGAACGGTCTCGTCCAAGCTGTGCTGTTTTGGCCACTCGGTAACAATTCATGGGCGCCACGAGGGATGTCATTGCGGTCGGGCTGAAAGCCCGGTGAGAGCCTGCATTTGTGCAGCGCCAACAACGAGGGCTGCCCTTCTTACGCTGAGCCCTCCCGCTGTTCGTCGCCGGGGACGCTCTGCATGGGACTTTCGGCGGACCACGTAGGGACGGGCGGCAAGAACAGCGGGCGGTAATGACGGCGCATGCAGGAATGGCATCTCACAACTTGCAGGAAGAAGAACCCACAGAATTCATCCCGCCACGTCGCCGGCCGGGAAGTGAATATTTCATCCCTGCCGCAATAGGGGCAGTCATTCCATCCAATCCTACGCATGAGGACAACCTCTCAAACCAAACCGTCAAAAGAATCAGGTACCGGTCATCCCGAGATTTCATCCCAAGTAGCGGAATCGCGTCTGTGCAAAATTGCACACCTTGGCGGAATATGATCGTCAGAATCCGATCTGCGGGTCCGCCCGGCCCGTCTGCCCGCCCGCCGAAAACCGCGACGGACGGGGCAGCCTCAGGTTTAAGATAGTGCCGACAATCGCGCCGGGGAAAGCTGGGCCAGCTGTGATCCGTCAAGACGTTGTTCCCATCAAAACCGGGTCGATCAGACTTGGTTTTGGCATCGAGCCGTGCAAAAGACGGCGCGATAAGTCCGCGCCTTGCAAATCGTTACAGCCGATTTGCACTTTCGCACCGCTCCTGCGGCGACGGCGCTCGTAGGGTCTTGGAGTGGGAACAACGTGTTGAAAGATCACAGCCAGCCCCCGAGTCCCCGAGGCCATTTCGAACCGGTCGAATCCGGAAGCCCTAATTCTTGTCGGATTTTGCCTCAGCTTTTGCTCCGCGCACTTCCGCAAGGAACGGCCGAGCTGCGGCTGGAACTGGCACTTTGCCCAACAGCAAAGCCCGAGTTGTGACGTTGTCCCCATAGATCGCACGCCGTGAATCGTCGTCTTGGCGCAGCGATGCACCTGTCAGCGTGAGCCCAGCGAACGCGCCTTTGGCACGGGAGTAGGTCAGGATCTCTGTATCCAACTTCCAATCCGTGCCGGCCGTGGCGTGGCGTCCAACTGGACCCGCTGCCGCGGAAGCGTCCCCGCCAACTTGGAAATTACTCGAGAGTAGCCTTTGCATCGCTTTGTCATTCTGAAAGATCATTAGCACGTCCACGGCTTCCACCCCGATCTGCAGCCCCCAGCTTCCACCCGAAATCGTGATGAACGCCGGCGCGCTCCAGCCATGCGCCGTGCGGCAGGTGGCTACGCCTTTGCCTCCTTCGGCTCCAAAGACAAAGCCACCCTTGACCATGTGTGGTATAACGGCCACGCACTTTGCATGCTCCAACACTTCTTCTGGGATTCCCTTGTCGGGCGTTCCCATAATTTCGTGTAGCACGCTGGTGGCATTGTCCAGCCGGTCGGTGGCATCTTGCCGCGCCGACGCTCCCCAGCACAGCGTGCCGAGACCCAACATAGCAAATACGAACATTACTTTTTTCATGCGAATAACCTCATTTCCTTTATCTCTGCGCCGCCTCTCCGGCTTCGTGCTGTGTCTTGCGCACAAATCCGGGTCGAGATTCGGGCAAACCATCACATCGACCCTACCAAGTCAGGATTAAAACGGTCTGAGCAATAATGCTCACCGGATGAACCTTAACGATCGAGCCCAGCGGGCGGGTGGCCCAGGGTTTTGACTTCGCTGGCACAAACAAAACAGAGGGTGCCTGTGATCTTTCAACACGTTGTTCCCACTCCAAGACCCTACGAGCGCCGTCGCCGCAGGAGCGGTGCGAAAGTGCAAATCGGCTGTAACGATTTGCAAGGCGCGGACTTATCGCGCCGTCTTTTGCACGGCTCGATGCCAAAACCAAGTCTGATCGACCCGGTTTTGATGGGAACAACGTCTTGACGGATCACAGGTGCCCCGTCCTTGTGCGCAGTTTGCAAAGGAACCACGAACGCATACGCAAGGGGGTTTGCTTTTCTCGGATCACTCCCAAATCTTGTCAAGACCCCAAACTTGACCTTTTCCCCCTAACCGTATGATTCCAATCCAGAAATACGGGATTGTGCATTTGACGCAAGCCTAGCACGCGGCGTACCATTCCGGCCATGTACCACAAACGGTTCTGGAAGCGACTCGCCAAAGAAGCAACACCGTGGGCACGAGACAACATTTTCTGGGGGATCGCTGTGCTCTTAATCCCCCCGCTCGTTGTTTGGCTGAGAAATCCGAAGGTAACGCTTGACTGGCAGACGATTAAGCTCACGCTGATCCTTTACGGGATCACCATCAACATACATGCCTCGGCTGTCCACGCTAGTCCAGCTCCAACCCTTTGTCTTGGCTTCGTGCCAATAATGCAAGACAAAAAGAAAAGGCGCTGCGGACAAAGCCGACACGAATATATGGAAAACGCAAGTCCACGCATGGTTCTCAGCCATGCCCCGGATTCTACACCGCCAACCCCGCCCCGCCTTTACACCCCGTTCCCCCGCATGATAACCTCACTACTGTCACCAAGATAAATCGAAACTAGAACAGGAGTGCACCAGGTTAGTGTTAGCCAGAGAGCAAAAGAAATCCGTTATTGACCAGTATCAGACGCACGCGACTGACACGGGGAGTCCCGAGGTTCAGATCGCCATCATCAGTGAACGCATTGGCCAATTGACGGACCACTTCAAGACGCACCAGAAGGACCACGGTTCGCGCCGCGGCCTGCTCATGCTGGTCAGCAAGCGGCGTCGCTTGCTCGACTACCTCAAGAGATACGATTCCGAGCGCTATAAGACGGTCATTGGGAAGCTCGGCATCCGCAAGTAATCCCGGGAAACTGTTTCCCATAAACGTATCTGAGAACGCCGCCTTCCTCTCGAAGCCGGCCGAGCATTGAGCCAATTCACACCGTGCGTATTATCGAAGACGTATTCCGAGCCCGCCTCGGAACCGATCTCTCATGGCCGCCGCTTATCTTCCATCCATAAACATGGCTGAACGCGTTTTTCCATCCTGGCATGCCGCAGAACGTCCCGCGGAAGACCGAAGCCGAAAGCCGGAAAGCGCGACCGCTCTCCTGATCACAATAAGAAGGATGAAATATGAAACCAGAAGTTAGTAGTGTCACCGTCAGCCTTGCTGGCGGCAAAGAACTTTCGTTTGAAACCGGAAAACTGGCCAAGCAGGCCCATGGCGCGGCCGTGGTCCGCCAGGGCGATAACGTTGTGCTCGCCACCGCCACCGCCAACGCCGATCCGCGCGAAGGCATCGATTTCTTTCCTCTCACCGTGGATTACCGCGAATATACCTACGCCGGTGGACGCTTCCCCGGCGGCTTTATCAAACGCGAAGGCCGCATGAGCGAGCGCGAAGTGCTCACCAGCCGCCAGATCGACCGCCCGGTGCGGCCGCTGTTTGCCGAGGGCTTCAAGTGCGAGACGCAGGTCATCACCTTCGTGCTCTCCGCCGATAGCAGCAACGATCCCGACGTGCTCGGCATCAACGCCGCATCGTGCGCACTCACACTTTCCGATATTCCGTTCCTCGGGCCGCTCGGCGCGGTGCGCGTCGGCCAGGTCGGCGGCCAGTTCGTCATCAATCCCACCTACGACGAGATGCGCGAGAGCTTGCTGAACATCATGGTCGTCGGCACGTCGGACGGAATCGTGATGATCGAGTCGGGAGCCAAAGAGGCGAGCGAAGAAGTTGTCGTGGAAGCGATTGAATTCGCCCATACCGAGATCAAAAAGATCTGCGCAGCGATCAACGATCTGCGCGCCAAGGCCGGCAAGAAGAAGAGGGACGTCACGCCTCCGGAATTCGACCAGAAGTATTACGATGCGTTGAAAAAGAAAGTCGGCGCCGAGTTGTCGGATGCGCTCGACATGAAGAAACATCCCAAGGCCGAAAGCTACACGCTGGTGAAAGAGATTAAGAAGAAGCTGCAAGCGGAGATTCCGGAAGACGACGAAAAGGCTCTCGCGAAGTTAAAGCAGTATTACGAAACGCTGCGCGAGCGCATCTTCCGCGAGGAAGTCTTGGAGAAGAAACGCCGCCCGGACGCCCGCGCCTTCGACGAAGTTCGCGACATCTGGATCGAAGCCGGCATTCTGCCCCGCACGCACGGCAGCGCCATCTTCACCCGCGGCGAAACTCAGGCCTTGGTCACCACCACGCTCGGTACCTCGGACGACATGCAGCGCCTCGAAGGCTTCGAAGGCGAAGCCAAAAAACGCTTCATGCTGCATTACAATTTCCCGCCGTTTTCGGTGGGTGAGGTTGGGTTTATGCGCGGGGCGGGGCGCAGGGAGATTGGGCACGGGGCGCTGGCGGAGCGCGCGATTTCGAGCGTGCTGCCGACGGAAGAGTCGTGGCCTTACGCGATGCGCGTGGTGTCCGACATTCTGGAGTCGAATGGATCGTCGTCGATGGCGACGGTTTGCGGGGCTTCGCTTTCGCTGATGGATGCGGGCGTTCCGTTGAAGGCTCCGGTTGCGGGCGTTGCAATGGGATTGGTGAAGGAAGGCGAGCAGTATGCCATTCTCACCGACATCGCAGGCGCAGAAGATCACTACGGCGATATGGACTTCAAAGTTGCCGGAACGAAGGATGGCATCACCGCGCTGCAGATGGATATTAAAGTGGCCGGCATCACTTCGCAGATTATGCGCGAAGCGCTGGCGCAAGCGAAGCGCGGACGGTTGCACATTCTCGGCAAGATGGAAGAAGTGATCACCAGCGGACGCGAGAAGATTTCCGACTTCGCTCCGCGCTTCTACACGGTGCAGATCCCGGTCGATAAGATTCGCGACCTGATCGGGCCGGGCGGCAAGATGATTCGCTCGATCGTCGAACAAACCGGAGTCAAGATCGATGTGGAGGATTCCGGGTTGGTCAAAGTTGCATCGAGCAATCAGGAGTCGGCGGCCAAGGCGCTGCAGATTATCGGCGACCTCACGGCCACCGCGGAGGTGGGGAAGACCTATCTCGGCAAAGTCACGCGCCTCGCCGATTTCGGCGCGTTCGTCGAAATCATTCCCGGAACCGACGGCTTGCTGCACATCAGCGAAGTGGCGGAGCATCGCATCGCCGATGTGCGCGACGAACTGAAGGAAGGCGANNGTGCTGGTGAAGGTGCTGGCGGTTGAGGGCAACCGCATCCGGCTCTCGCGCAAAGCGATTCTGAAAGAGCAGCGCGCAAAGATGGGCGGCGGCGATGGCGCTGCTCCCACGGACGGAGCGGGCGCGAGCGGCGGCGAAGCAGAAGCGGTTCCGGCTCCCGCGTTGACGGGCTCGATGGTGATCGAAGGCGGCGGAGATTTCCCCGATGATGAGCCGAACTTCAATCGCGAAGGCGGACCTGCGCCGGTTGGTGTTGGCGGCGACCGTCCTCATGGCGATCGCCCGCCGCACGGCGGGGACCGCGGTGGACGCGGCGGAAGGCCTGGCGGTGGTGGCCGAGATCGAGGACGCGGTGGTCGTGGCGGACGTCCGGGTGGTGGCGGCGGACGGGATCGTGGCGGACGCGGCGGCTCGGGCGGGGGAAGACACTAGAGCTTCTCTGCGACGGATTCACGCGGATAGTTAAGAAGGCCACGGCGAGAGTCGTGGCCTTTTTCTGGTTTTGATCATGGCTCTATATGCTTTTCCTTCATCAGCTGACAGTAGCGCTCGTTGTACAGCTCCTTAACTTCGAAGACCGGCCTTAGGACATCCCACATCTCGTGGATGCGTTTGTTAATGCGTGCGCCATCGTCGTCAAAATGGAAATATGCCTGCAGCTCCGTAATGGTGCACAGCAGCATAAGAGCGGCGCGGGCGATGTTTGAGGAGAAGACTCTGAGATGCACTGCCTCTATTTTGGGCCTCTCTTCGTGAGGCATTGAATCGATAATGTAGAACATCCCGGCCCTCATCAAGCCTTCGAACCCTCCGTGAGCCATTGCCGAGTACTCGCGCCATCGACCGTAGACGAACGTCTTCAGGAAGTGCTGGTGATGTGTTGTCGTCCCGCCGGGGCCTTTGTCGCTGATGTACCTTCCCAGTGTGGGCCACGCAGGCGTACTCAAGACGTCGGACATCGTGAGATCGAGTTCGCGGATTTGAAAATCCAGTCCGTCACGGCCTTTCTTAATCCATTCATCCCATTCTGGATGGCCGCCATACCTTGCTTCTTCCTCGTCAAAAGCCGCGAGGGCCTTCCTATACCCGCTCTTGCGAAACCAAGGGCCGTTAACCCGGGGCTCTTGCAGGATGGTCGTGATGTTGTAAAAAGAGTCGATCATATTACGGATCAGCGGCAGGCTGACGATGCTGTAGGCGGTTTTCCAGCTGGGGTCCGTCTCTCGCCGTACGTCCGCGTTTAGGTAGAAAAGCATGTTATACGTGTACATCGCTTGCCTGATTAGCACGTGGAGGTCGACCGATACAAAGCCGGGGGCAGTAAGGAGCTTAGGAGCTTCGCGCTTTACCTTTTGGGCCAATACTTCTGCGAGCTTTACGAGCGGCTCCTGAAACGTCGAAGCGTCGAGGTTATAAAGGTCTTGCTCGGGCTCCGTCATCGCTATCCTGATCTGGGCTAGCCTCTCCGGTCCGTCGTTTATTGCGGAATACTCACTCTCGCCTTCAGATCCTCCACGAGCCTGTCCGCCGAATTGATGATTTCCTTCTCTCGGTTCTTCTCTCTGCGCGCCAGCCTTCGGTGATCCACCTCTGACCAGAGCGAATTCTTCGTCTTGGCGTCGAAGATGGTAAGCGTGAGCTCTGGGTCCACGATTTGAGCGCTATGCACTTGAGTCGTGCCGTCGTACGTGTTGGTTGAGCTCCAGACGCGCGTTCCACCGCGTTCCACTCTGTAGGCAAGTTCGACGATCAGGTCAGCTTCCTCAGGCGACCCGACAATTTCATATTTGCCCCACTGTTTCATCTCCGAGTAGAAGCTGTCATACGCGAGATTACTGCCCCCGCCGTTCGAGAGGAATATCTTCTTGGCATTCGTCACGACCGCCGGCAGCGGCGCTGGAGGAACGTCCTTTCGGTTCTTTGCGGCAGATGCGTTCAGCGAAACGAGCACGCACAGGTATAGCGCGAGTTTGCGCATGGCTGCTCCTTGAATTTGTCCAGGGGAGAGTTACGTGCAAGATTTTACAATGGATTGGCCAACTCCGCACTGTAGATTCGAGGCGGATGGCCCTTTACGTCGTTTGCAAAGGAGCGGACTGCTCCCGACCCAAACGGCATTAATTTCCCTCGAAGTTTCCACGCAGCATCCGCCACCAAACATCCACAGCCCTCATGTGACATCTGACCTTGCCCGCACTTCGGACTCGCCTCATAATTGCCCCAGCAAAGGCAGTACCGGTAGCGCGAACAGCACGAGCGACAATCGTGGCCTAACTCCTTTGTTTCACGGATTTTGATATCTAAGTTCTTTGCCCTGCAGATTTTGCCGGGAATTTCCTGCTAACCCAAAGATTCCAATAGGGGAGGGGGGTGGGGGGTATACCCCAAAAAGCGCGCGGGAATGCAAGCGCTCCACGTCGAGGGAGGGCCGCCCAAAAACCTTATTTCAATGCGAATTCCACAACGCGCGGGAGTCAAAATCCACGCCATTTTGCGCGGGAAAGGAGCAGTCTAAGGAGATAGTTTTCTGCGGTTTGTAGGCATCTTCTTGCGCATCCGATGAAGAGTACGATCCGGGCTGAGGCGAGAAAACGCTGGAAACGCAGACAATCGCGGCAGAATTCGCGGGATCGGAAGGCTGGCACGCGACCTGCTTCCACGGCACTAGATTAGGTCTCCCGGAGGTGGGTATGCGTGGATTTGTGGTGGGTTTGGCGGTAGTGGTTTTCTCGGCGCTGGCATTTGGGCAGGCCGGCGGACGAGGCGTGGCAGGGTATTGTCCCTATGGCTGCGGGCCGTATGTGCCGCTGGTGACGACGCCCAGCGTGGCGTTTGAGACGGTTTCGTCTTCGCCGGTGGGTGCGAGCAACGCGACCAGCGGGCTGCAGGCGGGCGCGCGGAATTCGACGCTGTCGATGATTCCGGCGAACACGGACTCGGTACACACCGAGGTGGTTTGGTATTCGGGTGGAGGCAGTCCGGCGGTGGGACGCGCGGTGTGGTTGCCGCACGCGGAACCCGTGCGGCCGGAGCCCGGGCGACCGGAAATGGGCATGCGCGATGGCCGCGGGGAGCGGCTGGAGCGCGGACCCGAACAGGAAGCGCGTGCGAGCTGGACGTATTACGTTGGAGTGGCGCAGGGCGCGAGCGCGGCAGATGCGTCCGCGGCGGCGAAGAACGGCAAACACGCGGTGCGGACTTACACAAATGAAGATGTAGATCGGGTGGCCGCGAAGAGCGAGCCGTTCCGGAGAAAATAGACTGGCGGTGTGGAATCTTCAAGCCCGGCAGAGATGCCGGGCTTTTTCTTTGTTGTGCACCAAGGAGCAGACGCCTAGCTCAAGAATTTCTTTAGCGGGTCCCAGTATCTTGGCTTCCATCCGGAGTCGAGGCTGTCGTAATCGCCTTCCGGAAAGCCGGTGTGGTCGAGAATGATTGTGGTCTCGGAACCGTGCGGTTTCAACTCGAACTTGACGACGCAATAAACGCCCGGATCCCAGTGGGTGGGACGCCAGGCTTGCACGATTCGCTGGTTCGGGATTAGTTCAATGTTGCGGCCGGCGATCAAGCCTCCGAACATGGAAAATGCGCCGCCGGGTTTGGGGTCGATCTCGGCTGACATGCCAGTAAGGGCGGCGAACTGTTTTGCATCCAGGAGCGCGTCGTAAATGCGCTGCGGGGTCGCTTTGAAATCGACTTCCTGATGAAGAAAAGTGCGCGAACGGTTTGCTCCCGAGCTCGGAGCTTCTTTCATGGACTGCTGCTGAGCGGTTCCCCAAACCCTGGAGTTGGCTGTTAGACCACCGACGGCGATCACTACACTGGCGATCGCTTGCCGCCGGGTGGGTGTTGGGACCAGCCCGGCCGAATTGATTCTTACGCTCATCTTCGTCCTCCCGGTTTCTCGCAGCTCGTCTGCCCCGTGATGAAACCACAGAGTTAGACTAGGTGCAAGATCAAACTGTCCGGGAGGGACGGGACAAATGCAGCGGCCTTCAGCGAACATTGCGGTTTGCGCGGCAATCGCAGTTGTGATGGCCGCGTCGGCGTTTGGACAAGATCTCTCGTCGCCGCCTCCTTCTTATCGGTTTTCGTCTGGCAGTGCGGCATTGAAGATTCCTGTCGAAGTGATTGCAAATGGCCTGGTTTTTGTGCGCGCGAAGGTGAATGCGCATTCGGGCTGGTTCATTCTGGACAACGGGAGTCAGGGATTCACCGTCGATCGCGACTTCGCGCGAAAGATTTCTCTAAGAAGCAGTGGGACGGCTGCGGCTTCCGGGGGCGGAGCGAAGGCGATCGAGGCAGGAGTGGTGCTAGACGTCCAGATCAGCTTGCCGGGATTGGACCTGACCCACCGCAACCTGGTCGTGATTGAGTTGAAAGCTCTTGAACCAATCATTGGCCACGAGGTTGACGGCATCATTGGATCGCGGTTGTTCGACGACTTTGTGGTGATTGTGGACTACGCGGACCGTTGGGTGTCTGTTTACCTGCCCAAAACATACGAGCCCGAAGAAGCAGGAACGGTGCTGCCGGTTCGTATCGATGAGCACGGCTTTCAGTATGTTGACGCTACGATCGCTCTGCCGGGCGTCGAGCCTGTGGCTGGAAGTTTTCTGATCGACGGCGGCGCGAATACTTACGCGGAGATCTATAAGCCGTTCGCTGATGCGCAGCACTTACCGCCTGCGGCGATGAAGCTTCTGAACGAACCCGGCAGCAGCACCGGTGGAACGACCGAATCGAGAGAGGGACGGGCCGACAGGATTGGAGTTGGTCCCTACTCGATTAAAGAACCGCCGATCACATTTGCGCAGGACACGGAAGGGTTGATGGCGGCTCGAAATTATGCGGGATTAATTGGGGCCGAGTTTCTAGAGCGCTTTACCGTGGTGTTCGACAATTCCGAAAAACGCGTCTGGCTCACGCCGAATCGCAACTATGCACAGCCTGCGGAGTACGATGCGAGCGGGTTAAGGATTCGGGCTGAAGGCGCGGGCTTTCACCGGTTTGTGGTAGGCCGGATTGTGCCGGAGTCTCCCGCGGCGGAGGCGGGAATCGAGCCTGGGGATGTGATTGAATCAATCGATAATTCTTCGGTGGAGAAAATGACTCTGAGCGAGATGCGAAGTATGTTCTGCCGCACGAACGCGCGCTATTCGGCCGGCATCCTGCGAGGGAAGCGGCATCTGCAAGTGGCTTTGCGGCTGCGTCCTCTCGTATAAAGGAGCACTGAGCCATGCGCGGTGCTGGGTCATCAGGAGGACTCATGGATGATGTGGTACTGAAGCGTTTGAAAATCCGGACGAGGTGCGGACTTTTGAAATGGAAAAGTTCGAACTGGTTCATGTTGGTGGAATGACGATTGGCCGCGCCACCTACCAGCCGGGCTGGAAGTGGTCGCTGCATGTGGGGAAGGCGGCGGGCGCCAAGAGTTGCATGGTGGAACATGTTGGCATGGTTGTATCGGGGCGAGCTACGGCTGCGATGGATGACGGGCGCATTGTTGAAAATGAAAGCTGGCGATCTTTTTTATATTGCGCCGGGGCATGACAGCTGGGTGGTAGGCGACCAGCCGTATGTCTCGCTGCACTTTATGGGGGCAGCCCAATACGCGGTGCAAAAGAAATAAGGCGTAACTGCTCAGAGCCTGCAGGTCGATCGTTCCGTCGATGGCAAGGAGGGAACCGGAGCTGAGTCCGGTTCCCATTGTCCATCACTTCATTCTTTCCGCGATGGTCACGACCCAGCCTTCGGGTGCTTCGAAGGCGAATTCACGCATGCCGTAGAACTGCTCTTTCAGGGGCATGGTGATCGTCGCTCCACTTTTCTGGACGGCGGCGAGGACTTCTTCGATTCCTTCGACTTCGATGAACAACGTGAGGCTGCCGCCGATGGGCTTGCCGCCGAGAGCGGGATATTCTTCGGCGACAGCTTTGTGATCGTTGAAGAAAATCTCCACGGCATCGGACGTAACCGATCCGAAAACGTACGGCGGTTGGTCGGGGACGGTGAAGCCGGGTTGGAAGCCGAGCACGGTGCGGTAGAAGTTAAGACTAGCTTCGACGTTGCGGACGATCAGATTAGGGGTGAGTTTCTTGAATTTCATTTTATCTCCTCGTGAGTCGGATTTGGATTTTAATCCTGGGCGGGCATGAGCGAAATGGAGGCTGCACGCACACCTCAGGTGTGTCAGCAACTCCTCCATCCGCGGTCTTCAATCCTTGCGAGGAAAGGGAACGCAGGTAGGGCCGCCTCATTGTAGGTGGCGGCGTCCGAAGAACGGAGGCCGCGCGGAGCCCGCGAAGTACGGAAAAAGGATAGCATGGGAGTCAAGATTTGGATGGCTGCTTAGGGCTGTCGAGCTATCGCTCGACTGGACAGCCGAGGGCGGCTGTTCCCACGTGTTTCTTCTGGGCGAACGAAATGAAAACCGCAGAGTACTGGATTCAAAAGCTGGGGTTGGAGGCGCATCCCGAGGGTGGGTATTACCGACAGACGTATAAGTCCGATTTGGTTTTGGCGAAGGGAAGTCTTCCGGCGGAGTTCACCGGCGCGCGGGCTGCATCGACGGCGATTTATTTCTTACTGCGGGGCGAGGAGTTTTCGGCGTTTCACCGGTTGCGGTCGGATGAGGTTTGGCACTTTTATGTTGGGTCGACGCTGGTCGTGCATGTGATCGATGAGGGTGGGCGGTATTCGGAGATTTTGCTAGGAAGCGATCCGGAGTGCGGCGAGGTGTTGCAGGCGGTGGTGAAGGCGGGATCCTGGTTTGGGTCGCGAGTGGGGGATGGGAGCGGGTTTGCGCTGGTGGGCTGCACGGTGGCTCCAGGATTTGAGTTTGAGGATTTTGAAATGGGGAAGCGGGAGGAGTTGGTGCGGGAGTATCCGGAGCATCGCGCGGTGATTGAGGGGTTGACGCGGGGGTAGGAGCTTTTCGAGTTCCTCTTTGCAGGGGCGATGAGTGTGGTTGCCTGATCTGAGCAATATCTCCCAATCCCTATTTCGTGATTATGGAGCGCTGCATTGAACTGGCCATCGAGTCAACTTCTGCCTTCGACTGAGCGAAGAACGCCCACAACAGCGCGAAGCCTTTTTGGAACTTGATCATTTCGGTTCGGTATCCTCTCATCGGGTGACCGTTGACCTTGTAGTCGGCGCGGAAGAACTTCTTGCCGGACACGTTCACCTCTTGTCCTTCCTGAAGCAAATCGTCACCCGCATCCGTCCATGCTTTTGTTACGAGATCGTGAATGTATTCTTTTTCCAGCGCTCCCTTGGTGTAATCCTTCGCCCTTGGTCCCATGGTGTATCGAGAGAGCCTGTCAACCGTGACCATAATCGACCTAGTGGGGTCTGCACCCCCCTCCACTCGTTCGTCAGCAACAAGCAGAATGAACGTATTAGGATCAGGATGAAGGCCGGGAAATGCTCGGACCCGGCTCCTATACTGTTCCGTTTTCTCAACAAAACCATCCGGCAGAGAATAGGTAAAGTCGAAGTAGTCGCTGTGGTATCTCCTGCCATCCGTTGTAGAACCTGCACCCACCTGAATTCCTTGGCTTTCGTCCGAAGGGTCTAGCTTTTCCTGTTGATTGTTTTGTGCCGAGACGGTGCCATCGAGTAGGGACAACACAAGTATCATCAGGACCCAATAACGACACATTGTCTTGCTCCTTCGGGCTTCAGCATATTGCACCCATGCTGTCTCTCGCAAGGCAGGGCAGCGGCTGACAGGCGTCAACTGCCGCAAAATCGCGATCACACTCATATGCTCTGACTTACTTCACTGCTGCCGCTTTCTTGGGAAACATTTCTCCGATGCGTTTTATCTGGGCGCCGACGGCGCGGAGTTTTTCTTCGATGTGTTCGTAGCCGCGGTCGATGTGGTAGACGCGATCGATGATCGTTTCGCCGTCGGCGACTAAGGCGGCCAGCACTAGAGATGCGCTGGCGCGGAGGTCGCTGGCGAGGACGGCGGCGGCGCTGAGCGGGGTTTTGCCGCGGACTACGGCGCGACGGCCTTCGATTTTGATGTTAGCGCCCATGCGGATGAGTTCCTGCGCATGCATGAAACGGTTTTCGAAAATATTTTCCGTGATGACGGAAGCGCCTTCGGCCTGCGTGGCCAGGGCCATAAATTGCGCCTGACAGTCGGTGGGGAAGCCGGGATATTCTTCCGTGCTCATGTCGGTGGCGGTGAAAGGATTGTCGCCCATGACGCGGACGGAATCGGCGGTGGACTTGGTTTTCACGCCGACTTCTTTCAACTTGCCGAGGATCGCGCCGAGGTGAGCGGGATCGCATCCGGCGATGTTGAGGTCGCCGCCGGTCATGGCGCCGGCGATGAGGAACGTGCCGGCTTCGATGCGGTCGGGAATGATGCGGTGCTTCGCACCTTTCAGCTTGGTCACTCCTTTTACGCGGATGGTCGCCGTGCCCGCGCCTTCGATCTTAGCTCCCATTTTATTGAGAAGGGCGGCCAGGTCGGCGACTTCGGGCTCGCGGGCGCAGTTCTGCAGAATGGTTTCGCCTTCGGCGAGAGTGGCGGCCATGAGCAGGTCTTCGGTGCCGGTGACGGTGATTTTGTCGAAAACAATTTCAGCGCCTTTGAGGCGATGGGCGGTGGCCTCGACGTAGCCGTGGTCTTGCGTGACTTTTGCGCCGAGCTGTTCGAGGCCTTTGATGTGCAGGTCGATGGGCCGGCTGCCGATGGCGCAGCCGCCGGGGAGCGACACGCGGGCGCGGCCGCAGCGGGCGACGAGCGGTCCGAGGACGAGCGTGGAGGCGCGCATGGTCTTGACCAGATCGTAGGAAGCTTCGGGGCTGGCGAGATTTTTGCAATGCAGCGTGGTGCGGTGCTGGGCGCGTCCACAGCCGAGTTCGACCTCGGCGCCCATGGCGGCGAGAAGGTTGCGCGTGGTTTGAATGTCGCGCACCTGCGGAATGTTTTCGAGGATGACTGGTTCTTCGGTGAGCAGGGCGGCGGCCATGCAGGGCAGCGCAGCATTTTTTGCGCCGCTGACGCGGACCGTGCCGAGCAGCGGCTCGCCGCCGCGGATTACGAGTTTGTCCATGAGTCAGGAAGTCCTAAGGGAAAAGCCTATTCTAGCGGGGAAGTGGGCTGGGGGAGGGTAATCGGGAGGGCACGGCCTAGTGGGATGAGTCCTCTCTGGCGGCGGATCTTGCCGCTTGACTGACCATGTCATTTGGGAGGACAATCCCCATCGCCGGCGGGCCCGTTTCTTTTTCTTGTCCGTGTGGCACGTCCGCCAACTTCCGCGGGGGTGTGCTCTTGCCTTCGGAACCTCGCCAACACCATACTCCGCAGGAGAAGCGCGCCAGGTCTGTCTGGCGTTGGAACTTTGGCATTGGCATGGTTTTTGTTGGCGCGGTGCTGACCTATTCTATCCAGTTTCATGATTGGAAGCTGGCGCAACTGGCCTCGATTCTGGGAGTGGCTTTGATCGTAGCCGGAATCGTTCTGCTCACGATCAATCTTGGCCGGGATCTGCCGGATGAAAGGAGCCTGGAAAGTGCGAATTGGCTGATCCGGCTGGTCTGGGTGGCTGCGTTTGGCCTGGGCGTCATTATTTTGTATGCCATTCAGTATCAACATTGGGCATTGCAACGAGTAGCGTCGACGGCCAGCATCGGGCTGATCACCGCCGGGGCCGCGTGGCTTTCCGGTGCTCTGCTGGGCTTTATTTTCGGATTACCGCATACGCGCGAGGGTGCGTCGGTGCCAACCCAAGGGGCAGGCGACCGCCAGACGCAGGCTTCCAACGGCGCTCCGCTGCCGGATCGCCGTCGGGACGATCGTTATCAACGCAGCACCAGCTTGGAGCAGGTTTCCGACTGGCTGACCAAGATGATTGTCGGAGTTGGCTTGACCCAACTCAACAGGATTCCCGGCAAGCTCTACGAGCTGGCAACCTATATTGCCAATGGCCTGATCGCGAATGGAGCCGGTGGCGGCTATAGCGATGTTCATGGGCTTGACGTGAATCGCGCCTTCGCACTGGGAATCTGCATTTATTTTGTGGTGGATGGTTTCTTGTTTGGTTTTCTGTGGGCGTGCCTGGATTTGCTCGAGCTGTTTCGCAGGCTCGATAGCCCCGATCTGGAACAAACGAAGAGCATGGCGAAAAAGGCGGAACAGCAGGCAGAGAAGGCCATCCAAAAGGCAGCGACTGGCCCGGACACCACCTACGAGATTATCAAGGCGCGGGATCTGTACAAGGCGATTGAGGAGAAGAGGAAAAAGAAACAAGCGGTCGATGCCAACGACATCAACCTAGCTGAAGAATTCATAAAAAAGCTGAGTGAATCCTCAGTTGTGTTTCCGACCAATCGCGCCCTGCACGTGGTTTTGGCGAACTTATATTACGAAACGGGAAAATGGGATTCTGCTGTCGCTGTTTTGCGCGGATTCATTGCGGCGCGGGAAAAGGCCGGCCAGACCGACGATGATGATGTTGCCACCGCCTGGTTCAATCTTGCTTGTTTTTATTCGACGCGGAGTGAAAAAGAGGGAGAAGGAACCCGCGCCTCAGAACTGCTGAAGGAAGCCGAAAGCGACCTGGTCCAATGTCTAGAAGCCGCCCGGAGGAGCGGGCCGACAACCTTGGCGTTACACCTAAAACGAGCAAACGACGACGATGACCTTGCACCGCTCCGGCGAAGCGGAGTTCTCGCCGCAATCCTCAAACGCTATGAAACTTAATCAGGCCACTTCATAGTTAAAGCCTACCTCCGATGGGCGCTTTCGTCAAGCTTACCTTAGGGAACCTCCTCCAACCTGCTGAGACGTATCTTCTCCAAGGCGCTTATTTTGTTGGACTTATGGTATTACTCGCAGTTCATGGTGCCAGCAACTCAGGCATCCTGCCGAACCATCAGAACGTCCTGCGGAACAGCCAGAATAACGAGCCCGAGAGCATCATGGCCACGGGCAGTGTGAGCACCCAGGCCAGCGCCAGGTTGCGGACGGTGGACCACTGGATTCCGGAGTGGTTGGCGGCCATGGTGCCGGCGATGCCGGAGGAAAGGACATGCGTGGTGCTGACGGGGAGACCGAAGCCGTCGGCGGCGCCGATGGTGGCCATGGCGGTGATTTCGGCGACTGCGCCTTGAGCGTAGGTGAGATGGCTCTTGCCGATTTTTTCTCCGACGGTTACGACGATGCGTTTCCAGCCGACCATGGTGCCGAGGCCGAGGGCCATGGCTACGGCGACCTTCACCCAGAGAGGAATGAAGCGCGTGGAGTGGTCGATGTGCTTCTTGTAGTTAGCGAGGATGGCGGCGTCGGAAGCGGAAAAGCTCGGGTTGCCGCTCTTCTGCATGAGGCGGATGGCTTCGCTGCAAAGATACATGTCGTTGCGGAAGTTGCGGACGCGGTCGTTGGGGATATTCTTCATCTCCTTGTAGAGAGCGGTCTCGTTGCCGATGTCGCTGACCAGGGTGCGCAGGGCGAGCATGGTGTTGGGGGTGAAATTCTTGTCGCGGATGTAGCTGGTCACGTCGTCGTGCGCGTCGCCGACAGCGGCGTTGGGGCTGACATATTTCGTAAGCGTGTCGGCGGCCTGCGCGGAGACGGCGATGAAATCCTGCGAGTCTTTGTAGGTGATGGCGTGGTTGAGAGCGTAGGCTGTGGGAACGGTGCCGATCAGGATGAGCATGATGAGGCCCATACCTTTTTGTCCGTCGTTGGAGCCATGGAAAAAGCTGACGCCGGTGCAAGTGAGGATGAGCAGGCAGCGGATGTAGAACGGCGGCGGCTCGGTGCCTTCGGGGGCAGTGTAGAGTTTGGGATCCTTGATAAGGGCTTTGGCCAGGAGCAGCAGCAGCGCGGCGCAACCGAAGCCTACGATGGGTGAGAGCAGCAGAGCCTTGCCGATGTTGGCGGCCTGACCCCAGTCGACGCCACTGGTTCCGCTTCTGCCGTTCATGAGCTGGTTGGCGATGCCAACGCCGATCACGGAGCCGATGAGCGTGTGCGAACTGGAGGCGGGCAGGCCGAAATACCAGGTGCCGAGGTTCCAGATGATGGCGGCGACCAGCAAGGCGAAAACCATGGCGAATCCGGCTTTGCTGCCGACTTGCAGAATGAGTTCGACGGGCAGGAGCGAGACGATGGCGAAGGCTACGAGTCCGCTGGAGGCGAGCACGCCAAGGAAATTCCAGAAGCCGGACCAGACGACGGCGATGTGAGGCTCGAGAGAGTGGGTGTAGATGACCGTCGCCACGGCGTTGGCAGTGTCGTGGAATCCGTTGACGAACTCGAAGCCGAGAGCGACCAGCAGCGCAATACCCAAAAGCACGAAGGGCAGGATGGATTCGTTATGCACGAAGGAAAGATCGTGCAGCAGGCTGGAGCCGGCATAGGCGACTCCTATGACCAGCACGATGCCAAAAATCAGCATGCCGATTTTGCCGGGAGAGCGGTTGAGTTTCTGGTCGAGTAGGCTCGGTGGTGCAGTGGGCGTTGCGGTGGCCATGGTTGCTCCTCAGGTGATAATGAATGAAATTGAGGCGTGCGAGTGCTAAAGTTCGCCACTATACGGAAAGATTGTTACGGCAGTGTGAATACAGCGGTTGGTGATGTCTGAAAAGTGAGGCTGGCTATGATCTGTTGGGCGTGCGCGACAAGTCCGCGCCTTGCAAATCGTTGTGGCTGATCTGCACTCCCGCGCCGCTCCTGCGACGGCGGCCTCCTCACGAGCTGAAAAGGGGAAGGACGCGTTGAAGGATCACAGCCACCCCGGCCATGGATCCCTAGTCGCCCGTCCCGGTTAGCGATATTCCTTGCCTGCCGCCGCCGCCGTTGTCGTCGACATACAACATACCTTTCTGCGGGCCGGTATTTTTCGGATCGAACGTCACGCTGATAGTGCAGCTTGACCCCGAGCTCAGTTGTGCTGGGCAATTGTTCCCCTGATGGTAGTTGTTGCGCGCGTCCATAAATTTAATGCTGTTAATGGTGACCGCCGCACTGCCCTGGTTGGTCACGACAACCGGTTGTGGCGCGCTCTTTGTGCCTACCTTCTGATCTCCGAAGTTGAGGCTGTGCGGCGAAACCGCCATCACCGTGCCCGCGCCGGAGAGTTCGATCACCTGCGGCTTGGTTGATGCGCTGTCGTGGAAACTGAGGAGGCCGCTGGTATTGCCTGCGGCGGTCGGCGCGAAGGTAATGCCCAGATCGCAGGTCGCGCCCGCCGCCACGCTCTTGCCGCAATTGTCGGTCAAATGGAAGGGGCCGCGCACGGTGATGGAGGCGATGGAGAGCGCCGTTGTGCCGGTGTTGGTGAGCTTTACGGTCTGCGGGCCGCTGGTGGTGCCGACCAGTTGCACGGCGAACGTCACCGGACTGCTCGGCGAAAAGCTGACCACCCCGGTGTTCAGCAGGACGCTGACGGTATTCGAATCGCCGTTAGCGAGAACCAGATCGGGCTTACGATCGCCGTTGAAGTCTCCCACGGCAACGAACACGTCTTGCTTGCCTTCGGGGTAGAAATCGCCGGGTTGGAACGTGCCATCGCCATTGCCTGCAAGCACGCTGGCTCCGCCGGCGTGGTTCGCCGCTATCAAATCCATCTTGTCATCTTCATTGAGGCGCGCTGCCGCTACCCAAAAAGGAAACGATGTCGCATAGTTCACCCCCGGTTGGAAGGTTCCATCGCCGTTTCCCAGCCAAACGCCGATTCCCAGCCCTTCAAAGTTCGCGACCGCGAAGTCGAGCTTGCCGCTGTTCCTAAAATCCCCCACCGCAATCGACACGGGCGAGGTGTCGCCGGCGTAACTCGCTCCATCCCTGAACGTCCCGTTGCCATTCCCGAGGAGGATGTTTACAGTGCTGTCGGAACCGAACTCCCCCGCGGTCGCAAGGTCGAGCCTCCCGTCACCGTCGAAGTCGCCCACGCCGACTGCCTGAACCGTAAACGACGGCTCGGTGACCACCGGGTCCTGAAACGTCCCGTCCCCATTGCCAAAGAGGACATAGATGCACTTGCACGGATTCGAGTATGAAACTACTAGCAGGTCTGGTATGCCGTCGCCGTTGAAATCACCGACGCCAACGTAACCTGGGAAGGCTGTAAGCGGGATCTGAGTCGCCGGCTGAAAGGTTCCGTCGCCGTTCCCCATAAAGATGCTCACGTAGGTACTCAAGGAGTTCGCAACGGCCAGATCCAAAATACCATCTTGATTGAAATCCGCGGCTACGATGGAGGTTGGGGCGACATCCGCTGTGTAGTTCACTGGCGGACCAAAAGTCCCATCACCGTTGCCTAACAGGATTGCCACGCCGCCGTCGGGACAGCACGTGAAAGCCACGGCCAGGTCGAGCCTGCCGTCGTGGTTAAAATCCCCGACGGCGATCGCATAGGGGTACTCGCCCTCGACGAAGCTTCCGCGGGCTTCGAACTGCGCCAGGGCGCACGACGAGAGGAGGATCAGGGAAATGATCGACAGGACGGCTTGGAATAGGCTCGAGCGAAATCGGGTCATATTTACCACCACGAGAGCAAGGCCGTGTCGCATAGGCTCCATAGGGAGCACGGCAGGAGGGGGAAACCGACTCGGCTACTTTATCACCTCCAGCCCGTGAACATCTACGAATTTTTCCCGCTTGTTCGGTCTTCGTAAGAAAACTGGCGCTCGTGTTGGCACCGGCCAGCCCCGTGGTAGATTTGCCGCCCTGCGGCCAAAAGGCTCGGGGGAATTTAGGGGGAGAAATCGCATGACGAACAGAGTATTTTGTTTGGTAAGTCCACTTTGGGTTCTGGTGATGTTGTTGGCTGCGGCAACAGGCCAGAGCACGAACACGCCGAGCTGCTCAGTGAGTGCCGGCCCGGTACCAGGGAGCTGCCCGGTAAGCATGGGCTGGGCATCCACTATACCAGCCAGCCAGTGTGAGCATTTAACAATACACTGCGTCCCGCCGCAAAACAGTAGCGTGGCCATCAATGACCTTGGCATAACCTACGGCTACCAGACGCCACCCACGGGTACGACTCCGAAGGGCACAATCGTGTTTTTCAGCCCGGAGGGTGGAAACATGCCTGCTGACCAGGAACCGAGTTGTCCCCAGCCTCCCTGCTATAGCGAATTAAATTACTTTGCGGACTATCTCGCCGCGTCCTACCAGGTTGTACAGACCGCGTGGGATAGCACGTCGGCGTGGGAGGATACAGGTACCAGCACGAAGAACATCGCCTATGCTGCCGGAAGGGTGTCGGCCTTTCTCGCCTATGTCCAGACAAATTCAAACCTCTTCGCCTATGTACAGGGTTCTAACGCCAAGGCGGGCATGTGTGCGCAGGGAAACAGCGGGGGAGGAGGAGCAATCGCCTATTATCCGGCATGGTACAACGGCTACCTCGACCATGCCGAATTCCTGTCCTCGCCACCGTTCGGCAACATAGAAGCAGGATGCGAGTATTCGCTCGGCACGGTCTACGACGTTACGGTCTGCCCGACCGGGGAGTTCGGCTGCAATCCGGCAAACAACCCCCAGTCGTGGACCCTCGAAGCGTTCTACGATGACGCGCTCAAAGGCATGCGTGCGTGGTCCGATGAGAGCTCCCAGTCGAGTTGGGAGTGCCGGCCTCCCATTGCCCAGAATACCAACGCAACCGCCAACCAGGATTGGAACAACATGAGTATCGCGGACGGGACCGTCGGCCAGTTTAACTATCCGCAGACCTCGATGACAGCGTGGCTGTGCTCCAGCGTATGGTCGTCGGACGGCCTGAACGACGGTGCCATGAATAACTCTTCCACCCAGGCCGAGCTGTTCTTCCAAAACTTTACTAGCGCATCCCAGGCCAACAGCCTCCTTATCAACGGCGTCACGGCCTGCAACGGTGTAGAGGACGTGACCAACGCCGTTCCGAAGCAACTCGGCCTAATCGAGCAGGACATGGAAGGCAAGTGCACATCGCACCACTGAGATGCGCCTAGGACGTTGTTGATTCGAACTCCACCGAGAAAGATTCGTGAGCCGTCCGCAGCAGTCGGACGGCTCGATTTTTTCCTGTCGAACCCATCCGGGCTTCGCCGCGCGCAGGGGATTGTTTACAATAGGAGATTCGTCTGCCCTTCTACCGGGAACCTGTAGCCCTGGACACCTGGGAAGATCTGCGCAGGGTCGGGAGCGGTCGCATACTCCCTCGCGTATTACGGGGCGGGGCAATGGCTCGATAATGTCGAACTTATCTCTGGGCCAGTCTTCAGCGACATCTCGCAGGGCTGCGAGATACCCACGGTGCCGCAAAGCCAGTGGCCGGTCGTCTGTGGGCTACAAAACTGTAACAACAACACGACACAGTGCGGCTGCCAACTTGGGGGCGGGTCGACCTGGACGCTAAGCCCGGAATACGTCGCGGGGCCGCAAAACCAAGTCTCGCAATGGACAAACACCGTCATTCCGAGCGCGACGTGTGCCGGTACGACTGCAACCACTTCGACGGAAAACACCGCCTGGCTGAACCAGAGCATCGTGGATCAGTCGACAGGCCAGACGGGGCAGGGTGCCGTACCGAACTTCGCTTATGGTAGCACCGGCATGTCGGCCTATCTCTGTCGCAGCGTGGTGAATAACAGTGGATACAACTGTGCCCAGAACAACAACGGCAACTCCCAATATTGCCCAAACAATTCCAGCCCGCAGGGCCAAATTTTCTATGCAAACTTCGGGGCGGACAACCTTCCACCGCACTACGCTGTCTATGCGGTCGACAACTGCGTCACGGCGGAGGGTGTCGAACAGGGGACTGTTCCCGGCTTTTACCCCAACTCGTTCTCCAACACGCCTACCGGTTTTGACGCCGTCGTCTACGACATGGTTGGGAACACTAGCGTGACTCCAAACATTCCCGCGCAATGCATACGTAGGCATTAGCCCTGACGGGCCTCGGTCGGGGGCGGCGCATGCTCTTGGCTGCCCCCCGGGCCGCCCTCACGTCCCGGTCCCCGAGAGCACAACGGGTGCCGGGCTGACACCCCCCTGCACCGTAAGGTAAATGGCCGCACTGCGTCCCCCGGTCGCCGTCGGGTCAAAGCTCACCTTGATCTGGCAACTAGCCCCGGGCTGAAGGAAGATTCCAGTGCAATTCGTGTTCTGCGAAAAATCCTTTTTGTCCACTCCACCGACGTAGATGCTGCTGAACTCCAGTTGCACGCCGCCCTCATTGGTCACAGTGACTATTTGCGGGGCACTCCTCGAGCCCACCTCCTGACTGCCGAAGTTCAGGCTCCCCGGCAGCGCCTGTATCGCCGTCGCATAACCAACGAGCTCCACGAACTGCGGCCTAGTCGATGCACTATCCATCAATGTGATCACGCCGGTGAACGTGCCAGGAGTTGTCGGCTGAAACGCCGCGCTCAGGGCGCACCTCGCGCCCGCCGCGACGGAATGACCGCAGGTGTTGCCCGTAATTTGGAACGCCCCCGACGCCTTGATCGAACTGATCGAAAGTGCGGACCTTCCTTTGTTTGCCAGCCTTACGCTTTGCGGAGCGCTCGTCGTGCCGCTAAGCTGGCCCAGAAATGTAAGCGGAGTGGTCGGCGCGAAACTCGCCACGCCGGTATTCAGCATGGAGTCCACGCCGAGAAAACCATTACCAAAAACGAAATCCGGCAGGTGGTCTCCGTTGAGGTCGCCAACACCAAACACCCCTGACGCTGTATTGGCGAAAAACTGAGCTGGCAACAACGTTCCGTCGCCCGTCCCCCAAAGCACGTCCACGCCACCCTCCGGCCCATCAGCAGCCGGAAGGGCCACGTCCAGCTTCCCGTCGAGATTCAGATCGCTCACTAGCACGTAGTACGAAGACCCTGTCGTGTTGTAATTTACAGGAGGCTGCAGAGTGCCATTGCCGTTGCCCAGAAAGACAGCGACTCCACCGAGATCGTAAGCCAGGATCGCATCCATGTTCCCGTCACCGTTCATATCGCCCGCCGCCACCGCGGCCGGAACATACTCGACGCTCTGTGTAATTGAGTTTCGAAGGGTGCCATTACCGTTTCCCAGCAGCACTCCAACGCTGTAGCTCGACCCAAAAGACCCGGCGACCAGCACGTCGAGGTCATGGTCGTTGTTGAAATCTGCCAGCGCCAGCCAGTTCGCGCCAGGAAAGGAGTCATTGTCGCTGGGCCAATGGAATGTGCCGTCCCCATTTCCCAGCAGCACGCTGATGTACGGAGGGTCGATGATGGCTAGGTCGGGCTTGTGGTCGTTGTTAAAGTCTCCGACCACCACAAAGTAGGAGCCGTCAGTAGTGCTGGAATCGACGGGAGTGCTCTGGAATATGCCATCTCCGTTGCCTAGATAGACACTCACCGAACTCGGAACCAGATTGGCAACAACGATGTCGAGGTTGCCGTCGCCGTTGAAGTCTGCCACCGCTAAGGAGTATGCAACCTCGGTCGTATAAGTGACCGGATTGCCGAACGACCCATCCCCTTTTCCAAGCGCGACCGAGAAACCATTGCCGGTGATCATTACAACGTCAGGTATGCCGTCATTGTTAAAGTCGCCGAGAGCGATCGAGTATGCGCCCTGAGGGAACGAGTCTCTAGCCCGCGTCTCAAATTGCGCCCACGCCGACGTGGCCGGCCAGCTCAGGAGGCAGTGGATTATCACGAAGCCTGATACGTGGCGAGAAAAATGCAATCTTGGAAGGCTCATAGCGTAACCCTATTGAGGCGTATCTTGGGGAGGGTGAAGCAGACAGAACGCAGTCTACCACAGAACAACCCTTTCGGAACCAGGCGAGCCAAGAACGTT
>PLIO01000208.1 GCA_003140075.1 Acidobacteriaceae bacterium | reverse complement strand
AGTCGAGCGGGTTGCCAGTGAACGAGACTCCGTGGTCGGTTTGCTCTCCCCAAAACTTTCCTGAAGGATCCGGTCCTGGTTCACGCCGAGAGTCGACAGAATCTGGCGCGCGGTGTCCATGAATCCCTTGGGACCACAAAGAAAGAAAGTGGGTGCATTCAGATCGGTCACGTTGCGGGTGACAAATTCCTCAGTCAGGCGCCCACTGCGCCCCTCCCAGGTTGGATCTGGTCTCGACAGGCACACTTCATACTTGAAGTGGAGAAGAGACCTGCTAAGCCTCACCAGTTCGTTTTCGAATATGATGTCCGCGCTTGTGCGCACACAATATAGGAGCGTTACAGGAGTAGCGAGTTCTAGATCGTTGATATAACGCAGCATCGAAATCATGGGTGTGATCCCACTTCCGGCTGCAATNNTGGTGTAAGAACGCGTTACTCGTAGGCCATCGATTGTCCACTGGAAAGTCAGAAACTGCCCTGGCTTAACACAAAGCAGTCTTTTGTCTTGAACCTGGAAGCGCAGCGTTTTGGTGTCGTGCGTTTGCTGCTCGATCTGTGACAGCAGAAGATGCATTGGGCTCGTCGCGTTTTTGTGGTTGGTTACTGGGATCGGCTGCGCGGAAATCACCGGAATGCCCGACGACTCTATGGAAGCATGTGGCTGCTTCCGCTTCTTGCACACCGAGGCGCACTGGACAAGGCACACTGCAACAACGGCACCAGTCGCGAGCCTTAGCCCCAAGCTTCCAGGGCTCGCCGAACGAAGAAGTTCCGAAAACGTGGGGAGGGCCACAAGCACGAACGCAATCGCGAAAATGGTTACTCCTAGCGCCTTCAGTGACGAATGGCTATGCTTGTAGCGGCGTGCGATCAAGATCTTGAGCAAGAGCAGAGGTACGAGGACTAGCACAAGCGTGATATGCAAAACCAGATGCGTAGGCAGGTGACCCGTTATTCCCAAACCAGCGAGTCTCTGACTCATGCTGTAAGCCATGATGCAGAGCAAGATCCCAAACAAGTATCCACTCGCCCGGTGAACAGCGATCAAGCGGGTTCTCGTCGTTATGCTGCGCAGGGGCTGAGAAGCCTCCAGCATCACCACCACGTTGGCGGCGGCCAGTGAGACAAAGGCAATGCCGGCCACAATTGCTGAAATATTCGACATAGGCTTCGATCCCTTTGCGCTGACCTGGTTTACTCAAGACAGGCGGTGAATGCGGGGCCTGTTTATGACCGCACGACGGCAATCTGCCTAACGTTCGCGCCCGAAGTCCCGAAACCACCTGCACTCGAATCTCGTGGAAGCCGCTAATCGCAGTTCGGCAGGTCCGACAGCGCATCCGACGAGTTGCACTCGTGACCGTGTACCACTTGCTGGTGTGACACGATCCAGATTCCGGCTCCATTCGCAACGTAAAGCAAGTCGCGGGCCGAGTCCTGCAAAATGCTAGTGACCCCGTCAAAGTTCCGAACGGTCCGCGGACCCGCAGGGTCGCTTACATCGAGCACGCGAACCGACTCCAGAGCACCACTTCCGCGAGGGCCTTCCGCGTTTCCATCTCCGAGGGAACCCTCGTTTTTGAAAAGGCAGATGTGGTCTTTTAGTTTCTCATCAAGACGGTTCCGCAGACTCCCGAGCCTCCGATCCAGATTTGAAAGTTGAGCAAAGCTCACAGTCCCCAATCAATACGTGAGAGCAATCGGCTGTGCAGGCCCCGGGCGCAGCATCGAGTTCTGCGGCGAGTTGAGACTTTAGGCCACGCGTCGCATTCTCGAGTTCAGCTTTAGCTCGCGCCGCGTGGGCCAGGAGTGTGTGCAGCCGTTTCGGTCCCAGTACCAAAAGCCCGAGCATAAGCACGAATAGGATTTCCATGCCAAAACCCACAATTCACCCCTTGGTTACGTTTTGGTCATTAGTGACGGACGCTGTCGTGTTGGCGGGCTTCTCCTCCTCAGCTTTCATCGCTGACTTGAAGCCGCGGATGCCTTCTCCGATTCCTTTGCCCAGTTCGGGAAGTTTCTTAGGTCCAAACACCAACAAAGCAATTCCGAAAATAATCAGCAGATGCATCGGTTGAAACAGGCCTTCTAACATATATGCTCCTTAATTTCTCGTCCAAAGACGTGCGAACAATGCGTGATTGGTGAAAGGCAGGCGCCGCGACCCGTTTCAGGAGCGGCGCCCCCAGTTGAACAACAAGCAATCCGCAAAAGGCGACAGCTAGGGTTAAGTTAGGCCGCTTGCCGCACCGCAGAATCGGCTGCGACAGCCATCGCTTGCAGTTCGTTAAGGAACTGTTTGCTTTGGCCGATGAAAAGTCCATCCGCAGTGAAACTCTTGATCGTTGCGATTGCGCCACCGAATTTATCGGCCAGCGGACGAATGATCGAAACACGGGGAAGGTTGGGCTTGAATTCGACGGGAACCGGGAAGATCAAGCTAGGCTGAATCAACGGGTTTAGTGGGCTGAAAAAGTTGGGAAATTTTAGGCCGGAGATCGGATCCGCGAATGGCGCCACCGGAGCTTGCACTCCGTTGCCCGCAAAATCGACCCATTCCAGAAAGTGAGCGATTTCGTCCCCGCCGATGCCAAGCGTGATCGCGAGTACTTCTGGATCCGTCACTTTCTGACTCAGGGCTGCGTAAAGACTCGAACCGCCTTGCTCGATGTATCCGAAGTGAAAGCCCGCGACATTGGCGATCGCCTGGATATGATCGTTGCCACGAAAGTTGGGGTTGGATCTACCTTCGTAATCGGCATCGCTTCTGGGAATGGCGGTAACTCCAGTGAGAGTGATCGCCTGGGGAAAAGTGGCGCCGAGGTCAGGATTGGTTGCGCTTCGGTAGCGGACGAACCAACTGGTATCAACGTTGAGGTTCATGAGGTTGGTCAGGCGTGAACTGCCCGTGGATCCCTGAGCTGTACTTCCCGGCAAGGTTACGAACTCATCGAAGTTAACCGGTTCGGCCCCTCTGGACTCCAGATAAGCATTGAGGAAGGTAGCGTGGCTCACTTCATCCAGCGTATTGCTGGAGATGTATTGCGGGCCGTCAGAATCAAGGTTGGACAAGGCTACTTGATAGGGATTTAGCAACTGATTCGGGTCTACCTCAATAGGTGGATTATTGCCTATACCACCGAGTTCCGCATACTGTGTCCAAAGGTCCGACTCGATCAGTTCTGCCGCCGCCAGAAAACGGAGGATAGCGACATCGCCCGCATTGAGGGATCCGCTTGATTGTCCTTTGCTTTGTGCAAGGGCCAAAGGTCCAGTTGTTAACAAGCCGGCGCCTACTGCCGCGCCTCCTGCCAGAAGACCACCTTTCAGAAAAGAACGGCGGTCAACTGGACGACTAATGCTGTATGGGTGAAGCTTTTTGTTCATGTTCGTGCTCCAATTCCTTTGCTCATGATTTTGTTCCAGCAGTACTGTGCGTTAGACGCGACGATCAATGACGAGATACATCGATGCTGTCATTTGATTGTCAACTCTTTGGAACAACTGTTGACAATCTCGCCGCGACACTTGAAACAGAGACACCGGAGAAGTGACCCGAGAATGCCTTCATATCCACTTCATCCTGGCTTGCGATTTGATCTTGCTATCTACAAAACTCGGGCGGACGGCCTTTTATTCCAAAGTCAACGAAATGTTCGTACACAGGTGTACATATACTGAGCCGTGGGACCTCGGAATTGCCTTCGGGAGATGCATAAAGGCAGAGCGGCACTGCAGACTAGAAAGCGTCGGCGGCGCGCCTGCGGCCGGAATTCACCAGCCATGCCACTCCGATACTGAGGGCGTAAAGGGCTATCATTGGGGCCGCGAAAAGACACATGTTCAGGATGTCGGCAGTAGGTGTGATGATTGCCGCGACAACGAAAATGGCGAGAATGGAATATCGGAGATTCCGCAACATCCAGCGCGCGGTGATCACTCGCATTAGGGCCAGGAAGAACACGAGAATTGGCATTTCAAAAATCAGTCCGAGACCGACGATTATCGTCACAAACAGCTTCGTATATTCTCCAATCGTTATCATGGGTTGGAATTGTTGGCCGTAGCCAATTAAGAAGTCCAGGGAAGCCGGGTAGACCATCTTGTAACCAAAAAGGCCTCCAGCTATGAACAAACCAACCGTGCTGAGCAAGAACGGCATAACATATCGCTTTTCCTTGCGATACAGTCCGGGAGCGATGAACAGCCACAACTGATAGAACACAAATGGAGAGGCTACAAATAGTCCGCCTACAAGAGCCACCTCAAGATAGAGATTGAAGGGCTCAGTTGGATTTAGGTACACCAACCCGCCACCGATGCCGTGGTGACGCAGGGCCCCAATAATAGGTTGCTGCATTAAACCGAAAATGCGACCTGCAAAGGACCAGCATGAGATAAATCCGACGAGTACGCCAAGGACCGAGAAGATGATTCGTTTCCTCAATTCCTCCAGATGAGCCAGCAGCGGCATGGAGTGCGTACGTAGCGCCAGCACGGAAGCAGCCACGTCAGCCATGGAAGGCCTCTAGTGTCCCGCGATCGTTTCGAAAACTACCTCTGTAGATTGCGTTGTGGCCTGTCTCAACCCGCGATGTCTTCTGCAGCAGGGATGCTGGCGAAGTCTCTTGTTGCTTACCGACATCCCCCCGAAGCCTTAGAATTCGCGCCAAAGTCACGACAAGCGGAGAATCATTCAGATGTGGGTTGTTGATTAGATCGTAAGAGGACTTCTCGCGGGTCCGTGGGAGCTCATTACTGTAGGCAAAACAGAACGCCATAACCAGCATTGCGGTCAACCCTGTAAGTCCGTAAGACGTTAGTTCCACCACTCTTGCCTCCCCTGCAGTTTTCGCGCTTCTTGGCGTTCAACCGAACCGACCTTGGTCAAGAAATCGCCCATGGGTGAGGGCGCACCTAAGTGCGCCCTCGCAGAGGCGTTTGTCTTAGTTGATAGTGACTGTTACCGTGCTGGAATGACTCAGAGAGCCGGAGGTCCCTGTTACCATTACGGTGGTCTGTCCAGATGCAGGCGTTGTTGGTTTGTTGGAGCTGCTGCTGCCGCATCCCAGGGCGAACAGGGAGACGCAAAGTAGCAAGCCCAGCAGGCTCATCCACCCAATGCTCTTGCGGGTAAGCGGTTTTCGTTTCCGAGTTGTGAGAACGGTTCCGAACAGGCCCAGGGCAGGCAGCAGACCCATCATTCCGGGCATGCGGAGGGCGCCGTAGCCTCCGCTCGGGGCGGTTGAGGCCGCAGAAATGGTCAAGGTGGAGGACGAAGTGCCTCCGGGAGAGATCGTTGAGGGACTGAGAGAACAGGTCAGACCAGAGGGCGCGGTACATGTAAGAGAAATCTGACTGTTGAATCCTCCCACCGCGGCGGCGCTGATCATGAGGTTAGCCGAACCGCCCGGAGCGACCGTCGCGCTTGCGGCTGAGAGACTCAGAGAGAAACCTGGAGCGCCGACTGCGGCCACAGGAACAAGGCTGGCGAACACAGCCGTTGCGCTTCCTCCGGCCGGGAAATTGGGTTGGCCGGCGCTGCCTCCAGCAGTGATGTAGAGAGTGCCAAGAGTGCCTGGATCGTTATTGGCACCACCACCTCCGCCAAACACCATATCCCACATGCCGGGGTTGACCAGCACATTGCCTGAAGAGTCGCTGAGCTGGCCCTCAAAAATACCTTGCGAGCTGAACGCGCTAATAGTTCCATCGCCAAAATTGGAGACGAGGATATCGTTGGCGAAGGTTCCGAAGCTGGCCGGAGCCTGCACCACGCCCCAAGGCGCGTTGAGGTTATTCTTGGCGCCCGCGGCGACGAAAGTGCTTACGAAGTTGCCGTTTGTGTCGAAGATGTCCACCTGCCCAGCACCAGCGCCGGGAACCGCATCGTGCTTGGGAGTATCCTGCATCGCGTAGGCGATGTAGATCTGGCTACCGATAACGTGGATGCCGTGGGGGGCGAAACCCGCCGGAAGATTTGGATCGGTGAAGGTGCCGCCCAACGAAGTGAGGGAGTAGTTCGAATCGTAGACGTCTACCTTGCCGCTGTTGAAGTTGGCCGCTAACAGGTTGGTGCCCAGTAGGGCGAGACCTTTGTAAACCGCGCCGCTGGCGGAATTGTCTTTACCGATGATCGCGGTATTGCTGGAACCGTTCCAGTAGACAACGAGGCCGTCCTCGGTGTCGAAAATGAACGAGCCGCCACTGAAGTAGGAACCGCTGGCATTGGCCACGGTTCCCGTTGGGCAACCGGGGCTGCAGTTGCCGTTTGGATTGCTTAAGGCCCCCGGTATGGTCACGATCAGCCCAGTATCTTTGTTACCATTTTGGTCATAAAGCGTGGAGACGCCACCGTTGTTGTCGGCGATCCAGAAATCTTGGCCGGGAAGAACGGAAATCCCCCAGGGGTTCAACAGTTGAGGGTCTGTGGTGTTGCCTACGCCAGCAATATTGGAGACCAGGTTGGTCTGGGAATAGCCGGCCTGCTGCGCCCACAACCCTGACGGAACCGTCAACGCCGCGAGCAAACCGAATAACAAGAGTGCTTTTCTCATATTGTCCTCCTGAACCTTTTTTTATGATTTGTACGACGTCGCCGAATATCGTTGTTTCCATTTCCACCGTGGAGCGTTGTTGCGGAATGAAGGGGAAATTCGGGTAGACAGATGTACTTCTTATCCCGGAACTCCCCCCACAGCCGTATGAATGCTGACTTGGCCCTCGATTTAGTTAGTGCCACCTGAGGACATAGTGCCTTGATCCTTCATCTGCGCCAGCGCAACCATCGCCCGCGGTAACGCAAAGGTATAGATGCCTCCCGGTGTGTCAACCTCACTCAGGAAGTACTTGTCCCCCACATGCTCGAAACTAAGCTTTGGCTGCTTAGCACGAGGTCCGTCGATAGCGATGGGGAGAACAAGCGCGCCATGGCCGTAGCCGCTGATCGCTATGGTCGAATGTGGTTCAAGCGAGACACGACCAATGGTGTAGGTGCCCGCAGGCAGGATCATGCCTCCAGCGACGAACTCAAAGGGAACGTTCACACGAACTCCCTCGGCGTCCTGAGCGCGGGCGCTTATGCCCAACCCAAGCAGGCAAGTCAGAGTAAGTACAGCAGTCAAATATGATTTCTTCATGATTTCTCCTATTGAAATGGTGTTACGTGTTCATCAGTGATAACCGCGCTCGTGAGACTTTATTCCACAAGTTATGTCCCTAGCCTCATGTATCAACTGTTTTCACAACGTATGGGAGTTAGACGCGGCAATTGGGGGCGAGATACGGACAGGATGTCATTTGATTGTCAACTCTTTTTCGAGATCTCGTAAACGTGTGGTAGTAACATAACTGCGATGCTAGACACGAAGAGTGCCGCGTTAATGACTACTGTTGTTCTCGACAGTGCAGGAGTGACGCAACCCATAGAGCGGAGCATTTCTAAGATATCGAATGAACCCGACACTTATATGAGGTGGAGAATATCTTTGGGGGGCGGACAGGCCCTCAACTGGGGCCATTCGAGAATCGACATTCGCTGGAGACCTGTCCGTTGCCGGGGGAGAGTGTAAAACCTTCTGATCGACGGTGGTGTCGTGCTTACGTTTGTTTGAAAAAGCCGCGGAGCCCCGAACGAAACGAGGCTCCGCGTCACCTCCGACTGCTTAACATTCGAGGTTACGGTTTCACCTCGAATACAACGCCGCATCCGCCGGGAAGGGTGCCGGCACAACCCGTCTTGTTGAAGTTGAAGTCTCCGGCTCCCGATGCCGAACCAAAGACATTCCCGTTGGCATCCACGGCCACGCGGTCGTCCAAAGGATTGGCTCCGTCGCTCGTACCGAAGAAGGCATACAGAATCGTCTCCGTCCAAGAGCTGCCGTTGGCATTGGGCGTGAGCTTGTAGACAATGCCGCAGCCGGTATCAACAAACCCACCGGTGCAAACAGTAGTGGTACCACCGCCGCCTTGCACCGTGCCGTACAGATTCCCGGCGTCGTCGATGGTCAGGCCGTTAAATGGATGAACTCCATCGGTACAGCATGGGCCGCCGAAATTGTGGACGATGCTTTCCTTAACTTTGCCATCGCTCTCGGGCGTTAGTTTGAAAACCAATCCCTCCAAAGTCGGTCCGCCGTTCACCGCCGTCCCATACAGGTTTCCTTCCTGGTCGATGACCAAATTGGTGAACGGATTGAAGCCGGTGGTGTTGTCCGAGAAGCTGAACTGCGTGCTCTCTTTCCAGGTTCCATTCGCTTCCGGAGTTAGTTCGAATACCGTGCCGCAGTCACCCGCGCCACCATTTTGGTCGCCGCAGGTCGACGAGTGTCCATTTCCGCCCGCATACGTCGCGCCCCAAAGGTTGCCGGCCTGGTCGAACACTAGCCCCCCCGAAGGCTCCTGGCCGTCTGTGTTCTCCCCCGTGAAGTGATGGATGGTGGTCTCCGTCCACTTCCCGTTCACCTTGCTCAACTTATAGATCGTGCCACAACCGTTTTGGCACAGCGGGGTGTTCGCGCCGCCTCCACCGCCGAAGGTGGCGCCGTAGAGGTTCCCCGCTTGGTCAAATATCAAATAGCTACTGGGGCCGCATCCGGTGACACCGCCGAAGTTGTGCAGGATGGTTTCCGTCCACTTTTCGCCCTGGGTGGCGGGCGGCGACAGTTCATAAGCGATGCCACAGCCACCAGTACCGCCCTCCGAGGTAGTCCCATACAGGTTGCCCGAAGAGTCGAAGACCACGCTGGCAAGAGGGTTCCCACCGTCGCCCTTTGCTTGTGAAAAGGCATGAATCGTTTGGAAAGTAAAGCCGCCATTCGCGTCCGGCGTTAATTCGTAAACTGTACCGTCCCCGAACTCCGGGGAACCGCCCAGATCGGCCGTGCCATAAAGATTTCCCTTTGCGTCGAAGGTCAGTCCGCTAAATGGAATGCTGCCATCGCTGCCGTTGACAAAAGTATGTAACACCGTCTCTTGACCTGCGCATAAGGAACTAGCCGCAAGCCCCATCGCTACCGCCGCCACTGCAAAACCCTTGCTCATGGCGGTCCAACACCTTCTATAGTTCATTTTGCAATTCCTTTTAAGACTGAATTTAGCTGCTGACCTGATAACTGCGCTCGTGACGCTTTATTCCACAAGTAAGTCCTGCGCTCCAAGATTCCGAAGGCTTGTTGACAATGCGTGTAGGCTAGACGCGGCAGCCAGCGAGGAGATGCGGATGGGATGTAACTTAATTGTCAATTCCTTGTTTCGATCTCGTAAACACGTAGCGGGAACATCGCTGGGAGAGAAGAATGACTGCGTGGCACAGGCTGGCGATATCACTTGAATCAAACGTGGTTGAGGCAACGATCAACATTCTCGGTGGTTGGCGTACGAATCGCCGCATGCATCTCAGACTCGGCAACATTGATCGAGTGAGTCCTCTCCATCGCGTTGCGCAAGCACTCGGCAAAGAGGCCGAGAATCCGGCCTGTCGGTCTGCCTGAAGGGAATAACTGCGCTCGCGCCAAGTGTGTCTGCTTGCTGAAGTACTTGTTCAGGCCCTCGCGAAGCTGCAGCCGNNGCACGCCACAGCCGCGCCTTCACTGCCGTCTGAGTCACCTCTAGCACTTCTGCTGTCTGTTCTATAGTGAGTCCTTCGATATCCCGCAACACAAAGACCGTCTGCAAGATTGGGTTCAGCTCTTCCAGGCACTTGATTAGGATGTCTCGTAATTCAGACGCCCAGTAGCGCTGTTCCGGATTAGGAGCCCAGTCGGCGACCTCCTTTGGCAGGAAGTCTCCCTCGGCCTCAAAATCCTCGTCCAGGGACATCTCTTTAGTGCTGCGCTGCTTACGTAGCTTCATCAGTGACTGGTTCACAGTGATGCGAAAGAGCCAGGTCGAGAATTTGGAATCCTCGCGGAATCCGGGCAGGTTTTGGTAGGCCTTCAAGAATGCTTCCTGAACTGCATCTTGCGAATCTTCCCGGTTGTGCGTGATGCTTTGAGCAATTCGGAGAAGTTTGCGATCGTATCGGCTTACGAGTTGCTCGAAAGCGGCAACATCCCCATTCTTGGCGGCGTGGACAAGATCCAGGTCTGCCACTTCCCTCACTGCGAATTGTGACGAGTCTATAGTCATATTCGTGCACTTGGCGCGGCAACGCGTTGTTCCCTAACGCGCTGCCCGCGCCTTCTAGGAGTCTGAGGTCACTGCACCACGACTTTGCCGGTCATTTTCGGGTGAATCGTGCAGTAGTAGGGATACGTTCCTGCCTTGGTAAAGGTGTAGGAGAATTTCTCATCCGTATCCAGCACCTTGGACTTGAACACACCCTCTGTACTGACCGACGTATGGGGAATGTCGTCAGCGTTTGTCCAGGTAACAGTCGTTCCGACGGGCACGGTGATCGTCTGCGGCCCGAAGACGAAATTATCGATTTTCACCGCCGCTGCTGGCGCGGAAGGTTCGGCATTCGCAGTGACGCGAGAAGACAATGCCAACAGCATCGTCGCAATCAGTACCGGCGCCGCCACGCCCGAAATCCAAAGCTTGTTCTTTGTCATGATATTTTCCTCTCTAAATCTCGATATGCGACATTTACTGCACGTCTCCTTTGCTACTGATCAGATACTGAGTTAGCTGCCAAGCGGCGAATCAACCACCGCAAGGCTGCGACCACTGACCACGTAGTTCACATCAGTGATACCCAACACCCGTTGCAACTGGTCGGCCGGCACCTTCATGGGTCCAGCTGAGGGAGCCGTTCCCGGCGCAGGTTGCGGGAAGGCAGTCGACATTGCAGTGTGGAACGAAACCTTACCCTCTACCTTCTGCATGATCTGGTGAATATGGCCGTTCAACACCGTCACGGAACCGAAACGCTTCACGTAAGACAAGGCCTGTTCACTGTCGTCGGTTCCCCAACCCCAATCCGGATAGATGGTCCACAGTGGGATGTGTGCAAAGAGCACAATCGGAGTGCTGGCAGGGCGGCCCTTAAGATCTTCCTCCAGCCACTCCAGCTGTTCGTTACCGAGCGAGCCCATGCCTCCAGCTTTTAAATTGGCGACATTCACGAGACCAACGAAATGCACGCCCTTGTGATCGAAACTGGACCACCCCGTCCCTTTGGTGCCTTTTCCGTAACGCTGGAGATATTGCTCGCCGTTGTCGGAGAGCATGTCGTGCTCACCTGGCACAAAAAAGATCTGTTTTGCGGATGCTCCTTTTAATACCTGGTCCAGCGTGTCGAACTCACTTGGCTTCGAGAGCTGACTCAAATCGCCGGTGTGGATGATGAAATCCGGTTTGTGAGGCATGGCATTGATCTTGTTGATCGCGGTCTGCAGAGTCGCGGTGACGTCCGGATTGGCTGGCTTGTTAAAGCCAATGTGGCTGTCGCTGATCTGCACAAAAGTAAAGTCCGCGCCTTTGCCGGCATCTTTGCCGTAACCTTTAGCGAAGGCCTGGGACACCGGAATTCCTCCACTCATGGTCCATACCAGGCCAGTACCCGCCCATGCCATGCACTTCAGGAAACCGCGACGATCAACTCCGTCGTTGTTGAGGTCTTGCAAACTCTGATCGATAAGATCTTGCTTTTTGTCGGGCATTTGTCCTCCGTGGTTTGTGGCGTCTGAGTTGATAACTGAGGCGGTGTATTTTTATTCCCGAAAAAATCGAAAGCGAACAAGAGCTTTCTGCCGTAGGACCGGACGAGATCGTTCCCTGAAAAGTCGAAGGAAAGTGGACAGAGAAATGTCTCGATAAAAAAACCATTTTTCAGCCCCGGTTTGCCATCAGTTTACGGACTGGAAGCGGCCCCGGGGGCATTTAACCTGGTAGGTTTACGCCGCTGAGAAAGCCACCCAAATGCCCGGTCACCGCAACAACGGCGACTGCCAGAAGCTCAAGCACCAATCGATAACTCGGCAAATATACTGTCCGTCGTCGAGCGCGGAAGTGCACCCACCACGCTAGCCAAATCATCACCGTCGAAACACACGCCAGAACGAGGTGTAGTCTTAGGATGCCCTTCAGTTTCTGTCCCTCGAGTTGGAACTGCCACGCGAGTAGCCCAGTAGCGAGAACCGGAACAGTCGAAATCGCCGCCACGAGCAGGTTGTAGTATGCCGCGTCCGCCAGGCCACGGCGCTTCGTCCATTGCGCGATAAGGTCGAATGCCACCGCCGTGATGAACAGTGCGATTGGAAAATGGATCAGCACGACATGTTGCGCGTGCTTGGCCAAGAGTGCCGTCTTAAGATCAAAAGGATTTACCATCGCCATACCTCGTTAGGATCTACTGAAATGTCCTCGACTCTTCATGCGTACGGGTGGTGAAAAGTCCTCACCCCCGCGCAAACGGAGAGAGCAATCGCGAGGGTGAGGCTCGCACACGCTACGGTAAGTAGTAGCGGAACGAAGTGAAGATCATTCCATCCAGCCCGTGCGGCTCTCCGCCCACCCTGTAGGAATGAATCGCGGGATGCGCCCTGGCTGGACCGGACTAACTCCGCGGCAACCCGCGAACTCGTTATTGTCCTGTTTCTCGCGAAGCAATCGTGCGAGCCTGTACCGACTCGGGCCCGCTGCCTTCCACGCGCAAGAGCATCGCGCTGCCCTTCTCGACTTTCACTGCCTTCCGGTTGGAGGCCAAAGTGACTTCCCCAATCGGCTCGGTGCGTCCGGATTGGAGGATTGTCAGGTCGCGAAATCCGTATGCGCCGCGGGCGTTCACTGAGAAGAGCCAAAATGCTTGCGGACGGGCATTGTCTTCGATCGTGCCCCCGCTTGGGGTGCCCGAATCCTGGTTTACATTGGCCAGCACGCCTTGGCTGGTATATTTCCCCACGATCTGCGATCCCACCATTACCGGCCCATCTTCGCCGTAGGAAATCTGGTCACCTCCAATTTGAATTTGGTTGTCGGCATAATCGGGTGAGGTTAGCTCAGGTGTGGCGGCAAGTACCGCAGACGTTGACGCTACTGCGCGCAGGGTAGTGGAAAGAGGGATGGTCTGGCTCCGAAGCTGTAGCTGGTCGAATTGAAACGAGATCTTTGATTCGTCAGACCCTTTTCCAGGAGTGATGGCTTCGACCACATGGCCTGTTATCTTGGATCCCTTACGCAATGTTTCTCCCTTGCCCAGCGCCACGTCCTGCATCACCGTCGCGATTATGGTAGTTCCGCTTCCGATCTTGTCCGAGCGCAAGGCAGTGTTCAATCTGACAGGAAGAATGGTGCCCGCCGGAATCGGTTCTGCGGATCGTGTGCTCTGCCCTTGGGCGGGTTGATAGACCGGCTTCAGATCCTGTCCTGTTGCGGCCTGCAGGTACATCGGGAGCACGCACAGCGTCAAACCAAGCATCCTCAGATTGTTTCTCATTTTGTTCCTCCTAAAGGAGTTGCTAAAAGAGCATTGTGGTTCTTCCGCACCCTCATTCCCTCGGTGACTCCAGTTCGCTCTCTGCGACTCGTTGTGCAGAACCGACGGCGCTCGGTTTTATTCCGTCGTATTTTTTTGTGGACTATGGGAATAAAACGATCGTCCGCTCGTTTACCCTTGTGTGCATGTCGGAGAGAACCTGCCATCGGAGTCGTTCGAGCAATTAGCCATGCCTCACTTCGAGCGGCTCTATAATTTTGCCTGCTGGCTAACGCATGACCGCCAGGAAGCTGAGGATCTCGTGCAGGAGACTTATGTCAAGGCACTTAAGGGGTTTTCCTCGTTCCAGAAAGGCACGAATTTTCGCGCCTGGATCTATAAGATCCTGCGGAATGCGTTCCTGACCTCCCGCACCGGACTAAAGGCAACCTCGACTGTCCAACTCGATCTTGAGGGCGAAGAGGAAGCCTTGCCTGCAGCCGAGGAAACGCCGGAGAGCATCCTGCTGCAGCGTTCAGATGGACGGCTTGTGCAGCAGGCTCTGGAGCAACTGCCCGTCGCTTATCGCGAGGTGCTGCTGCTATGTGAAGTCGAAGAAATGTCGTATCAGGAAAT
>PLIO01000191.1 GCA_003140075.1 Acidobacteriaceae bacterium | reverse complement strand
ACGCACGGGCTGGTCTTGGAGGCGCAATGGAAATCGGTAAAGAACGAATCCACCACAGAAACGTACTTGCTCGAGCCTAAGTAAATGCCCCGGACGGTATCGCCTTGTGCAGAGCCGTGTATCCACATGCGATCGAACACCAGATGATCGGCCGGACCATCGACCTGCAGGAGGTTGTAAATGGCAGCCGAGGATATCGGACGGGTTACTTCCAAACCGATAAACCGGTAGTGGTTGACCCCCGGAGCGAACGTGATCGGTCCTGAGCCACCACTGCCATTGAACTCGATCTTTGCCATGACGTTCGCCGTTGACTTGCAATTCAACGGAGGCCTGCCAGAGAGAGTTGACACACCGGCATAGCAAGGCGTGAGGCGAGTACCTTCGGGAGGCAGACTGGAATCAGGCGCGCTGGTGCGAACGATAATCCAATGCGAATCATCGCAGCTCTTCGCCGGCACCGTAAAGTTGCCGCTAAACGTAGCTCCCGCCTGCAACTGGATGATATCGCCGCAGGACGCGCCAGCGAGAACCGTCTGGAGATTTTGCCCCGAAGATACCGTCCAGGTTTTTCCACCGGCGGGAGTATCCTTCAATGAGCTTTTTGCGTATTCCCTTGGGAGCTCCGCGGGACCATCGAGGTTCTTGCCGTTGGATTGCTCGGAAGACGGTGCCGAGGTAGCAGAGCGAACAGGAGAAACCTGGATCAGCGAAAGGAGCATTAGCAAAAGAATCGTGAGAGGAGGCAGAGCAAAACCCGGCGCGGCAATTCGCCCGCTGCAAGCCTTCATGCTGGCCGACTCCTTTTCACACCGAACCTAACGGACTGATAATTGCCGGGAGCGACCATTTCGAGTACGGAAAGACACACTGTCGACTGGGCGGAGTACTACTGAGCAGAAGCTTATCAGCTGGTAATTCGCGGGTCAAATGACCGCGCCACGTCCCTCCGCGCCTCAACCGCTACGGTACAATCGCTCTGCGTCCTCATCGAACGGGAACGCTAAATTCTCCTTTTAACAATCGGTGGAGAAGAAAATACGTATGGCAAGGAGTGCGTGTGGGCTTGAGGTCGCTGGTCGCATCGAATTCCGGGCTGAAGCCGCTGCTGAAGGCGATTGGCAATGCGCGTTGCCAAGCCTGGGACCTTATCCACGGCGTGGACACTTGCGGAGACGTGCCACTCGCCAGTCTGGATTTCCAGAGCCAGAACAAGACTGCCGGTCTCGAGTATCAATCTCATCATCCAAAGATTATCCGCGCCGGGCTGGCGGCACTGGAAATCCGGCCTGAAAACTTCACGTTTATGGATTTCGGTTGTGGGAAAGGCAGGGTGTTGCTGGTTGCTTCGGAATTTCCATTTCGCAGGATCGTAGGCATAGAATTCGCACCTTTACTGGCAGACACCGCGAGGAGCAATCTGAAGAGTTATCGCGGAGGCAGGCAGAGATGCACGGCGATTGAGGTCATAACAGTGGATGCAACAGAGTACGCGCTCACGCCCGAGCCCCAGGTCTTGTATTTTTACAGTCCCTTCGCGCCCAGTGTCCTGGATCAGGTTGTGCAAAACATCGAGGGGTCCCTACAGCGATCGCCGAGGGAGTTGCTAATTCTGTTTTCCGGCTCCCTGAAGATGCGAGACAGCGCCTTTGGTTCCCACCCGAAATTTGAGCGTTTGCAGCGGGGACACTACATGGATATCTACCGTTATCGCTCTTCGTGAATAAGGGCGGGTCCGACGGCAGTGTCCTAACAAACTGGTGAAGTTTGTGAGCAACCGGTTTGACACAAACGCTCAAATCCATCGTGCCATGGCCGCTCGCTGTTTCCGAAACACGTTCCTGACTCTTCCTTGCAGAGGAGGGGGCATGCGGTCAACCAGATTTCTAGCCATTTCGGCGATGCCCTCCTTCAGATTATGCCGGCGGAAGAGCGTGCGGTCCAAGCGGTACCGATAAATCGGAACGACAGTTCCGCCCCATTTTCGCAGGAATGGATGTGAACCACCGAGAGAGAATCTTTTGAATTCATGACGACACGCCCACTCGATCATCCGCCAGACCAGAAGATCGTTGGGCAGCAGTTTCATGAATTCGTCCAGGGAGCAGTTGTTCGCGTATTCGATCAGGCCGCCGGGAAAGAAGCGAACACCCGCGGCGGCAATCACTTTGCCTTGATACCTGGCAAGAAATCGGCGGTGATTGCTGGGCATGTTGTGAACTTTTTCAATGGCTGCAAAACTTCGGTCGTGATGGATTTGCTTGCGATCGGTTTTCCGCCACGCGGAATAGACTTCCCAATATGCCTGCAAGTCCTCAGCCGTGGTCTCTTCAGAGACTTCGATGCCGTTTCGAATCGCAATCCGGACGTCTCTCCTTCGGTTCTTGGCAAAATGGTCGAACCGTGGTTGCATTCCAGGGCTCAGGTCAAATACGACAGCTCCTTCCAGCTCGCGGACCCTGAAGCCGTGGTGCTCAAAAGCCGGCAAGGCAGTGGAGGCCCAGCTGTAGACTGTGATCAAGTTGGCGCTTCCAGCCGCGCTGAGAAGACCCTCTGCCAAAATGTCCGTCGTTAGAACCTTGTCAGCCCTTTGATCGATGCAGACCTGCGGTCGGGACGGCAGGCCGGAAACGATCTCGTCGCCGTCGCGAAGTCCAGTCAGCACTCCAACCATCTTGGAGTCAGTGAAAGCAAGGACGGCAAAGGGATTCTGGCCCACCCAATACGGCTCAAGGAAAAACTCTGGGGTGTCGTAGTGGGCAGGAACTTCCACCCGAGTCAGGCACTCACGCCAAGCTCGCTCCAGGTCAGGTGGAGGGAATTCATGGAGGATCAGAAATCGTCGCGCAAGAGCGGAAGGCTGGGCAGGAGAATTCGTATGCCTTTCCTGTTGATCGGCTGCTGCCATCGTTGAAAGTCTCGCGGTCTTGCGCGAATTCCCGGAACTGGTTCTCAGGTCACTCGCGACCGTGTTCACAACCAAGCTCAACAGCGGCTAATGCAGGTTGGCCCCGCATGCGAACAGGAGTGGAGATCACGGGTGACCTGCGATTACCACCAGTCTACCATGGTCAGCGGCGCCTACGAATTCGGTCGCCGGTGAAAGGAACAGCAGCGAGATCGCTCGAACGAGGTCGCTACTCCACGCCTGCGATAGCAGAATCGATCGCCGCCACATCGGCTCCGAGGTCCTGGCCATCGCTGCCTGCGCCCTTGTAGGGGCTTGAGGGTAGCAGTTCATAGTTGCCGCCGTTGCCGCCGTTGTAGTTGACGAACTGCACGGCGCTGGCGGTGGCGGGGAAGAAATTTCCGGAGGGCCACAGGCTGGGCGGGTACGACGAGGGACTTCCAATCAGCGCATCGCTAGCGAACGAATAGGGGCTGAAGCAGGCATTGAAAGTGGTGAGAGGTTTGTCGTAATAAGCGCAGTTGGTTGCTCCACCACCCGTCGACCAGATGGGATAAATGCCGGTACTTACGATGCTGTTGGTGAAGACAAAGTTTTTCATCTGCGTGGTGACTGCGACCGTATCGCCGACCCATAACGTCGTCGTCGGGGGGAAAGCGGTTACGTGGTTGATGGTTACGTTCTGCAGGACCGGGGCGCCGGCCACCACCTCGACTTCGGCAAACAAACTGGGGCCCGCGTACTTCACACCGTCGATATCGTCGATCGTTATGTCGTGGATGCTATAGCGCTGCCCATCGAGCGGCGCGCCGTTGCCCGCCATGGCATTGGCGATCTGGAGTCCGGCCCCCACATGGCTGATGGTGCTATAGCGGACGGTCACATCCGTGACCTGGCAGATTGGGCAGAGATTAGTGTTATTGGCGCCAGACTGATTCTTTGGCGATAGCACGATGGCGAAGCCCACCTGAGAGAAACCACCCCAGGAATCCTCCATAATGTTGCTATCGAGCAAAACGCGCTGCACGTTTTTCGCTTCGAAGAGATTCTTGACAACAAATGGCTCCCCGTTTGTTCCATCCACGTATCCGGCCTGCCCTTGCATCCAAGTCAAGGGCTTGAAGAAGTGATTCTGGGTAATCTGAATATCCGCCGGGGTCGCGGTGGCCGCGCCTCCGCCGAACAGGATGTTCTCCGCTGCGGCTTCAAGGAAGTTGTCCGTGATTTTGTAAGGCCCCATCGGTCCGCTACCAATTCCACCAAGAATCGCTTGAGAATCGCCGCAGTACACGGCGCAGTGGAAATCCGTAAGGGTCGAGTCAATCACCGACACGTAGGTGGTGCTCCCGAGATCGATGCCTCGAGTGGTATCGTCCTGAGCCGTGCCGTGCAACCATACCCGGTCGAGAATAAGATTGTTGGCGGGGGCCTCGGCTGAAACCGACGACAGCGCGTTGACCAGCCCGGTTCCAGCGACGCGGGTCACCTCCAGCCC
>PLIO01000081.1 GCA_003140075.1 Acidobacteriaceae bacterium | reverse complement strand
AGAGTTTCGTAACAGACTCTTCACCAGCGGGACGAGGGATCTCCCTGCCTACACAGCCGCCCTTTCAAACTGAGCCAGCACCCGCGGTTCTTTACGTTCCTTGCGGTCGCGTTACGGTGCGTCGGCCGCATCATTTACAATCTTCGCCTATGTTCTATCGCTCTGACAACCGTGCTATCGACCAGTTGCGCCCCGTTCTGATCACTCCAGATTTCATTAGCACCGCGGAAGGTTCGGTGTTGATTGAAGTGGGCAGCACGCGGGTGATTTGTACCGCGTCCATCGAAGAAACTGTGCCGCAGTTTATGCGGAACTCGGGCAAAGGCTGGATCTCAAGCGAGTACGCCATGATTCCCCGCGCCACTTTAACGCGCACGCCGCGGGAAGTCGCCAAAGGGCGGCCAAGCGGGCGCACGCACGAAATCCAGCGGCTCATCGGCCGCTCGCTGCGCGCGGTTACCGATCTCGCGCGCCTGGGCGAGCGCACCATCTGGATTGATTGCGACGTGATTCAAGCCGATGGCGGCACTCGCACCGCTTCGATTACAGGCGCATTCGTCGCCCTGGGCCTGGCGCTGGAGAAATTAGTGGAGGCGGGAACCTTGACATCGGTTCCGCTCCGAGACTTTGTCGCTGCGGTGAGCGTGGGGATGGTGGACGGAGAAGTCCTGCTCGACCTTTGTTATGAAGAAGACTCCCGCGCCGACGTGGACATGAATTTCGTGATGACGGCCGGCCACAAGATGGTGGAAGTACAGGCCACCGCCGAGCGGCAGGCGTTCGACGAAACCCAGTTCGCCAAGATGATGACTTTCGCGCGGCAGGGTGTGCAGTCGCTGATCGCCAAGCAGCAAGCTGTCCTGAGCGGGATCACGTTAAGGCAGTAGAACTCTTATGCGATCGAAACCGTCTTGATATTCATAAACTCCCGAATCCCGTTGGCAGCCAGTTCGCGGCCATGGCCGGATTGCTTGACTCCTCCAAACGGGATGCGAGGATCGGAGGCGACCATCTTGTTGATGAAGACCATGCCGGATTCCAGTTCGTTGATGAACCGCTCGCGCTCGCGGTCGTCATTGGTCCAGGCGCTGGCGCCCAGGCCGAAGCGGCTGTCATTGGCAAGATGAATGGCTTCATCGATATCTTTCACGCGGAATAGCGAGGCAACCGGGCCAAAGAATTCCTCGCGGTAAGCCGGCGACTCTTTCGGAATGTCGGTCAAAACCGTCGGCGCATAGTAATTACCCGGCTGCTTCAGCGGATGGCCACCGGTCAGAATCTTGGCTCCGGCCTTAACGGTTTTCTGAACATCGGCGTCGAGCGAAGTGACAGCGTCGGCGGTGGCCAGCGGTCCCAGTTCCGTCTTCTCGTCGAACGGGTCGCCTATACGCAGATTCTTCATGCGATCCACAAACTTGCGTTCGAACTCGGCGGCGATAGAGTCGGCGACAATAAAGCGTTTGGCGGCAATGCAGGATTGCCCGTTATTGATGACCCGCGCCTCGACTGCCGTAGCCACGGCAGTATCCAGGTCAGCGCTGGGCATAACGATAAAAGGATCGCTGCCGCCGAGCTCCAGCACCACTTTCTTAATGCGCTTCGCGGCGGCGATCCCGACCTGAATGCCCGCCTGTTCGCTCCCGGTGAGCGTGGCCGCCACCACACGCGCATCATTCAAAATTGCATCGACCTGCTGCGAACCAATCAGCAAGGTCTGGAACGCGCCTGCTGGAAATCCGGCCTCGAGAAAAATGTTCTCAATCGCCAGGGCACATTGGGGAACGTTCGAGGCATGCTTCAATAGTCCGACATTGCCCGCCATCAGCGCCGGAGCGGCGAAGCGAAACACCTGCCAGAAAGGGAAGTTCCACGGCATCACCGCCAGAATCGGTCCAATGGGACGGTAACGGATGAAACTCTTTTTCGCGCCAGTCTCGATAATTTCATCGGTAAGAAAGCGCTCGGCGTTCTCGGCGTAGTAGCGGCAGCCCGAGGCACTCTTCACGGCCTCAGCGATGGCAGCTTTGTACGGCTTGCCCATTTCGAGGGTCATGAAGTGCGCGAACTTGTCCTTGTTGCGTTCGAGAATCTCGGCGGCCTTGAGCATGCGCCGGGCACGCTCGGCGAAAGAAGTCTTCTGCTCGGCGCGGAACGCGGTGACGGCAAGCTGGAGTTTTTGCTCAATCTGCGCGTCGGAAAGCGGCTCAAAGGTCTTAATTACTTCTCCGGTCGCGGGATTCGTCGTGGCAATGGGCATAGGGTCGTACCTTTCGTCGCAAGGGAAATTGGTCATACCACGATATCAGTTTGATGATAACTTCGCGGCAACAACGACCTATGGATTGCCGCGCACGCCCTCGCCGCGGGGCTGACGCTGGTGACCAACAATGAGAAAGAATTCCGTCGGGTGCGCGGGCTCAAAGTGCAGAACGGGGCCGGGTAGGGAATCGCGTTGTCCGCTGCGTTCCTCAAGTTCACAATTGGATGTCCTCAAACATTCGACGCTGCGCACAGTGGCAGAGGCAATTGACATCCGCTTCCACCCCAAGGATAATGACTGCCCGTTCAGCCGGAGGGCCTCCGTGCCACGATCCGCCAAGCAAACTCGCACGCCCGTAATGTTATCCAAATCTATGCATCGCGATCTCTCGCTTTACGCGCTGGCCTCAAGTGCGGCCGGAGTGAGCATGCTGGCGCTTACGCAGCCGGCGGAGGGACAGATTGTTTACTCCCAGGCGTACGTGGAGTTGACTCCCGGCGGAACGATACCTGTCGACCTCAACCACGACGGCGTTACCGATTTCACCATCCAGCAATTTCGTTATGTGAGTGGGAACCAATTCAACCGGCTGGCGGCCATCCCCAGCCCCCATGGCGGAATCCAGAGAGGAGCAAGCAACTTCTTGGGAGCCGCTCTCCTGTCCGGTTCCAACATCGGAGGCTCCGAGGGCTTCGTTCACGGTCAAGCCATTATGGCCAGCACCAGCGTCTTCAGCAGCGACGTGTTCGGCTCATGGTTGACGGCCAAGAACTGCTATCTCGGAATTCAGTTTCACATTGATGGAGCTACGCATTACGGCTGGGCGCGGATAAACGTCGGATACTTCGGCGGCATCGATCACAATCTTGCGCTGCTGACCGGCTACGCCTACGAAACGCGGGCGAACAAATCCATTATCGCCGGGGATCGCGGAGAAGGTGGATCTCTCGCCAAAGGGACGCTGGGCGCGTTGGCGGCAGGCAGCAGCTACTGCCCGTTTGCCGGTAACCCTGAGGAGGGCCGGGATTCTGGAAAGCGATAATTTGGTGGAAGGTGCACGGGGGCTGGCGCTGCATCGGGCATTTCCCACGGGAGCAAATGGAGAGGCGCGGCAGAGGTGTGCCGCTGATGGGCTATAATTGGTGCCGCTCGCAGGGGGGCTTATGCATTACTGGCAGGCGCTCACGCTGGTGATAATTTCCGGTTTGGGTGGCGGGTTCATCTCCGCCGTCGCTTCCCTGTTGCAAACCGGAAGAACCAAGGATGGTTACGAAGCCGCGAAGGGGGTGTCTTTGCGGACGTTTGTGTGGGGCCGGGGCGTCCTTGGAATCGGGGGCGCGTTCGCGGTGATGCTGGCGATCATCGTTGCGGGCCGCTACAAAGACGAAGCGACGGCCGTTAACTTACTGTTTCTGACCTCGGTCTGTTTGGTGGCAGGATTTATTGGCGAACGGCTGCTGACTGCCGTCGCCAAAAAGGTAGAGGATCAGATCGCGGCAGTCGATAAGAAGGTGGACGAAAAAAACCAGGAAACCCAGGAGTACGTGAAAGTACAAACCACCATTCTCCAAGCTCTCCAGTCGCTCAACACCGGCGAATACGATCAGACGATCATCAGCCAGTACATCAAAGACCTGGAGTCAGGCCGCCAAAACTCGCGCTTTCGCCTGGACCGAACCCTGAACATGGTGCTGGCAAGGCTCTACGCCGACGTTAAACAAGACTACGACAAGGCGATTGCGGTTCTGAGGGAGTTTGTGAAGGAGAAAGGCAAACAGGGGCAGAACGACGTCAACGTATCGGATGCACTCTACAACATTGCCTCGTATCTCGCCCGTAAGATCAAGACTGTTCCGGCGGGGGCTAAGGAAGAACTGCGGAAGCAGGCACTGGATGCGCTGACACAGTCAGTCAAGATTGCCCCCCAAAATGCAAAGGCAGCTATGCATGATCCAAATCAGGACTTTGAGATTTTCTACGACGACCCGGATTTCAAGAAAATCGTCGACCCCGGGATCAGCACTGAACCCAAAAAGACCGACGACCCTAAACCACCTACTTCGGCTTAGCCATTGCCATTCTCCCTCAATTAGAGCTGTTTGCCCGTGCAGCTATGATACCGAGCGAAAGGCGCCCCGTCAAGGCGCGTATCGTCGAGGCCGCCAAGGTCTGTGTGCAGCTCAGAAACGTCGCTAAGGGAAGTCCGTACTCGCAACGAGTTACTGTTCCGGCGGTCGGTATTGCCGTTCCCAGCACTTGCCTTCTGGCTAATGAATACGGTCGACTGGGAGTCTCGTGTACCGGTCCTCGTGGTTTACAATTGAATGTTTCAAGCATTCATCTTGAGCATTCCTGGAGGAATCTATGAAGCTTACGCCTGGAAAACTTGCCGGTCTCAGAAGAGTCTCGAACGAACGCGGTGTGATTGCCGCCGCTGCGATGGACCAGCGCGGATCGCTGCAGAAGTCGCTGGCGAAGGAAAAAGGCGGCGACGTCAGCGATGCCATGATGGAAGAATTCAAAACCCTGGTCACCGAAGTTCTGACGCCCCATGCCAGCGCCATCCTGCTCGACCCCGAATGGGGACTGCCGGCGTCGAAGCGGCGTGCCAAGAACGCCGGGCTGCTGCTGGCTTACGAGAAAACCGGCTACGACAAAACTGGTCCCGGACGCTTGGGAGATTTGCTGGATCACTGGTCGGCACGGCGGTTGAAAGAGGCAGGCGCCGACTGCGTGAAGATTCTGCTTTACTACACACCGTTTGATCACAAAGACGTGAACGACAAGAAACACGCGTGGGTGGAGCGCATCGGCGACGAATGCCGCGCCAATGACATCCCCTACTTTCTCGAGTTCGTTGGCTACGACGAGGGTGCGGACGAAAAAGGTTTGGAGTACGCGAAGAAGAAGCCGCACATCGTCACCGAGAGCATGCGGGAGTTCGGCAAAGACCGCTATGGCGTGGATGTCTTGAAAGTGGAAGTGCCGGTAAATATGAAGTTCGTGGAAGGCGTGGAGTGCTTCGGTGGACAGAAGGCGTACACCAAGAAGGAAGCCATCGACCTGTTCCATAAAGCGGCCAACGTTGCCACCAAGCCCTTCATTTATCTTTCAGCAGGCGTGAGCAATGCGGAGTTCAGCGAGACCCTCGAGCTGGCCGGAGAATCTGGGGTGAAGTTCAACGGCGTGCTGTGCGGACGTGCCACCTGGAAAGATGGGATCCCGATCTACGCCAAGCAGGGCGCTGCCGCCTTCCGCAAGTGGCTGGAGACCGAAGGCGTGAAGAACATCAACAACGTCAACGGCAAGCTGAAGGCCGCGACCTCGTGGCACTCGATTTACGGAGTCGAGCCGGCGCTGGTCGGGGCATAGGTCCTGGGCAAAGGGTTCAAAGGCAACCGCGCGCGTGCCGGATCGCCCGGCACGCGTTTTCTTTTGACGTCCGCAGCTTGGCGTGCTGCGGGGGAAGTTCAGCGCCAACTCATCTCTTAGGCGCGGACCACGCTATTCGTTGCTGGCGTAATACCCCGTCTTTGACCGCGCCTGCAGATAGTACAGTTTCTTCGGAAGCTTGAGCTTGACACTGATTTTGTGCCACTTCCCGTCGTGGGGCGGGTTCTCCGGACAGTAGCCAAGGACGTACTGCGTTCTCAGTTCCACCCCGATTCTGCGAGCCAGGGCCGGCATTTGAACCAGATCGTCCAGGATGAAGGCTCGCCCGCCAGTGGTCTCGGCAATGTCGGAGAGCAACTGCGGTCCTAATCTTTCCTCTAGTGTGGAAACGTTTCGGTCGAATGTTCCAATCGCGTAAATCATCACGTCCGATTCCTTTACGGCCGAGTTCACTTCGTGTTCGCTGTAGCGGCTATGGTTATCGCCGCCGTCGGAGATGATCAGCAGTGCCCTTTTGCTGTACCGAGCCTCCCGCATCTTGCGCAGCCCCATATAAATCGCGTCCAGCAAAGCCGTGCGGCCCTTTGGGATGGCAAAAAGAAGTTTCCCCTCAATGTCTTGGGCGGAATCGCCGAAGTCTTGCAACAGACGGGGTTCGTCGGAGAACGTAATAATGAAGAATTCATCCTGAGGGTTGGCGGAGTCGCAAAACTGCTTGACCGCCTCGCGCACACGGTCCATCTTGCTCGCCATACTCCCGCTGGTGTCCACGATGATGCCCAGGGAAACCGGAACGTCCTCGCTGGAGAAGTGTTTGATTTGCTGTGCTTTCTTGTTTTCGAACACCTGAAAATTATCCTGACTCAAACCCGTGACCAGCCGCTGCATGGGATCGGTAACGGTTACGGGTACGAGCACAAGGTCAACACTCGTCTTGATCACCCCCCGGATGGCGCCGGAAGCGCCGTATGCCCCGCCATCCGGCTCGGCCGCAGCCATCAGCCGGGTCGGAACCGGGACGTGGACATCCTCCAAAGAGTTCTGGGCGAACGCGCCAACCCTAAGAAACGCTGAAGCGCAAACCAAAATCCATAGCCACTTCGCCTTGGCGTCGTTGAGCCGGAGAACTGTGCGAAAAACCTTAGCCATCGCCTCACCGCCATAGACCTTATCGGCAACCAAGCTGCCTTTCTGTAGCCGGCGCAGGTGCTGCCTGCAGTCTTTAGGACATACAAGCGGTGCGGACAATCGATTTGGAACTGGAGTCGGCCTGGGAAGCTCGGAAAAACTCGATTCGCGGCGGCTTTGAAACGGCACGACCTCAGTCGCACCGCAAAAGCCCAATAAAATCAACAACGGCTTCAGCCTCCGGATCGAATATTCCAACGCGAAGGACTTTTCCGCACCCTCCTAGTGTGCTGTCCCGAAAATACGCGGCATATCGGCATGGCTTTGAAAGGGTGCGACTTCAGTCGCGCCGTAAGATCGAGCCCTCAATTAGCAGGGCTTTAGAGACCGCGTGAGAACTATCGCTTAATGATTCCGGTGGAGTTGCATACCGATTTTAGCCGCGAAGCGGCCTCAGAATGCCGTGGGTAAGAAAGTGGGAAAGGAATAAGCCCCGGAGGGGCGAAAGTGTAGTTCTCACGCACACTCTTTAGTCCCTGGGGTGCGCCGCTCGCTTCCCAAAGCAGAGCCGGTCCGTTATTCGGCGAATTTACGGGACACGATACTAGCCTTCACTGTGCTGATTGCAGCTGCGCGGTTAGTTGATGGACCGCAGAGACGTCAAAGAAATTAGACAGATCGGCATGGCCGGCCAGAGTTTCGCGCTGCTTGCCTTCAACCAGAATCTTCACTCTAAGAATGCCCGGAATGTTGGCCGCAAGGGTTTGGATCAGAGATGCGACCGTGAGTTCTTCTTCTAACACTCCGGAGCGGTGACCATCGGCGAAGGCGGCGTTGATGTCGATGACGGCCAGTCCGGGGTCGACCATGTACACGCTGCGGATGTCGGAGCCGGGGGGCAGCGGATGCGGCGAGGCTTTATCGAGGTATAAAGCCAGCAGGGCGCGCAGCAATTCTTCCGCCCGCTGCTGCCGGACCGAGGGCAGGGGAATCTGGGCCGCCTGCGCGTGCAGCACGCCAACATCGTCATACGCCACAAACAGAGTGACTTGCTCGGTCGGTCCCGCGACAGGAGCCACGACGGGACGGATGTCGACAGAGGCCACAGGGCTGGCGGCGGCTCGCCCGCGCATACGCCACGCGTAAACGCTCATGCTCAGAACCGCAAGCAACAGCACCGAGACCGCAATGTAGAAATAACGTGGAATCATCAGTGATAGGGCGATTCTGTGATCGGGCGCTCTGGCGATTGAAAACCTTACTACCTTGAGGTTATCAAATCACCCGATGACCCGATCGCACAATTGCCCGATCTCATGGCACAGCTCCGAGTTGTGCGCGAATGTTGGCGATTCCGCTGGCCACAGCGCTGGCAATGAGTTGCTGATAGTCGGGTGAAGTCAGTTGAGACACATCCGATGCCGATGGCGCAACCTCGACCGCGATCGCAGCGGCAACCACGTTATTGAGAGGCCGCAGTGGTGCCGTAAGAGTGCGCACCTCAACCTGCTGTTTCTTCAACTCAGCAGCTACGCTGGCCGCGGCAAGTTGACTGAGCGTGATCGACGAGTGCTGGGCCGTGCTCCAGGATCGGAAGGGGCCACGGTCATCCTCGCTGCTGTAAGGAAGCATAGCGGTGTAGACGCGTGCGCCGTGGCCGTTGGAGGCCGCATGCAGGGCGACATAGACGGCGGCATGCGTGGTGTTCGCGAAAAAGGCGCGTTCATCCAGTGAGAGGCTGGCGTCGGAGTCGCGAAGAACAAGCGTCGAGATGCCGCGATTCTCCAGTTCCTGCCGCAGACGGCGGGCGAAGGCGACGGTCACGTCCTTTTCTGCCAGCGTGGCGCTTAGAGCCTCGCCCCGGTCATTCCCTCCGTGGCTGGCGTCCACGATTGCGAAGTAACGGCGCGGGACAGAAGACAGCGAACCGCCAGCCGGCGACGGCACCGCCGAATTATTTTGCGGCGAAGCCGTTGGGGTCGCCACGTTGGCGCTTTGAGATACTGCCGGTGCCAGAGTGATGGTGCGGCCATCATTGCTGAAGCTGGCCATGAGCGGCACGCTACTACTGACGGTAATCTGCGCCGCGCCATTGCCTTCGGAGTAAGTGGCTGAAGGAATGGTTTTGCTCCCAAAAGTCAGCGTGGCAGAGGCTGGCGCAGTCAGCGGCTCACGGGTGAAGTTCATCCGCAGCTTGCCGGGTTCGCTGGCCACGGACGGATTGACGGGTGAGGTGAAGTGAAACACAAGATGCGACGGATCGTCCGCGGCGACCGAAGCGGTGAAGTGGGTGGCAATGTTGCCGATGAACAGCCGTCCGGACTCCTCGTCCAAAGTTGCCGGCCCACCCAGGAATCGGGGCAGAAGGGAGTTGAGACAGGCCACCGGAACCAGGCCGCGTCCGTTCTCCACGAGAAACTTTCCCGACAGGTCAGCGTCGCGTCCCTGAATCTTGGCGTGGCTCTTGCCCACGGCAAAGTCTCCCACGATGTTGTTGTAATGCAAACGCCACCGCGGCGGATCGGATTTTGCGCTGACCCTCCCCAGCGGATCCAGCAATTCCAACAAGCCAACATAGTCGCGGCCTTCGCGCTGCACCATCGGCAACGAATAGTTGGCAGCCGTGGAGTAGATCGAAAGACGCTTCTCGGGAGCCGCGCCGGAAAGCAGGACCGCGAAGAACAAGAGTATCCCGGAGATTCCGGCGCGTCGAGATCGCCTAATCGAATATCCGCGAGTGCGGCTCCTAATCGAGTGCATAGGTGGTCAATCCGCTCAGGAGCTTAGGATAGAAGTCAGTAGATTTCTGCGGCATGACTTCGCCCGCGAAGGCAATGTCCCGCACTTGTGCCACGCGACAGGGATTCAGCAAGAAAGCGATATTGGCGCGTGTCCCGCCTTCTCCGCGCACCAGCGACAAAGCCTCGGCAGCGTCGCGAACGTAGGAGATGTTCTGCTGATTTCGGATGGATTCTTCAGACAGTTTCAATACCTTTTCCAGCAAACACTTGTGCAACTGCACCACGTCGAGCCCTTGCTGGCGGATCGATAGTCCGGCGAAGATTTCCGGAGTGTTGGGATTGGGGTGGTGCAACAAGAAAGCGCGACTGCCCGTAACCGCGAGGATGGAGGTGCCACACCGGCCTGACTCGCGCAGGATTGCCGTAGCGCGCGGAGCGTCGAGCGAAGGATCAACCTCGTCAACATCAAAGTAGGCGCGGGCGGATTTGCGAAAATCGTCTTCCGAAAACTCAGACAGTCCCTGCACCACCCGGTGCGTCGGTAGAATGCGCAGAGCGGGGCTGTTCATGTTGACAAAGGTCATCATGACAAACTCGTAGGGAGATCCACTGGAACCTGGCGTGGGCCGAGCGCTGGAGGAATCGGCGCCGCGCCGTTCGTTTCGGTAGGTGAGTGCGGTTTCGTAGCGGTGGTGCCCGTCGGCGATGACCAGCTTTTTGTCTCTCATCTCCCCGCGGACGGAATCGATCAGCTTCGCATCGGAGACTTGCCACACACGATGAACAACACCGTATTCATCAGTGATCTCAATCGTCGACTCAGTTACTGGCGAGGCAAGCAGAGATTCAACCTCCCCAGAGTCTTCATAAAGCATGAAAATCTGGCCGAAGTGGGCGCGGGTGGCGCGGAGCAGATCGAGGCGATCGGCCTTCGGTTTGGCCAGCGTTTGTTCGTGGCGGAAGACCACCCCCGCGGAATAATCCTCGATTCTGCCGAGGGCGATAAAGCCCCGGCGTTCCAGTTCGGTGGTTGCGCCTTCTTTGGTCGAACCTTCTTTGGTCGAACCAGGCAAAGTAAACCGCTGGGAATAAATATATAAAGAGGGAAGCGCATCCCGGCGCAGAATACCTTGCTGGCGCCAGTCGCCGAAGTGCGCTGCCGCACGGGAATAAACATTGTTTGCCGAATTGTCACTGTTTTCCTTGCGGCCAAGAATTATCCGGACGAGGTTATACGGGTTGGCCGCATAATAACGATCCTGCAGCGTCGCAGTAATCTTGTCATAAGGCTGGGTAACCACCTCGGCCGGGGAGACCCGCCGGGGATCATAGCGAAATGCGCGAAAAGGATGAATGTCAGCCATGGAGAGCTTTGATTGTAACAAGATGGTCGTGCTCCGCCGCTTGGCGCCCGCTGGATTAGAAAAGTCGCCCACAAACCGGGCTGCCCATTTTCGGATTGTCTCCAATATTTGACAAAAAAAACCGAACAGGTTGACCAAAGCTGTGATACTATCGCGGCCAATCGAGGTGATTATGGCCCTCTCACACGGGCGCCGGTTATCTCTCCCACCGACCCTGGTTTGGAATTTCTCCGTGGTTCGACCCTGGAATCTGACTCTTCTCCGCCGCTATAGAAGCGTGGCCCGGCCCTTGCTGCCGATATTGCTTCTGGCTACGGGTGCCGCGTCCGCCTTTTCCATCCCGGCTCTGGCGCAGACCACCGTCGATGATGTCCACATCCAGCCTCGCGAACTGGAAAAGCCGAAAACCGAAGAAGTTGCCACCCAAACCCTCGTTTCCCCTTCCCTGAATACGCACGTGCGTCCGTTGAAAGTGGCCGTGGACTTGGTCCTGGTTCCGGTGACCATCACCGATCCGATGAACCGCCTGGTGACCGGATTGGAGAAGCAGAACTTCCAGCTTTTTGAAGGCAGCGCGCCGCAAGAGATCAAGAGCTTCTCCAGTGAGGACGCCCCCGTTTCTCTCGGCGTGATCTTCGATTCCAGCCGCAGCATGAGCAGCAAAATGGATCGCGCCAAGGATGCGGTGATGGAGTTTTTCAAGACCGCCAATCCACAAGATGAATTCTTCATGATCACGTTCTCGGACGAGCCCGAGGTGGTCAACGACTTCACCAGTTCAGTGGACGAGATTCAGGGCAAGCTCATCTACGCCGTGCCGCGGCGCATGACGGCTCTCCTGGACGCGATTTACATGGGCGTCAGTAAGATGCGCCAGGCCAAGTACGCGAAGAAAGCGCTGCTGATTATCTCCGACGGCGGCGACAATCACAGCCGCTACACCGAGAACGAGATTAAATCTCTGGTGAAGGAAGCCGATGTAATGGTATATGCCATCGGCATTTACGATCGATCCTTCCCCACCGAGGAAGAACGCCTGGGCCCGGAACTGCTGGGCGAGATCGCAGAATTGACGGGAGGGCGGGCGTTTACGGTAGAGAATCCTAATGACCTGGCCGATGTGGCGACCAAGATCGGGGTCGAACTGCGAAACCAGTATGTGCTGGGTTATCGCCCCAGCAAAATAGATCGCGACGGCAAATGGCGTAAGATCAAAGTGAAGTTATTGCCACCGAAAGGACTGCCGCCACTCCGAGTGTATGCCAGGACCGGATATTACGCCCCCGAAGAATAGCCGGGCGCTCAGTTTTTCTCTGTTTCTAAAGTACGCGATCTGGGCCGGGGCTGTGGCCGCCGTGCTGGCTCAACCTTTTGCCGGACACGCGGCGTGGCAGACTTCACCTCTCCAGTCCGAAGCCGCGCATTCCGCGTCTGCCCAGTCGCAGCCTGCTCCGCCTCAGTCCCCGTCGGGCGCGGCTCCAGCGCCGCCGGCCACTACCAGCCCGCAACAACCCACCGAGCAGGACGGCACATTTGTCATTCGCACCGACGTGGATGAAGTTCTGCTCCACGCCACGGTGGTGGACGACAGGCAGCACATTGTGACCAACCTTGATCGCAATGCGTTCACCGTATTCGAGGACGGCAAACCGCAGAATGTCGTTTCCTTCCGTCACGAGGACATCCCCGTGGCCATGGGCATCGTGATCGACAATTCAGGCTCGATGCGGGAAAAGCGAGCCAAGGTGAACCAGGCTGCGCTCAACCTGGTGCGGACTAGCAATCCCCAGGACGAAGTCTTTGTGGTGAACTTCAACGACGAATACTATCTCGACCAGGATTTCACCAACGACCTGCTGAAGTTAAAGGAGGCGCTGGAGAAAATTGACGCCAAGGGTGGAACCGCGCTCTATGAAGCCGTCGTCGCCTCCGCCGACCACCTCGCCCGAAACGCCCGGCTGGAGCGTAAAGTGTTGTTCGTAGTAACCGACGGAGAGGACAATGCCAGCCGCGAAACCTTGGAGGAAGCGGTGAAGCAGTTGCAGGAGGAAAACGGTCCCTCGGTATATGCGATCGGCATCCTCGGGGATGAAGACCACCCCAAGCGAGCCAAGCGCGCTTTGGAGATCATTGCGCAACGAACCGGAGGCTTGGCGTTTTTCCCCAAGACCCTGGACGAGGTAGATGAGATCAGCCGGCAAGTGGCGCACGACATCCGCAATCAGTACACCATCGGCTACAAACCGACGAATCCCAGGGCAAGCGGCGGTTTCCGGGCCATCCGCGTCGAGGCCAAGGCAAAAGGGCACGGCAAGCTCGTGGTCCGCACCAAGAGCGGCTACTATGCAGGCGCGCAACCGGCGTCCGGCACGAAGTGAACACGTAGAAAAGGTAGCCAATGTGCGGTGCTTCCAGTTGTCACCTCAAGTGAACCCTGATGGATAAGGAAAGCAGTTCCTGGAGTTTCAATGGCGGGAATCGAACGGGATGCTGACCTCCGCAACAGTGCGTGAACGCCTGGCGGTATAGACCCACTGCCTCACTGCGGAAATCGCGGACTCACCCAGAATTGGATTGCCTCCCAGCAGCTCGACCCTCTCCACGCTGCCCTTGGCTGAGATAGTGACCTGCAAACGCACAGTTCCGCCAATCCCTAGCCTCCGCAGTGTCTCTGGATATTCTGGCTCCACGCGTCTAATCAGTCGCCTTGGTGTTTCATCGCCCGTTTCAACAATGGTTAGAGTCTTCACACCATGCGTGTTGGTGTCAGCGCCCACGTATCCGAGAGTTCCCCTTGTCCTGGCCACGTAGGCCACCACTTCTGCATCCGAGCCGAACTCCTGCGGCATGGAGCCTTTGCCGGTAAAGACCAGCGTGCGGTAGTGGTTTTGCAGATCGTCGTCGGTTTTGCCGAGGTACCGTCGCAGGAAAGCTTCGTGAACCGGGCCACCCTTTTCGAGCACAGGTTCGACGTGGGTCCCGTCGCTGAGCGAGTTGTTCTCCTTCAGAAAAACTCGCTTCAGTTCGTCCGCGGAAATCGTGTCAGCCTCTACATTTGAGTTGGCGATTATCTTGATGTCGGTCGCGCGGGCACTCAGTGCAGCGAAGATCATGAAGCCGGCGGCGAGGACCATTCTGCGATTTTTCATTTCATCCTCTCTCGCGTGCCGGGCATCAGAAATTAACTCCGGTCTTAATGACCAGGGCGTTGGTGTTCGGCTTGAAACCCTGTGGATTCACTTGTGTGTAGAATCCGTTCGGGTACGGGCCGCTGCCATAGCCATCCATGAAGTGACCCTCGATTTTCACGTTCCAGAATTTTTTCAAGTCGACGCGTCCGGTGATGACTTTATCGTAATCGTGATTGCCGGGCAGACTGGTGTCCGTTGCCGGAGGATAGAACGGCGCGAGGGCGCCGGCAACGACGTTCGTGATCGTGTAGCGAGAGTAGTAGGAGCCGATTTGAAACCGTTTGCAGATGCGGTAAGCTCCGGAGACGTACCAGCCACGCACGTCGGCCAAGCTTTCTGAGGTGCCGCTGACGAGCTCCTGGTTGCGCCAGTAGCGGCGATACTCCGATGCGACCCGCAATCTGCCCGCGGTATACTCACCGTAGAACTGATTGGCCCAGTCGGCTTTCGAGGTCTCGGAATACGGCACCAAACCTGCCCCGAGGTTAAACGGGTTTACCGCCAAGCCATTGCCCGTGATGTCCTCATCCAAGCGCGATGCTCCAATGAGAAGACCCTTTAGCGGAGTGTTCCAGCGAAGATCCGCACCGTACTGCAGACCACCGAAGCTCTTAATCTGGGCTCCGAAACCACTCAAGTAGTAAGGGTAGCCGCTATAAATGCTGTCGCTGCGATGGCCACTATAGACCGTGTAGGAGAGATCGCCGAGTTTGTGTTTGAGGGAGACCGTGCCATAGATATCGCCTCCCACATGAGCGATGGTGGATTCTCGGAGATCCGTGGGATAGACACTTTGCGGAAGCAGGGCAAAGACGCGGAGGAAATCCTCGTCCTGCGTGTCGGTATAGAGGCCGAGCGTGGTCTTGACCTTGCCTCCACGAACTCCGAACCAGCTCTTGAATCGGTAATCTACCACCGCCCAGTCGAGTGAGGGGTGGTATTGGCCGAGTTGGCCGAGATTGCGGTCGTAGCCCTGCGCTCCGATCCGGAGCTTATCGGTTATCTGGGAGGACGTATTGAACCCGAAATCGGTAAAGGCGCCGCTGCCCTGGCTGGTGTTCATGGTCAGCCAATTGTTGTCGTTGGTGTATACGAATCCCTGCGAGACGAAGCCATGAACCTGGAGGGTACGGTCAAAGAGTTTGAATTCCTGGGCGTGAAGGTTGATTGAGCCGGAGCAAAGCCATGCACAGGCAAAACCGAGTCCGAGGATTCGCCGATGCATGGGACCTCCTGAATTAGTGGTCAGAAATATGAGATCGGCGAAATCGGGAGAAAGCTTGAGCGCATGGCGTGCAGGGTGACCCGGCCTGCGAGGGCATTCAGTACCTTGCGGATCAATCCGACGGCGACGGGGAGCAACTTTCGGGTTTTCGCTGTTCTTCTTCACCACTGTGCGCTCAGAAATTAATACTGGTCTTAACGATCAAAGCATTGGTGTCAGGCTTGAAACCCTGCGGGTTGACCTGCGGGTAAAAACCGTCGGGGTAAGTGCTACTCCCATAGCCGTTCATGAAGTGGCCTTCCACTTTCACGTTCCAGAACTTGTTGAGGTCAACCCGTACGGTAATGACTTTGTCGTAGATGTGATTGGCGGGCAGGCCGGTGTCGGTTTGGTTCGGAAACCCTGCCAGGGCGCCCCCGTTGACGCTGGTGATGCAATAGCGGGAATAGTAGGAACCGAGTTCAAGTCGTTTGCTGATCCGGTATGCACCCGAGACGTACCACCCGCGCACGTCATCTTCGTTTTCGGCCGTGCCGCTGAAGACCATCTGATCGCGCAGGTAGCGGCGATACTCCGACTCGATACGCAATTTGCTGTGCGTGTATTCGCCATAGAACTGGTTGGTCCAGTCCGCCTTCGACCATTCGGAGTACGGGATTCTTCCCGCCGTCGGATTCAAAGGACTCACGCTCGTGCCTTTTCCGGCGGTGTCCTGGTCGAGGCGCGAGGCTCCGATCAGCAAGCCTTTTAGTGGAGTACTCCAGCGAAGATCGGCGCCATACTGCAGGCCGCCAAAACTTTTGAACAGCGTTCCGAACTGGGACAAAAGATAGGGGTAGCCGCTGTAAATGCTGTCGCTGCGGTGGCCGGCGTAGACGGTATAGGAGAGATCGCCGAGTTTGTGTTTGAGGGAAATGTCTCCGTAGATATCGCCGCCCAGGTGGGCGATGGTGGAGTCTCTGAGATCGGCGGGATAAACGCTCTGAGGAAGCAGAGCGAAGGGACGGAGGAAATCCAAATCCTGAGTGTCGTTAAAGAGGCCAACTGTAGTCTTGACTTTGCCGCCGCGAAGGCCCAGCCAGGTCTTGAAGCGGAAATCAGCGAAGCCCCAGTCGAGGGAGGGATGGTATTGACCGAGTTGGCCGAGATCGCGGTCGTAGCCTTGCGCGCCGATACGCAGCTTGTCGGTGACCTGAGAGGACATGTTCAGGCCGAAGTCAGTCATGGCGGCGCTGCCGTTTAATGTGTTCATGGTCAGCCAGTTGTTGCCGCTGGTGTGGACGAATCCCTGGGAGAAGAAGCCGTGGACTTGAACGGTACGGTCAAAGAGTTTGAATTCCTGGGCGTGAAGGTTGATTGAGCCGGAGCAAAGCCATGCACAGACAAAACTGAGTCCGAGGATTCGCCGATGCATGCGGCCTCCTGAATAAGCGGTCAGAAGTGTTAGATCGGCGAAATTGGGGAAAACCTGAGCAAGAGCGGCGGACTTAATCATCGAAACAGAGACGGGAGAGGTCTTTTATGAAAAAACCTCTCGCTGCGGGAGGGGAACCGCGTGTTCGACCCAGTTCCGTGCTTCCCGCAGCCAGTCTTTGTGTGCCGAAGCATCGATGTAGCGCTCGTTCTTAAAGATCCCGGAGTGTTTGGCCAGCCGCATAAACTGGATTGTCGTGATGGCGTCGTGCAGGATGACGCAGGAGCGTTGCATGCCACGGCTGCGATACATCGCTTGGCCCTGGACCATTACTTGCTGGGCCTCGACTGGGAGCGGAGCCAGCGTTCTCATATCGATGATTACGCCGAATGGAGCTTGCGGCCCCGTCAGCGCCTGCTTACTCTCCTCATACCACCTCTCGAGTTCAGCTTTCGTCATCTCACCACCGAAGGTGAGATGAAATCCCAGATCGATCTTCTCTATTTTGTACACATGTCTACCCCGGCTCGTGTCCGACCATAAGAGTGGGAATCAGCGTGCCCATTCATTCCATGGTCGGATTCGAGCATTTGCCGAGGCACTGGGACTCCCGGATCGGCGTTCCACCCTATTAGATCGGTGAAATTACGGGGAACTTGAGTGCGAGCACGATGGTGACAGAGAGTAAGAAGGGCAGAAATTAAGGATGACGATGGTAACGGTTTGAGCAACGGAAGAATGGCTGGACGATTGACGGTTGCGAAGGCTGGCCCTTACCCTGTAGCGTGCACCTGAAAAACCTTGAAGCTTCTCACCTGGGCGTCGCCGACGATATTGTGGACTTGGTCGGCGGCACTCCCGTGCTTCGCATGCGGCGGCTGGTTCCCGCTGGCTCGGCCGATATCTTCGCCAAACTGGAATACCTGAATCCCGGTGGCAGCGTGAAGGACCGCGCCGCCATCGGCATCATTCGCAGGGCCGAGCAGGAAGGGAAACTCGTGCCCGGTGGCACCATCGTCGAAGCCACGGCCGGGAATACGGGAATCGGGCTGGCGTTGATCGGTGTAAACCGTGGCTACAAAGTAAAGTTATTTGTGCCGGAGAATTTCTCCCAGGAAAAAGTAATCATCATGCGCGCCCTGGGAGCCGAGGTTGAGCGCACCCCGGACGAAGAAGGCATGCAGGGAGCGATCCGGCGCGCGAAAGATCTGGTGGCCGGCGATCGCAGCGCGTTCATGGCTGGGCAGTTTGAAAACCAGGCCAATCCCGATTATCACTACCAAACCACAGCGGTCGAACTCTTCGAGCAGATGGGTGGAAAAATAGATGCGCTGGTTTTGGGCTGCGGCACCTGCGGAACCTTTTCCGGCGTGGCTCGCTACATGAAGGAACAGGTGCCGGGAGTGCTGGCGGTTGCTGTGACCACCCAGGGTTCGGTGCTTGGCGGCGGAACGCCCGGCCCTCACAAAGTGGAAGGGATCGGAAACAACTTCGTCCCAGAGACGTTTGATCCTGCCGTGTGCGATGAAGTGATTGCGGTGACGGATGACGATGCCTTTGCCACGGTGAAGCAACTGGCGGCGCGCGAAGGCGTGCTGGCCGGCTCGAGCGGCGGAGCGGCGGTTTTCGCGTCCTTACAAGTGGCCCGGCGGCTGGGCACGGGAAAACGGGTAGCCACAATCGTCCCAGATTCGGCCGAGCGCTATCTTTCGAAAAAGATTTTTGAGGGCGGAATCTAAGCAGGGCAGGGACTCACAGCCAGTCGTAGAAAGAGTGCATGAAGAAAAACAGACAGCCTGGTTTCGCTACCCGCGCCATCCACGATGGACAGCAACCGGACCCTTTAACCGGAGCCGTCACCGTCCCTATCTATCCAACTTCCACCTACGTGCAGCAGGGCATCGGTGAGCACAAAGGCTACGAGTATTCCCGCGTCTCGAACCCGACTCGTACGCGCCTCGAGGAAAATCTCGCCTCGCTCGAAGGCGGAATTGCGGCGCCCGTATTCGCCAGCGGCATGGCGGCGATCAACGCGGTCGCCAGCATGCTCAAGTCCGGCGATCACGTCGTCTGCGGCAACGATTTGTATGGCGGCACTCCGCGGCTGTTCAACCAGGTGCTAACCGGCTTCGGCCTCGAGTTCTCCTACGTGGACACGTCGGATGCGGAGAACGTCGAACGCGCCATCCGCAAGAACACGCGCATGGTCTACGTGGAGACGCCGACCAATCCTCTGATGCGGTTGAGCGATCTGGCTGCCATCGGCAAGATTTGCCGGCGCAGGAGGGCCGAGTTGGTGGTAGACAACACGTTCATGTCGCCCTATTTTCAGCAGCCGCTGGCTCTGGGCGCGGATATGGTCCTGCACTCAACCACAAAGTTCCTCAACGGTCACAGCGATGGCCTGGGCGGCGTGGTGGTATGCAGTAAACCGGAGCAGGCCGAGAAGCTGGCTTTTCTGCAGAAAGCCGCGGGAGCGATACTTTCTCCTTTCGAATGCTGGCTGGTGCTGCGCGGCGTAAAAACGCTGGCGGCTCGCATGCAGATCCATGACCGCAACGGGCGCGTGGTGGCGGAGTTTCTGGCTAAGCACAAAAAGGTCAGCAAGGTTTTTTATTCCGGACTGGCCGATCACCCCCAGCATGAACTAGCAAAGCGCCAGATGAGCGGCTTCGGATCGATGATCACCTTCGAGACCGGATCCATCAAGAACGCGAACAGGATGCTGAAGAAACTGCGCGTCTGCTCGCTGGGAGAGTCGCTGGGCGGAGTCGAAACGCTGATCTCGCATCCGGCGACAATGACGCACGCTGGCCTCGGCGAAAAAGGACGGAAGGCAATTGGCATTACCGACGGCATGGTGCGCATCTCGGTGGGGATCGAGGATGTGCAGGATATTTTGGAGGATTTGGATCAGGCACTAGCGAAGATTTAATAGAAACGAATGATCCGTCGTCCGGGCCGAGACTCGGACGGACTGGAGGTCAGGTGACTCCGAAACCCATCTTTGTCCGCAGTGCAGTTGGTTTTCTTGCGTTCTGCTGCCTGACGACGCTCTCCTCGTCGCAACAATTTACCTCATTTGAGCGTGACCAAGTCCAGATTATGCTCCGAGATGTGGCATCCGACATCAAGAAGCGCTACTACGATCCCAATTTCCACGGCGTTGATTGGGACGCGAAAGTCCGGGAGACGAAGGGTGCCATCGACAAGGCAAACTCAATGACCATGGCGCTCGCCGACGTCGCTGCGGCCCTGGATAGTCTCCGCGATTCCCACACTTTCTTCGAGCCACCGGGGCGCTACTATTTGTACGATTACGGCTTCAAGATGCAAATGATCGGAGATCACTGCTACATCACCCTAGTTCGCCCCGGTACTGATGCGCAGATCAAGGGCCTGAAGCCGGGCGACGAGGTAACAAAGGTCGTCGACATATTGCCAACTCGCGACAACTTTCCAAAGCTCCTCTACATCCTTTACGTCCTGTGGCCGCAGCAGGAGCTCCGGCTAAGCCTCCGGGGACCGGATGACGCTGATCGCCAGGTTGCCATAGCGGCGAAGACCCGCGAGCTCCCCCACGTGATAGACCAGGCCGCAATCGGCATAATGGGACCCGGCATATACGACACCATCCGGGAGCGGGACAACCGGGAGCGGTCCAGGCAGGTCCGTTACGCAGAGAGAGGCGATGAGTTGCTGATCGTAAAGCTGCCTCTATTTGCGCTTACTCCGACCGAAGTAGATTCAATGGTCGAGAAAATGCGGAAACATAGCGCCGTTGTGCTGGACGTTCGAGGAAATCCCGGAGGAAGCGTAGAGACGCTGCAGTCTCTGCTCGGTGGCATCTTCGAAACCGATGTCAAGATTGGCAACCGGGTAGGCAGAAGCCCGACCAAACCCCTCGCGGCCAACTCTCGGCATAATGGATTTAAGGGTAAGTTGATCGTTCTGGTCGATAGCCAATCGAGTTCCGCGTCTGAGCTGCTAGCTAGGGTGATTCAGATCGAAAAACGGGGATTGGTCGTCGGCGATCGCAGTTCGGGCAGGGTCATGGAGTCCCAGCACTATAATTACCGGGTGGGAATGGGCACAGTTATCCTCTACGGCGCGTCAATCACTGAGGCGGACATTAAAATGACAGATGGCCAGAGCCTCGAACGCAGGGGAGTGAATCCCGACACGCTCATCTTGCCGACGGCCTCCGATCTCGCGAATGGCCGTGATCCTGTGCTCGCCCATGCTGCAGAAATGCTCAATGTGAAAATCAGCCCGGAAGAATCGGGATCACTGTTTCCATATGTGTGGCCGAAGGAATAGCGCCCTTGACCGACCGCCCTTCAGGCTGGAGGGTCGAAGCACCGCTCACAATCCACGAAGGACGGAGCGGCATGAGTGGCCACCATTAACGTCCAGAAAGGTTATTCCTTAGACCGCTCGCCAAGAACAGCGTCCGCGACCCACTGCAGGTAATCGTTAGATCCATCCTCGATGTTGAGGCAAATGCATTCCGGGAGTTCGTAGGAGTGGATCTCAGCAATTGCCTCGCGCACTTGAACGAAGGCCGCAGCTGTTGTCTTCACCACCAGAAGCCATTCGCGAGCTTCTTCCACGTTGCCTTCCCAGCGGTAAACGGAGATTATTTGGGGAACGATATTAACGCAAGCGGCGAGGCGGTCTTCTACGAGATGGCGCGCGATCTTCTGAGCTTCCTCTTCCGATCCGGCAGTGGTGAGGACGATTCGTTTGTCGGTCATATAAAATCGACTGTTAACTATCAACGGCCCTGTCGTCATCTGACTTGCGATCACTGAGAGACTAGCACTCCGCAGCTAAAGAGAGAACATGCCGACGCAGATCAAGTTTGGAACCTCGGGCTGGCGCGCGGTAATGGCGGAGGACTTTACCTTTGCCAACGTGCGCCGCGCCGTGGGCGGAATTGCGCGCCACGTGGTTTCACAGAAGCCGCAAGGCGCGCGCGCGCTGGTCGGGCGCGATCCGCGGTTCTTGGGCGAGACGTTTTGTTCGATGGCGGCGGAAATTTTGTCGGCCCACGGGATTACGCCCTTGATGGTCACAGAACCTGCGCCCACTCCAGCGTTTGCCTATGCGGTCGCCCAAACCAAAGCCGACGGTGTGATCAACTTCACCGCCTCGCACAATCCTCCGGAGTACAACGGAATCAAGTTTTCCACGCCCGACGGTTGCCCGGCGCTGCCGGAAGTCACCAGGAAGATCGAAAGCGAGATCGAAGCGGGTGACCGCGCGAATTCGAAGTCAGAAGTAAAGAGCAACGCGGGAATCGTGCAGGAAACGCTCGATGTAAAGGCGGGATACCTGAAGCGCCTGGGAGAGATTGTCGATCTGGAAGTGATTCGCAAAGCCAACCTGCAAGTCTGTTTCGATCCGATGTGGGGCGCGGCGCGAGGCTACTCGGACGCACTATTGCGCGACGCGGGAGTAAGCGTTGCCACCGTCCATGACTATCGGGACGTCCTGTTTGGCGGGCACGCGCCAGAACCCGACGATCACCTGCTGAATGATCTGCGGGAGAAGATGCGGTCCACGGGAGCGCATATCGGCATTGCGACCGACGGCGACGCGGATCGCTTCGGAATCGTCGATGCGGATGGAACTTTCCTCCAGCCGAATTTCGTGATTGCGCTGCTGTTCGATTACCTGGTCGAGAGCCGGGGATGGAAGAACGGCGTGGCCAAGTCGGTGGCCACCACAAACTTGATCAACGCGATTGCCAAGGCGCGTGGCGTGGAACTATACGAAACGCCGGTGGGATTCAAGTACATTGGCGAATTGATCATGCAGGACAAGATTGCAATTGGCGGCGAAGAGAGCGCGGGGCTGTCGATCCGTCATCACGTGCCGGAGAAAGACGGAGTGCTCGCCGGTCTACTCTGCTGCGAGATGGTGGCACGACGGGGGAAGTCTCTGGGCGAGCAACTGAACGCCCTGCGTAACCAAGTTGGTTCGTATTACCCGCGGCGGGAGAACTTCCGCTTGACGCCTGAGGTGCAGGAGAAGTTCACTAAGAAGTTGAGGTTTGATCCGCAAGAGTTCTGTGGGCACGGGGTAAGCGAAGTGGTGCGCACGGACGGGTTGAAGCTGGTTTTCGCAGACGGCTCCTGGGTGTGCTACCGCCTTTCCGGTACCGAGCCAGTGGTTCGCGTGTACTCGGAAGCGCGCAGCGGGCGGGATCTGGAGATATTGAGCAAAGCGGCCAAGCAATGGATTTTCGAGTGAGAAGATTTTTAGGAATTCGCCAGTTTCCCAGCCGGCAAGGCGGGCTGCGTATGATCGCGAAAACGACTCCCTGGGCCCAAGCCAAGGCCGTTTCCTGTTGGGAATGTGTGCGTCCGCTGGCGGCACAGATATATGTTTTGCGGCGGCGCATCGCCACGATCACCGTTACGGTGCTCGCGGGGCTGCTGTTCGTGCATGTGATGTTTGGCGCGAATGGGATGATTGTCTACAAGCAGAAGCGGATGGACTATAAATCCCTGCAAAAGCGGCTGCTTCAGGAACAGAAGGAAAACGAACTTTATACTCAGCGGATTCAGGGATTGAAGACGGACGAAAAAGCGATTGAGAAAGAAGCGCGCGAACAGTTGCACTACGTCCGTCCCGGGGAATATGTGTATGTCGCGCCGGCCCCGGCGAATCCGCCCCCGCCCAGCAATCACTCGGCGAAAAAGTAGCTCTTGTCCGCCGAAGATTCCGCAGTGGACGCTGTGGAAGTGTGTGACATTCAAAGAGTTGGTTTGTGTTATAGTTCGGGGCGTTAGTCGATGATCGGTGGTGCTGAATTGCTGCCGGTACGTACGATTAAAATTCCTGCGATAGCCTGCGGCATAGGGCCGCGATCGGAAGATCAAAAGGAGAAAAACCGGCCATGAGAAAAGTATTAGTTCTTTGTCTTGCGATGTGTTTCGTATTCGCCCTCACAGCGATGGCGTTCGACGATATGGGGAAGAGCACGACCGTCAATGGTTGGGTGAGTGACGACAAATGCGGCGCCAAAGGCGCCAACGATAAGGCCGAGGCGTGCACCAAGAAATGCCTGGCTGCGGGCGCGAAGATGGTAATCGTTACCGACAAGGATCAGAAGGTTCTTGCGGTGGACAATCCGGATGCGCTCAAGGATCATGTGGGCCATCACATCGCCGTGACCGGACAAGTGATGGGCGATTCCATTCACGTGGAAAGTGCGAAGATGCTCTGAGCAGTAGAAGTTGGAAATTGACGAGGGCGGCTGCGGCCGCCCTCTTGTTTTTTGCCGCGTACGATCTTGCGGGTGCAAGGAATCCCGCCGGCGCTACCGAAGAGCTACCGGACTACGCCCTCCAGCGGGGAACTGGCCGTGGCGTACAACTTCTTCGGCATGCGTCCGGACAGATAAGCTTGGCGCCCGGCGAGCACGCCGTGGTGCATGGCTTCGGCCATCAAGACCGGATCTTGCGCGCCGGCGATGCCGGTGTTCATGAGAACGGCGTCAGCACCGAGTTCCATAGCGAGGGCCGCATCAGAAGCGGTACCGACTCCGGCGTCTACGATGAGCGGCACGGCGGTGATCATCTCGCGCAGGATGCGGATGTGGGCCTGGTTCTGAATGCCCATACCGCTGCCGATGGGAGCGCCCAGCGGCATCACCGTCGCGGCGCCGGCGTCGATCAGACGTTTGGCGAAGACAATGTCGTCGGAAGTGTAGGGCAGCACCGTGAAGCCTTCGCTGACCAGGACGCGCGTGGCTTCGAGCGTGGCTTGCACGTCGGGATAAAGTGTGGCCTGATCGCCGATGACCTCAAGCTTCACCCAGTCGGAGAGGCCGACTTCGCGACCGAGACGTGCCGCTCGTATCGCCTCATCGGCGGTGTAGCAGCCGGCGGTGTTGGGCAGCAGAAAATACTTCTTGGGATCGATGTAGTCGAGCAGAGATTCTTTGCTGCGGTCGAGGTTGACGCGGCGGACGGCCACGGTAACCATCTCTGCGCCGCTGGCTTCGAGCGAGCGCGCGGTTTCCTGGAAGGATTTGTATTTTCCCGTGCCGACGATCAGGCGGGAGCGGAAGGAGCGGCCGGCGATGACGAGGGGGTCGGTCATGATTCTTCATTGTAAATCGAGCGAGGGAAATGTCGAGTGGATGTTCGACGCCAAAATGACTCGCACGCTCTACGGCGCGGTTGTGGCTTCCGCCTGCGCATACACTTCGTCGATCTGCTTTCGATAACGTTCTTCGATGACCCTGCGGCGCAGCTTTAGTGTGGGCGTGAGCGCCCCGTTGTCCGCGGTGAATTCGTCGGGGACCAGCAAGACGCGCTTCAGCTTTTCGAATCGCGCGAGATTCTGGTTCACCTCTTCCACAATGCTTTCGTAGAGCGACTGGACTCTGGGATTTCCAACGAGCTCGGCTCGTGACGAAAAGGCGATGCCGTTGCTGCGGGCCCAATCTTCCAGCAGAGCGAAGTTGGGTGACACAACGACAAAGGCAAACTTGCGCCTGTCGCCGAGGATGGCGCTGGTTCCAACCAGGGGGTTTAGCTTCAGGGAATTTTCGATGGGTTGTGGAGCGATGAACTTTCCACCAGACGTTTTGATGAGCTCCTTCTTGCGGTCGGTGACGGAGAGATATCCATCGGCATCGATATGGCCGATGTCTCCGGTCTTGAACCATCCGTCCTCGAACGCGTTCTGGGTTTCCTCGGGGCGGTTCCAGTATCCCTTGAAAACAGAAGGACCACGCACCAGAATTTCGCCATCGGCGGCAATGCGGACCTCAAGGTTGGAGAGGATTTTACCCACGGTGCCGATGCGGTGGTGTATAGGCGTGTTTACGGCGATGACGGGAGAAGTTTCGGTCAGGCCGTAGCCTTCGTGAATGCGGATGCCGACGGTGGCGAACCACTCCGCGAGCTCGCGGCCCAGAGGCGCGCCTCCGGAAATGAAGGTTTCGACGTTGCCTCCCATGCCGGCGCGGATTTTCGAGAAGACCAACTTGTTGGCAAACTTCCAACTGGGGGATGTGGGAGTCTCGCCCGCGAGAATCGCCGGTTTATTGGCGCGACCCACCGAAAGTGCCCAGCGGTAGATAGTGCGTTTGGGAAAGCCGCGGGCGGACGACTCAGCCTTGGCATAGATTTTTTCGTAGACTCTGGGCACAGAGACGCAGAGCGAAGGACGTATTTCGAGTAGAGTCTCGGCAAGATTCTCGATGAACGGGCAATAAGCCAGAGTGACCCCGTGGTACAGCAAAGCTAAATCCACGTGACGCGCCGTGACGTGAGACAAGGGCAGAAATGATATGCTGATCAGCCCGGGGCGCATGTCGAAGCCGAGCAGGGAGCAGGCGATGTTGGACGCCATGTTGCCGTGAGTCAGCATCGCGCCCTTGGAGGTTCCGGTAGTACCTGAGGTGTAGATGATGGTGGCGAGGTCATCGGGCTGGATGGATCGGGCGAGAGATTCGGTCTGGGCGTCGAGTGTGAGCGGGCACTGGGTCATGAACTGTTGCATGAGCGCGCAGTATGCAGCCAGATCGCCCGGGATCTGGATGTCATCCATGACGACAATTTTCTGAACCGCTGTCCGCGAGAGAATCGTTTGGACCTTGCGCAGTTGCTGTTCTGTGGAAACGAAAATAACGCTGGCGCCGGAGTCGTTCAGGGTATAGGCGGTTTGCTCGGGTGTCAGCGTGGCGTAGACGGGAACGGTAACCGCGCCGAGCAGCAAGATGGCGAAGTCGGCGGTAGACCACTCAGGGCGATTCTCGCTGAGAATGGCGATACGCTCACCTTTGTGGACGCCCCATTGCCGCAGCGCATGCGCGGTCCCAGCGACATTGCGGCGGAGATCGGAAGAAGAGATGGGCAGCCACTTCCCCTGTCGGCGATGCAGCATTACGCGGTCGAGGTTGCGCTCGGTGGCGGCGAAGAAGATATCGTTCAGCGTGGTAAGGCTCATTGCGGCGTGGAACTGTTCTTTGAGATTGAATTTACTGGTTTACCCTTGCTTTCGGCAATGTGAACTTTAGGAACGCACGGAACTGATTCGTATCCTGTGCATTTTGGACGCTATGCGGTCGGCAATTCGAAAGAGAACACCGAGCCGCGGCCGAGTTGGCTGGTGACGCTGACGACTCCGTTGTGTGCTTCGACGATGGCCTTGNNGATTGCTCAAAGTCGTCGATACCGGGCCCGTGATCGGTGACGCTGGTGACAACGCGATTCGCTCGCAGTTCGGCGGTAATCGCAATTGGAGAAGTCGGAGGAGAGTACTTGGCGGCGTTTTCCAGCAACTGCTTGAGCACTTCCGCAATGCGGTCGGAATCCACGCGCACTTTGGGCAGCGATGCCGCGACCCGCACTTCGAGCGGATGCTGGCCGAGAATGGTTCTGGACTCTTCCACCGTCGACTCGATTACGGTAGCCATGTCGACGGCAGCCAGGTGCAATTCGACCTTGTGGGCATCGAGTTGAGCCATTTCCGTGGCTTCGCCCACCAGCCGGTCGAGGCGATCGGTTTCTTCGTCGATGACCGTGAGTAATTCGCGTCGCTGCGCGTCGTCGAGGTTGTAGTCGGAAAGCAGACCTGTAACTGCGGCCTTGATGCCGGTGAGTGGGGTACGCAATTCGTGGGTTACGGAATCGAGCAGGACGGCGCGCAGGTTCTCGCTCTGGTGCGCCGCTTCGGTCTGAGAAAGTTTTTCCATGGCTCCGGCGCGCTCAATCGCGATGCCGATCATACTGCCGAGGGCCTCAAGAGTAGCGCGGGACAGCGCCGGTCCAGCGATGCCGACGGCTCCGGTGGTGCGCGTGCCCAGGTGCAGAGGTGTGAGAGAAATTCCGCGCTGCGAATCGATAACCGGCTCGCCCCGAGAACTTACCATCTGCAGATCCTGCAGGGAAAGGTAGGTGGCTTTGGGATCGGTGCGGTAGACCTGTTGCGAACTCAGCAGGTAGATGGCCGCGGCCTTGGCGCCGAATCCGTCACACACGTACGCCGGAATCGCATTCAACAATTCGGCTACGTTATCGGTCGCGAGCAGGCGCTGGCTGAAACTGTAAAGCCGTTCCACGTCGCGTCGGCGCTGATTGGCGTCGGCGGTTTGGCGGCGGGCGCGGTCTGCGAGTTGGCTCGCGATGCCTGCGGTGACGAGGAAAGCGAACAGTGCCACCCAGTTCTGCGGGTCGGCAACGGTGAAGGTTCCAATGGGAGGAAGGAAATAATAATTGAAGGCCAGGGTGGCGAGCACAGCGAGAAAAACGGAAAAACGAAAGCCCCAGTAGGCCGCGACCCAGAGCACCATCAACAGATAAGTTAACGCCACCGTGGTGGGGTTTACGTGGACGAGGCGCCGGCAGATTTGCGCCACCAGTTCGGCAGCCACGAGACAAGCGAAGTAGCGAAATAGGTGTTGTGGCCAACGGGCTTTCACGGGCACGATTGTAACGGAAGATAAGCCGAAACAGAGTTTTTTCACCACTGAGGCACAGAGACACAGAGAAAATCTCTAGATTGTTCTTTAGCCGGTTCTGTCTTCTCTGTGCGTCTGTGACTCTGTGGTGAAAGCCTTTAGACTGTCAGATTCGACAATCTCCTCTCCGGCGTGGAGAATAACGACGATGCCTAAGTCTCCTGAAGAATGGCTTAAGGAAGTGGATACCGCCCAGCGGCCCGCTGTGTTCAAGCTTTTCCTGGGTTATGCCCCCGGGGTGGGAAAGACCTATGCCATGCTGAGTGAAGGCGTGCGGCGGGCGAGCCGCGGCGAGGAAGTCGTGATCGGCGTGGTGGAAACCCATGGACGCAAGCCGATTGTGGAGCTTTCTTCGCGGTTGGAAACGGTTCCCCGCAAGAAACTGGAGTACAAGGCGACCATCTTTGAAGAGATGGATGTAGACGCTATTCTGGCCCGCAAACCGCATGTTGTGCTGGTGGATGAACTGGCCCACACCAACATTGAAGGCAGCAAGCACGCGAAGCGTTATGAAGATGTGTTTGAGTTGCTCGATGCGGGGATTGACGTTCTTTCCACGTTGAACGTGCAGCACGTTGAGAGCCTGTCGCCGACGATTCGAGAACTGACCGGCGTGCAGGTGCGGGAAACGGTGCCGGATTGGGTGATCCGCCGTGCGGGTGAGATTGTGATGGCCGACCTGACACCGCAGGCGCTGCAGACCCGCATGAAGCGGGGAGATATCTATCCGCTAGAGAGAGTGGAGCGAGCGCTGGCGAATTTCTTTCGGAACACGAACCTGGTTGCCTTGCGTGAGTTGGCCTTGCGACAAGTCACTCAGGCGGTGGACCGCACCCTTTCCGAGTTGAAGACGGAAGACGGGCATTTGCTGCAAGTGCGCGAGCGGATTGCCGTGTGCATCAGTTCAAATCCGGCGGCGCAATATCTGATTGCTCGTGGTGCGCGTATGGCACAAGCCTTGGATGGCGATCTGTTTGTGTTTTATGTCGACACAGGTGCGGACGAGAGCGACGAGAACCAAAGAACGCTGGCCGACAATGTGCGTTTCGCGGAGAGCGTGGGTGCGAAGGTGGTGAAGGGCGAGGGCAAAGTGGTTGCCGAAGCGGTCGCGGAGTTCGTGCGTGAGAATCATGTTACGCAGGTCGTGTTCGGAAGGTCGGCGACGAAGGGGTGGAAGAGATATTTCTATCTTTCGGCGATTCACAAGTTTTTGCGCGACACGCCGGCAGTCGACGTGCATATCGTGACCCAGGAAATGCGGTAGGGCGATGACGGAAGAGCACAGGCGAATCCTGGTGGTGGATGACGAACCGCAGATCACGCGTGTGCTGCGCACGACGCTTTCGGCGCAAGGATACGACATTCGTGTGGCCAATGACGGGGAGATGGCGCTGGAACTGATGAAAAACTGGACGCCCCACGTCGTGATCACGGACCTGGCCATGCCGAATCTCGATGGAGTAGAGCTGTGCCGGCAGGTGCGGAAGATTTCGCAGGTGCCGATTATCGTGCTCTCGGTGCGTGGACAGGATCGCTCGAAGGTGGAGGCTCTGGACGCCGGCGCCGATGACTACGTCACGAAGCCGTTCAGCATGAATGAACTGCTGGCGCGGATTCGAGCGCAATTACGACGGACGCCGGCCGCCGAGGAGCAACCTAGCGTGATCACGGCAGGAGACTTTTCCATTGATCTGGAGGCGCGTTCGGTTAAGGTCTCCGGGCATGAGATTCATCTCACGCCGAAAGAATTCGACTTGCTGGTTTATCTGGCGCGGCGTCCGGGCAAAGTGGTGACGCATCGGACGCTGCTGGCGGCCATCTGGGGCCCGAACAGCATCGAACAGCCGGAATATCTGCGCGTATTCGTTGGGCAATTGCGCAAGAAGATTGAAGCCGATCCTTCCACGCCGAAATACCTGCTGACCGAACCCTGGGTGGGTTACCGCTTCGAACCCGGGTCATAAATCCAGCGTTTCGTTGGTCTTACTGTCCTTACGAACATTTTACGAACCCCTTATTCGGGCCTTCTGTGATTCCGTGTCTAATCGTCGTGGGGCTGAAAAAGCTCCGCAGAAACGACGCAGATTCAGGGGAGATCAAGAGTATGTGGATTCAAGAGGTAGCGCCGGAGCGGTTGGCAGAGTTGTTTCATCACTATCACCAGGCACTGATGCCGGAGATGTCGGGCAAGGGCAGCGAAGGACGTGGGTCGTGGAAGGAAGTTCCGCAACAGGAGAAGAGCCGATTGGTGGCGGCGGCGCGTCTGGCGCTGCTCGAATTGGAATCGATGACCAGCGGCCGGGCAAAGTCGCGGCAGTATTTTGCCCAACCGGGCGAAGCTGAGTGGGGCTGCTAGCAGCGCTTCTGAAAATAATTTCCTGGGAGATCAATCATGTCGAGGCGAACGAACGTCGGATTGGTCGTCATCGCAGTGGTGGCCATGGCGGGGGCGATAGCATTGGCTGCGCTTGCGCAAACCAAGGCAACGGCTCCGAAGCCGCAGGATAGAGTGGCACTCGGAGAGGAACAAGCCAAGCAATTGCTGCTCCTGATCGATACCGACAAGAGCGGCAAGATCTCCAAGCAAGAGTGGATGAGGTTTATGGAAGCGGAGTTTGACAGACTGGATAAGGCCAAGAACGGAGAAATGGACGTCAAGGAACTGACGCAATCGACATTGCGTGTAAGCCACTTCACCAGCGTGGGGAAATAACGGATTTCGGCCGTCGAGTCAACGTTGGCGTTGGTCGATCCGCTTTATTCTCCGAAGGAATATTCCCACTGCGGGAACGAGATCTGCGCCTTTACGAATTCTTTAGGAATTTCTTACCCCCTTCTTATACCTGGAATGTTTTACTGAAGCGTTTGCGCGGGAGTCCGCGCGAAAGTGCAGGAGGCGGGAGTATGTGGGCAGCCTGGATAGTTGCAGCCATTGCTTTGATAGGGGCCGCGTTCATGCTCAGGTTCCTGATTGTCTTGCTGGATGAGGGTGCGCCGCCGGTTTGCTATTGGGTGGTGCCAGTCCGAAGGGAACCGGAGAAAAAGGGACACCATAAAGTTCTGCGCGGCATCTATCTCGATGACGATTGCCGCGCGACAGAAAGCGGCTGCGGCGACTACCGCTTGGAATTATTGGAGAACGAGAATTATGCGAAGGAAGAGTGCTCTTCAGATCTTATTGCTCTCGATGTTCGTCCTGTTTCTAACAGCTTGGGCTGGCGCTCAATCCGCCCAAGACGCGGCTACTTCTTCCGCGAGCGCCGGTTCTAGTTCGGCGGCACCAACTGAACAGCAGGAAATGCGGGACGAGTTGAAAGCATTGCGGGCCGAGGTAGAGCGCCTGCGCGCGGAAGTGGAGCAGCCGAAGAGCACGCCGCCGGCCTCCGATCACAACGAGGCACCGCCGGCACAGGCGACGGCGACGACTGGCGGAGGGCCGAACGTTTCCGCCGTAACGGCGGCGAACTTTGCCAACCCGGCCCCGGCAACTAGCGCTGCTGGCGCTGCTTCCGCAACTGCCGGACTGAGCGGGCGGATGGCGCAGGCTCCGAGTCCGTCTTCCCCAGGTCAATCTCCAGATGCCGCGCCCGCAAAAAAGGGAAAGATCGATCCTTTTTCTGACTGGGACTGGACTTGGCTGAATGGCAATCCGCGCACCAAAGAAGCAGCTTTTGATTCGAAATTCTTCACCCCGGAAATCCGGGCCGATACTACCTACACCTACGACTTCAACAAACCGGTAGACAACTCGATAGGCGGGTCGAGCGAAATATTTCGCTCTAACGAGATTCAGTTGGAACAACTCGGCCTTGGTGGCGATTTCCACTATGACAATGTGCGCGCTCGATTTATGACTCAGTTCGGCATGTATTCCACAACGACGCCGCGCAATGACCCCAGTCCGGCGAAGGGCCAATGGGACCTGAGCGATGCCTACCGATACCTGGCAGAGGCATACGGTGGCTACCACATCAATGTATTGAACGGAATCAACATCGACGCGGGCATTTTCCTCTCTTACATTGGCCTGTTCAGCTATTACAACTTCGACAACTGGGCCTACCAACCTTCGTACGTTTCCTCCAATACGCCTTGGTTTTTCGAGGGTCTGCGGGTGCAGATTTTTCCTAACCCCCACTTGAAGATTGAGCCGTGGTTCATCAATGGATGGCAGTCGTACGGTTCAGCCAACTCGAGGAAGGGACTGGGGGGACAGATCAAGTGGACTCCGAGACCATGGGTGAATGTCATCTCCAATAATTACGGTCTGGGCCATGATGACCTATACATACCCGACCGCGGCCGCGTTCACACCGATGACAGCATCGAGATAAAGTACTTCGACAGGCCGGGAAGGACCCTCGACAAGATGGCGCTCTCGTTCACCGGTGATATGGGTTGCGAGTTTGGCCCTAGCACGACTACCTCGGCAGGCGTATATCTACAAGGCGTGGGCTGCCACGGCAACACCAAGGATGCGAAGTCGGTCGGAGGTGACTATTTTAGTGCGGGAGTCAATCCCAAGCAGAGCTTTATCGGCTACATGCTGTACAACCGCTTTTGGTTCAAGAAAGACCGGTACGCGTTGACAGTCGGCGGGGGCCAGATCAACAATCCCGGACGCTATCTGGTTCTGGATCCTCCCATCAACGGAGAGACGGCGCCGTCGGCGGCGATCAATGCGCCGTACTTTACCGGGAATCCCTCGGACCCGTTCAAGGCCTGGGATTCTTCGGTCACGTTTGACTACATGCCCAGCCAGTACATTACCTTCCGCTGGGAATATGATTATCGGCATGCCAGCGTGCCGTACTGGTCGGGGGCGGGAGGGATCACGCCGCCGGGTTCGGGCGGAGTGCCTTATACGAACAACGGATATCCTCAATTCTTTGCTTGCAACGACGGAAATTCGTCCATGCAAGAGACCCTCACCGGCGCACAGGCGGCCTGCGGAGCACAGAGCAGCACCGTATGGTTCCCCGATCTGCGCCGGGACGAGCAGTTCTTCGACATCGATATCATGGTCAAGTTCTAATGGAAGAGAACACAGTGGAAGTGAAAAACGGCGAATTCGAGAAGGCGCAACTCGGGCAGCGCTCTGAAAGGGATTTGTGATGCAGGACGCAATCTTTCTGGCTGTGACGATTCTATTCTTTGTGATTGCGCTCGCTTATGTCCATTTCTGCGAGCGGGTGCGTTGAGGCTGATATGAATTCTGGGCCGATCATCATGCTGATCATTTGCGCGGGGTTGCTGGTGTACCTCGTCTACGCCATGTTGCGGCCGGAGAAATTCTGATGACGGCGAACGGATGGCTGCAGATTTTCTTTTTGCTGCTGGTGGTGCTGCTGATCACCAAACCCCTGGGCGGGTTCATGGCGCGGGTGTTCAGCCGTGAGCGAACCTGGCTCGATCCGGTAATGCGGCCGGTGGAGCGCATACTCTACCGGCTTACGGGCGTGGATGAAAGCCACGAGATGGATTGGAAGGAATACGCGCTGGCGTTGCTTTTGTTTAGCGGCGTCTCCATGTTCTTACTATATGTGCTGCAGCGGGTGCAGCAGTGGGCGTGGCTGCCATGGAATCCGCAAAAGCTGCCAGGAGTGCCTCCGGCACTGGCGTTCAATACCGCAGCTTCGTTCACCACGAACACGAACTGGCAGAATTACGTGCCCGAGACGACCATGAGTTATCTGACGCAGATGGTCGCGCTGGCTTATCACAACTGGGTTTCGGCAGCGGCGGGCATGGCGCTGGCGATTGCGTTCATCCGCGGCATTACGCGGCGCGAACAGAAGACCATCGGCAATTTCTGGGTGGACATGGTTCGCGGTACGTTGTGGATTCTGGCTCCGCTTTGTTTGATCGGTGCGCTGGTGCTGGTGTCGCAGGGTGTGGTGCAGAACCTGAAGCCCTACGATACGGTGCAGGTACTGGATCCGTACCAGACGCCTCAACTTGGTTCCGATGGCAAGCCCGTGAACGGACCTGACGGTAAACCAGTAATGCAGACGGTAAGTCAGCAGGTAATCGCACAGGGGCCCACAGCTTCGCAGGAGATTATCAAGGAGCTGGGTACCAACGGTGGGGGCTTCTTCAACGCGAACAGCGCGCATCCGTTCGAGAATCCCACTCCATTCACGAACTTCCTCGAGATGTTCTGCATTTTAGCGATTCCTTCCGCCTTTACCTACACGTTGGGCAAAATGACCGGCTCGCCGCGACATGGGTGGGCAGTATGGGCAGCGATGGCTGTCCTTTTCTTGGCAGGAGTGACTACGGCATATTGGGCGGAGGCGCGCGGCAATCCCTTGGTAACGGCTGCGGCACAGCATGGTTCGCAGCATCCAGTTGCGGTTTCACAAGCTGTGGGCAATCTTGAAGGGAAAGAAGTGCGGTTCGGCGTGGCGAACTCGGTGTTGTTTGCCACTGTGACGACAGACACGAGTTGCGGCGCGGTCAACTCCATGCACGATTCGTTCACCCCGCTGGGTGGAATGGTTCCTTTGATCAACTTGATGTTGAGCGAAGTAATCTTCGGCGGCGTCGGTGCGGGTATGTATGGAATGCTGGTGTTCGTCATTCTTTCTGTCTTCATTGCCGGATTGATGGTGGGGCGCACCCCGGAATATCTGGGAAAGAAGATTGAAGCTTACGACGTGAAGATGGCGATGCTGGTGGTCCTGATCTTTCCGCTGGTGATTCTGGTGCTCACGGCGATCTCGGTTCTGTACAGCTTTGGAACGTCTGCTATTTCGAATGCGGGACCGCACGGATTCAGCCAGATCCTTTATGCCTTCACCTCCTCGGTGGCCAACAACGGCTCGGCCTTCGGCGGATTTAGCGGAAATACGCCCTGGTACAACACGTCACTGGGAATCGCTATGCTCCTGGGACGCTTCATGATGATTCTGCCCATGCTGGCGATCGCAGGCAATCTCGCAGGGAAGAAGCAGGCTCCGGCAACGCTGGGCACGTTCCCCGTGACGGGACCGTTGTTTACGGTTTTGCTGATCGGAGTGGTGGTGATCTTAGGTGCGCTGACATTTTTCCCGGCGCTGAGTCTGGGGCCGATTCTGGAACACCTGCTGATGATGGCGGGCAAAACTTTCTAGGCAAATATGGCAAGCAAGAAATCAAAACGCAGCTTGTGGGACCTGAAGATCGTGCGCCGCGCGGCGTGGGATTCGCTGGTCAAGCTACATCCCGTGACCATGATGCGCAATCCGGTGATGTTTGTCGTGGAAGTGGGCAGCGTGGTGACCACTGTGCTGCTCATTTTGGAGCGAATCCACGGCCAACCGGGGTTCGGATTCAATCTGCAGATCACGCTGTGGCTATGGTTCACCGTGTTGTTTGCCAACTTTGCCGAGGCTATGGCGGAGGGGCGTGGCAAGGCGCAGGCGGATGCCCTGCGACGCGCGAAAGCCGAGACGATGGCGAACCGACTGCTTCCCGACGGGAAAACAGAGACGGTGCCGGGATCGAAATTGCGCTCGGGAGACATGGTTCTGTGTGAGGCGGGCGAATTTGTGCCCGGCGATGGCGAGATTGTGGAAGGCGTGGCGTCGGTGGACGAGTCGGCAATTACCGGTGAATCCGCGCCCGTGATCCGCGAAGCCGGCGGCGACCGCTCGGCGGTGACCGGCGGAACCCGCGTGCTTTCGGACTGGGTGAAGGTGAAGATCACTTCGAACCCGGGCGAAACTTTCCTGGATCGCATGATCGCTCTGGTGGAAGGTGCGGAGCGGCAGAAGACTCCGAATGAAATTGCTTTGAACATTCTTCTGGCGGGGCTGACGATTGTGTTTCTGCTGGCGGTGGTCACGCTGCAGCCCTTCGCCATTTATGCGGGGGCGCCACAAACGGTGTTCGTGCTGGTGTCTTTATTAGTATGCCTGATTCCGACCACGATTGGCGGATTGCTCTCCGCGATCGGCATCGCAGGCATGGACCGGCTGGTGCAGCACAATGTGCTGGCGATGTCTGGTCGGGCGGTAGAAGCCGCGGGCGATGTAAATACTTTGCTTCTCGACAAGACCGGAACCATCACCCTGGGCAACCGCCAGGCCACGGAGTTCTTGACTGCGCCGGGCGTGACCGAAGCGATGCTGGCGGATTCGGCGCAGCTTTCTTCTCTGGCCGATGAGACTCCGGAGGGACGGTCGATTGTTGTGCTAGCGAAGGAGAAATACGGATTGCGCGGGCGGGAAATGAGCTCGCATGACGCCGAGTTTATTCCCTTCAGCGCAACCACTCGGATGTCGGGCGTGAATCTGGATGGCCGCGCCATCCGCAAGGGCGCGACCGATGCCATCGCAAAATATGTGGAAGAGCAAGGTGGCGCCTTGCCGAAGGAAGTTCGCGAAGCCGTGGAAGCCATCTCGCGTTCCGGAGGAACTCCGCTGGTGGTGGCGGAGAATGGCCGCGCGATGGGAGTGATTCAACTGAAGGACATTGTAAAGGGAGGTATGCGGCAGCGTTTTGACCAGCTGCGCGCGATGGGAATCAAGACGGTGATGATCACCGGGGATAATCCCTTAACGGCGGCCGCGATCGCGACTGAAGCCGGCGTGGACGACTTCCTCGCGCAGGCTACGCCGAAGGACAAGCTGGATTTGATCCGGCGCGAACAGGGGCAGGGAAAACTGGTCGCCATGACNNACGCAGGCGGCGAAAGAAGCCGGCAACATGGTGGATCTGGATTCGAATCCGACCAAGCTGATTGAGATCGTGGAAATCGGCAAGCAGTTGCTGATGACAAGGGGCGCACTGACCACATTCTCGATCGCCAATGACGTGGCCAAGTATTTCGCGATTATCCCCGCGATGTTTGCCGGGACGTTTCCGGTTCTGCAGGCGCTCAACGTAATGCGGCTGGCGACGCCGCAGTCGGCGATATTGTCGGCGGTCATATTTAACGCGCTGATTATTGTCGCTCTGATTCCTCTGGCGTTACGCGGCGTGAAATATGTTCCGCAGGGAGCGGCCATATTGCTCCGCAGAAATCTGCTGGTATACGGTCTGGGCGGAGTGATCGTTCCATTTATTGGGATCAAGCTGATCGACTTGCTCATTGTGCGGGCAGGGTTGGCATAGAGGCAATTATGAAGAAGAATTTGATCATTGCCGTCCTGATGACGCTGGTGACGACCGTGTTGTTTGGCCTGCTGTTCCCCTTGCTGATTACGGGACTGGCGCAGATTCTGTTTCCGAAGCAGGCCAACGGA
>PLIO01000058.1 GCA_003140075.1 Acidobacteriaceae bacterium | reverse complement strand
TACCCAATTACCCAATTACTAAATTGCTAAATTCTTATGAAGTCTCTCGACGAATATCTTCGCGACGCCGAGCAAGCCCACGGCCATTTGTGCGCCGGACAAGTCCTCGGTGTGCGTTTGGCGATGCTGGGGCTTATAAAACTTGGCATCGACGATCCGGGGGGCAAAGACCGCAAGCGGCTGGTTACCTTTGTCGAGATCGACCGCTGCGCCACCGACGCCGTTGCCGTAGTCACCGGCTGCCGCCTGGGCAAGCGCGCTTTAAAGTTTCGGGACTGGGGAAAAGTTGCGGCGACGTTCGTAGATGTAAGCACAGGGAAGGCGATACGCATCGCGGCCAAAGAATCTTCCAAGGCTCTGGCTCGCCAGATGCATCCCGAAATCGCCGACAAGAACCAGCAGCAAATGCTGGCTTATCGCGAAATCGCGGATGACGACCTGTTTGCGTTGCAATGGGTGAAAGTCGATCTGCCGCCCGAAGAGTTTCCCGGATACAAAGGGGAACGCGTGGTATGTGAAGCGTGCGGGGAAGGCATCAACTTCCGGAGAGAAGTGCGCACAGAAAAGCAAGTGCTTTGCCGCGCCTGCGCCGGGGAACGATACTACGAACCAATCTAGGCTGCCTGCTCATAGGCGTGCGCCAGGCGCAGAATCGTCGCTTCATCAAAATGCTTTCCGAGAATCTGCAGTCCAATGGGCAGCGTCTCGCGGGTCTCGCCGCACGGCACCGATATTCCTGGAATGCCCGCCAGGTCTGCCGTGACCGTGTAGATGTCAGCCAGATACATGGCTAGCGGATCATTCGACTTTTCGCCCAACCGAAATGCCGCCGTCGGACTCGTCGGCGTGACAATCGCATCCACTCTGCGGAAGGCTTCTTCGAAGTCGCGGGTAAGCAGGGTGCGCACTTTCTGCGCTTTCAGATAATAGGCATCGTAATAGCCCGCACTCAGCGCGTAGGTGCCGAGCATGATGCGGCGCTTTACCTCCGCGCCGAAACCCTCATCGCGGCTGCGGCGGTACATCTCCGAAAGCGATTTCACTCCGGCAGCGCGATCGCTGTAGCGGACGCCGTCGTAGCGGGCGAGGTTCGAAGACGCTTCCGCGGTTGCGATGAGGTAATAAGTTGGAATCGCGTAGGGCGTGTGCGGCAACGAAACGGGGACCACTTCGCACCCCAAGGTTTTCAACTTATCGATGGCCGATTCGACCGCGTGGCGCACTTCATCGTCAAGCCCATCACCGAAATACTCTTTGGCGACTCCCAACTTCAGTCCGCGCACGGGCTTTTCTAATTCGGCAACGTAGTCCGGCACCGGCACATCGGCCGAGGTTGAATCCATCGGGTCGCGACCGGCAATCGTGCGTAGAACCGTCGCGGCATCCTTCACCGTGTTCGACAGCGGTCCAATGTGGTCGAGTGAAGAGGCAAACGCGATCAGTCCGTAGCGCGAGACGCGGCCGTAGGTTGGCATCAAACCCACCACTCCGCAGAACGACGCCGGCTGGCGAATCGATCCTCCGGTATCCGAACCGAGCGCGACGACGGCCATGTCCGCGGCCACGGCCGCTGCGGAACCGCCGGAAGATCCTCCGGGCACGCGGCTCAAGTCGCGCGGATTGTGCACCGGATGAAACGCCGAGTTCTCGTTCGAAGAGCCCATGGCGAACTCGTCGCAGTTCGTCTTGCCCAGCACCACCGCGCCCGCGGCCTCCAGGCGCGCTACCGCGGTGCAATCGTAAGGAGGAATGTAGTGACCCAGAATCTTCGATCCGGCCGTGGTGCGCACGCCTCGGGTCGACATCACATCCTTGATCGCAACCGGCACACCCGCCAGCGGCGGCAACGGCTTGCCCTCCGCGGCCATGCGGTCGATGCGATCCGCCTGTTCCAGGGCTCGCTCCTTGCAAAGCGTGAGAAATGCTCCGATCTGCTCATCTTCTTTCTGGATGCGCGCGTAGGAGGCTTCGGCAAGCGCGAGCGCTGTCGTCTTGCGCTCCTGCACGGCGGAGCGAGCGGCGTCGATGGTGAGAGGCGACGATTGAGTCATTGAGTCATTGAATCATTGAATCATTCCCCAGACTGAAATGAGTCAATGACTCATTCTTTGAATGGATCAATGATGGTTTCCGGGGGCTATCTGTCAATCACCTTCGGCACCCGGAAGAATGTTCCATCCGCATCTGGAGCATTCTCCAACGCTGATTCCTGCGACAGCGACTTGCGCAATCCCTCGACCGAATCTTCGCGATAGGCATAGGCAAATCTCTCACTGCCCTGCTTGGTTTCATCGACGCCATAGCGGTCGGATACCTGCGCCATCGGTTCCACGTTCGATGTATCCAGTTCGTTGAGCCTGTCGATGTAGCCGAGAATCGAGTTCAGATCCCGCAGCATGCCGGCGCGCTCCTGGGCGGAAAGGTCCATGTTGGCGAGATCGGCAACGTAAGCAACGTCTTTCTCGGTAACTTTCATTTTCAGTGACTCGTTCGGTTGGGAGATTTTTCTGTGGAAGCAGATTGCTTAACCCTGCCGAATTACAAACTCAATCCTCTCCACTTTTTGCCCGGCGTAACGATTCATCGCGGCGAGATAGCGCGGAGCCAAGCTCTGCATCTCGCGCTTCCACCCGGCATCAGGAACCTCGACGTGTAGCACGCTGCCGATGAATTCCAGAGCCTGGGTGCGCCCGGCTACGACCGATCCACAAACCAGGGGCCACGCAAGCAGAGGAGCTTCGCCTTGCGGCGCGTGCCGCAGAGAGCCCAGCACAAGCTTTTCCAGTCCCGCACCTGCCTGCTCCACGTGACTCCTCGGAGAAATTAGTTTCCCGCGTCCACAGGACCGCCGGAGAATCCGATTTTAGCACCACAGTACCGCGCTCGTGGGGTTCGGCAGGGCGAACTCTCAGAGAGGGAACTCATGTCCGACAAACTCAAGCGCCGCGGCGCGCGACGCCAACCGCCCTTCGAGTTGAGCATCTTCCACCGCTTCCAGAATCTCTCGAAACCTGGGCCCGGGAGGATATCCCGCAGAGATCAGGTCGTCGCCGGTGACCAGCGCTTCCGGGCGCATCTTCTCCGGGGGAATCTCGACGAGCTTTTTCCGCAGCAACTCATACGTGCTCAGATGGCCGTGGCTGGCCAGACTGTCGGCACGGTGCAGTTCCAGGTGTTCATCGAAGCCGGGCAGACGAAGGAACCTCTTCAAGGTCGATTCTTTCATGCGCGTGACGTGCCCAAAACGCATGTGATTGTCGACCAGCGCAAGAACCCGTTCCGCATCACTGCTCGAGAACCGCAAGCGCGAGCAGATTTCTTCGGCAATCTTGACGCCGACATCCACATGGTCGTCAAAGCGGATGCGGTCGGGCGCCACGCGGAAGGTTGCGGGTTTGCCCACGTCATGCAGCAGCGCGCCCCAAGCCAGAGCGGGTGAGCAGGGATGGGGCAGATTTTCCAGCAGCAGGAGCGTGTGCGCGAACACATCGCCTTCCGGATGAAACTCCGGCGGCTGCTGGACACCTTTCATCGCGGAGATCTCCGGCAGCACGTGTTGCAGCAGGCCGCTCTCGTCCAACAGGAGAAATGCGCGCCGGCCGTGCCCCTCGGTGAGCATCTTGGTGAGTTCGTCGCGAACCCGTTCGCGCGACACCACCTGAATTTCGGGCGCAAGATGCTGGATCGCGGCCAGAGTTTCCGCTTCGATGGCATAGGCAAAGCGCGCCGCAAAGCGCACTGCGCGCAGCATGCGCAATTTGTCTTCGGCGAAGCGCCGCTCGGGATCGCCGATCGTGCGGATAATGCCTGCGTCCAGGTCTTTGCGCCCGCCCACAAAGTCGAGCAACGCGCCGCTTACAGGGTCAAGCAACATGCCGTTGATAGTAAAGTCGCGCCGGGCCACATCTTCGCGGGGATCCTGGCTGAATCGCACCTCATCGGGACGGCGTCCGTCGGAGTATCCGAGATCGCTGCGGAAGGTGGCTACCTCCACGGCGTGACCTTTTTGCAAAATGTTTTCGCCTCCGCTCGTACGCTGTCCCTCCGGCAGCGGCACGAGCACCACTCCGAACTGCGCTCCGACGGCGTAGGTATCGGGAAAGATCTCCATGACTTGCGCCGGCGTGGCACTGGTTGCTATGTCGTAATCGGCAGGCTCGCGTTTGAGCAAGAGATCGCGCACGCATCCACCCACCATATAGGCCTGAAAGCCTTGCTGGCGCAGGGTCTCGATGATCGAGATGGCAAAGGTCTTGGACATGTCCGGCCAGCGGCTAAAGCCGCGCCCTTTCAAAGCGAAATCGCACCTTACGGGGCGCTGCGTTCCACTCCGGCTTCTTCTTTCTTGATTGTCTTGAACGCCCAGGCCATGCGCGGCGTGTTGTGCGAGATGCCGAATTGTCCCTGTGCATTCAGGACGATGATGCCGCCATGCCCATGCAAGCGCTGCTGCAGATAATTCATCGCTTCCTGAGCCGCCCATTCCGGAAGATTTCCGGCGGCCACGCGGTCGGCCGTCCACTTGGCCAGCACCAGCTTCATAATCGGTTCGCCCCATCCCGTGGTCGAAACCGCCGCGCTCAAATTATCCGCATAGCAGCCGCACCCGATCAGTGACGAATCGCCCAACCTTCCCGGCGCCTTACTCAGCGTGCCTCCAGTAGAAGTTGCGGCGGCAATATTACCCGTGCGATCGAGCGCCACTGCTCCCACCGTATCGTGTGAAATCGTAGGCGCGAACAGGTCGTTCCCATCTTTCGCTGGGCTCTCCGCCGCTTTCTGCTGATACTCGCGCAGACGCTCCACCTCGCGCGCGATCACCAGGTCTTCATTGCGGCACAGCTCTGAGCCATGCTCGACCGCGAATTGTTCCGCGCCAGCGCCGACGAAATACACATGGGAACTCTCGCTCAGAATCTTCCGTGCCGCGCGAACTGGATTACGCAAGCGCTCCACGCAACCCACGCCTCCGGCCCGAAGCGTCGCACCATCCATAATCAGGGCATCCAGTTGCACCTTGCCGTCGCGATTCAGAAAGCTGCCTCGACCCGCGTCGAAGATCTCGTCGTCTTCCATGATGACGACCGATTCCTCCACAGCATCAAGAGCCGCACCGCCGCTTTCCAGCACGCGCCAGCCCGCCGCGATAGCGTTGCGTACGCCATGCAGGTGTCCGTCCACCATGTCATCGGGTATGGCCCAGGCGCCACCGTGAACCACAAGAACAGGATCAGTCGGCAAAAAAGGAATTCTCCATGGATTTTCGTTATAAAGACCGAAGGCACAGTCTAGCATTCGGCAGAGCGGTGCCGAGGCATCTTGGGGGAAGCCGGACATCCGCTCGCAGGCACCACCTTTGTGCCGCTTGACAATTTCTTGATGCCGCGTAAACTTNNCACGTTGTTAGTCTTGGGGCTGTCTTTTACGCTGGCCGTGGGCCAGCAGACTCAGGAGGTGTCCGCCGACTCGCAGCCGCCGATGGCTACAGGCGTTTCCGCAGGCGCGACTCCTAACCCCGCGCCCGAGGATACGAACGCTCCTGATCTAAGGATCCTCTTCACCGGCTACTTGCTCGGCTACTACCGCGTGCCCGATGTGCAGCCCACCGATTTTCTCGGGGATTGCCTCCTCGACAAAAAGGCTGACGACTGGGCGAACGCCTCGCCGGCAGCACGTGCTCTTCACGAAGCAGGTGACCTTTGGGCGAACGCGTCGCCACCCGCAGTCGCCCTTCGCACATCGGGCATAATTCCCTTCAAGCCTGACCCGAACACGATTTTTGTGGGCATGGGTGATAATTTTGGTGTAGAGCTGTATTCCCGGACTTATGGTACCGGGGATGGCCCAAAAATCGCCGAGGATTTGCACCCCAAGCTGCGCGAGCCTGGAGCCGCTTGGCAACCAAGTGACGATGGGAAGATCGGGGACAATGTCGGCTGTTTCCTGTCGATGGCTGGCTACACTGCGGTCGTTCCCGGCAAGGAAGACTTATACTTCGGTCCGGAGCGCCTGCGGCGCATCGCGCAACGTTTGGACTCAGACCGTCTGCGCCCCCGTGTTCCTATGTTGGCAGCTAACCTCATCGAGCAGACCACTTATTGGAAAGATCCCGCGAAGATTCCGGATTCGGAAAAGGAACTGAACTTTACTCCTGGTCTTCCCGATGGCATCCAAGCCGTTGAGGTCAGCGAAGGTGGTAAGGTCCTGCCGTTCTTGCGCAAAATAACATTGCGCGTCAAAGCCGGCACTGGCACCGACCCAGGCCCACGCCCAGAGCCTTACCTGTGCTCGGCATCTCCCTCAAACGACCCGGACAGACTTATTCCTTCCGGGAAAAAGAGCATCGATGCCAATGTCTGCTCGCCCCTCAATTATTCCGGATGGTCGCCGTCTCCGGGGAGCAATCAAGAGGAAGATCCTGAGAAGAAACAAAACGACTTGGTCTACGACCTCCCTGCCCCACTTCTGGCCAACGCCAACTATGGTCTGTGTTTGAATCCGTCCACCACGGATACGAAAAAGCTGCCTCGATGCGTTCGCTTCTCCGTGGCCCGGCCTTTCTTCTTGTCTGCGGCTTGTCTTGCAAACGGCACGGGGACCACGAAGTGGTGCTCGAACTACCAGAAGCCCTATGTATTCAAAAAGAGCGATTCCGGGCAAGTCGTGATCTTCGGCGTGGTGGATCCAGATGTAGTGGGACTGGTGGGTCGCGACAACTTGTCGTGGAAGAATCGCGACAGCGAATTGCGCACCGAAGTTGCCGCTCTGGATCCGCTGCCGGCTCTGCGGCAGGCTGTGCAGTTTTTCGAGGAAAACGAGAAAATAGACAATAAGTCCAAGCTGCGCTGGGTCCTGCTGGCGCAGATGAGCCGCGCCAAAGCGGAGGAACTCGCAGCGCACCTTACAACGGACGTGGGCGCCAACCCCCAAACTGACGCCACAAAGGGAGCGGCCAGTAGCCTGCACTTCGATGTTGTGATTGCCGCCGCTGCCGATCGCCAGCACGCAACCAGTCCCCGAACTATCTGTCTCGACAGCGAACCGCCGCAATCCAGCGCCGCGTCCCCGTTGCCTCGCCCGGCAGCACCGTTTCGTCCAATCGTAGTCGCGCCCGAATGGGGGCTCGATCCGGCTCGCAAGCCTATCAATCCTGTGCGGGAGCTGACGCTAACAGACCAACTCCCGGATGATGAATGTCACGCGACACGGAAAGTTGTCCTTATCGCGGACCGATCCCCCATCGACAACGGAGGCCAGGCCCAGCCCCCCGATGTCAGGCGGAGTCTCAGCGGTCCCGCCAGTTCATTCCTGAACGCACCCGGGCAGACTGACTCGTTCATCACCGCCACACTGAGAATCCTGCGGGAGGCCACCAACGCTGATTTCGCGATAATGCAGAAACGGGACTTCTATTGGGGCCCGTTCCGCGCGCCCCACGATCAAGCCGGGGGCAACGTGGCGCGGGTACTCTGGAAAGGAGATGTTTTGCGAGTAATCACGGCCACGGGAGGCACCCTGAAGAAAGTCCTGCAGGAGTCCAAACAGTTTGATCAGGCGGATCTTCAGGCCACCCTGGAAGTTCCGGAGGCAGGCCGCGGCCTGGTGTACTACGGCGTGGAGCCGACGGAGGGCGGCAATTACTTAATAGATGGCGCGTTGCTCGACCCGAATCGGCTCTACACCATTGCCACCAGCAACCACATTGCGGTCGGCGACACAGGATACCCGGAGCTGAATGATCCGCAATTTGTCGAGAACAAGCTGCCGAAGCCGCCGACGCTCAGGAGGACCAGTTTCCTGCTGAAAGGCCAGGAGGCCGAAGGACGGCAAATCAGCGAAATTGTCTGCCTGGAATTGAAGCAGGCAGAGTGCGTGACGCTGGCCGACGACAACGCGCTTTTCGCTCACACCGACCAAGAGATCACTCAGGTGAAGGCCGGCGTGGAAGCGCGAATGAAGGCTTGGGGATTTAACTCGCTAAACCAGCCGCTTTTCGCCAAGCCGGAGGACCGTTCGAGCCCGGAGTTGAAGGCGCAGGACCGCCCAATCTGGAGGTTCTCGCTGCTGCAAGCCTCTTTCAGTTTCCAGGAATCGATCAACAATTTATCCGAAAAAGAACGGGCCCAGTTGTTTACCGGCTTCTCCGCGCCCGGCATCAATGGCGCCAATTCTCATCAGTGGCAGCTCAGCAAGCAGGCGGAGGCGGTGCGCAGTGGAAAGTGGCTGGACGAGTACGCGCGAAATCAGCTGGACTATAGCTCCCAGGTGAATGAACAGATCGCGCCGGCGTTGCCGAGCGTTTCGCAGAGTAAGAACCGCGACCAGTTCGACGCGGGTATTTTTTTTCATCCACTCACGACCTGTAGTAATTTCCGGCCGTGGTGCCGCGCCCCGCGCAAGGAACTTCCGAAGATTGGCATGGTTTTCGAGCCGTTCCGGTTTGACTCACCCCTCGCACAAGAGGAACTCATCATCGGACCAAGGACGAACGAGCAAAAAGTAAACCTGGGACGCACACAGAACGTGTTAGCGCGAACCGGCTTGCGCATTGAAGATGAAAAGAGTCATTTTGAGGCGGGATACGAAGCCGGATGGGAGCGAGGAGCGCTGGTCACGTTTGTGGCGGGGAGCACGTCCTGCCCGCCTTTGCCGGACCAATCGCCATTTGGTTGCCTGACGAGTCTTGTGCCGCCGGTGCATGTGGACCAGGTTCGCGAAACTCGCGATCAGCGCGGTTTCTACGTTGATTACGCGTGGACTACGCCGATCCCTGTGCACAATAACTGGAAAAACATTGTGCAGCTCCAAGGGGAATGGTTTCCGTTCGGCCCTGCAAGTGACAATAGCAGCGATACAAGAAAACTCTACGATATCAACGAAAAGCTTTCGATTCCGATTTTTTCCAGTCTCAGCTTTCAGCCCGGCGGCGAATATTACTTATATCGGAATAAGTTCGGACCCTCGCCGCTGATACGTTGGACTCCGTCCGCTTCTCTTACTTGGTCGTTTGATCGCTATTCTGGGGGCAAGTGGGGCAAGTCGTTGGGCTACAGTCCGAACGCGGCTTCCGGCAGCGGGCCGAAGTAGTTACGCGGCGTGGCTGGCGTTGGCCGCAGGTGGGGCGTCCTGGGTGCGGGTCCAGGTGTAGCGCATACGGTGGATCACGGTAAGGGTTGAGAGCACTGCAATGATCCACAGCACGGGCGCCATGCGGTTGAAGAGTGCGCCGATAATTACAAGCACCAAACGCTCGGGACGCTCCATGAAGCCCACGCGACACGACCCGATAAGCGATTCGGCGCGGGCACGGGTATAGCTCACCATGATGGCGCTGACCATCACGAAAGCGGTGAGCACGACGTAGAAAAAGCGGTCGCCGCGCGCGTAGAAAACAAGCAAGCCAAGAAATTGCGATGCGTCGCTGTAGCGGTCGACCACGGAATCAAAAAATGCGCCGAAGCGCGTGACGCGATTGGTGGCGCGGGCCACCTGTCCATCGACCAGATCAAAAAAACCGGAGAAGATAATCACCAGGCCAGCCAGAAAGAATAAATGCCGCTGCGTCCCGGCGGTAGCGGAGCCGAACAGGATCGCGGCCCAGGTGTTCACCACCAGTCCCATGAAAGTGAGCACATTGGGATTGATGCGCGACAGCGCGAGCCAGCGGACGATGGTATCGAGCAGCACTCCGCAGGCGCGCCCGAAGGCGCTGGTCCAGCTATGGGACATCAGGCCCCCGCCTTTTCGGACTCGGCTTCGTCGTGAACGGTGATCAAACTTAAGATTTCGAGCTCGCGCTTGCCGTTGGGAGTGATGACGGTAGCCTCGTCTCCAACTTTCTTGTTAAGCAGAGCGCGGCCGATGGGCGACGTAGTTGAGATCTTGCCCGAGCTCACGTCCGACTCTTCGCTGGTCACCAGCTTGTATTCAATCTCTTCATTCTTGGTGCTGTCGTAGACCTTGACGGTGGAACCCAGCCCCACTTTGTCCTTGGGGATGTCGTTCATGTTGGTCAGGGACAGGTCGGCGAGGCGCTTGCCGAGCTGGCGGAAGCGCGCCTTGACGAACTCCTGGCGCTGCTTGGCCATGTGATACTCGGCGTTCTCGCTGAGGTCGCCCAGAGCCGCGGCGCGCTTAATCTCTTTGGGCAGCTCGTGGACCAGTTCGTGCTCCAGCGCGTCGACCTCTTCCTGCAGTTTCTTTTTGAGTTGATCAGTCTGCATAGGGTACAGCCTTGGAGATTATAAACCTGTTGTGAATGCGGCGGGTAACCGGCGGGCGGGTTTGGGAGCGGGAGGCAGGAGAGGTAGGCCAGCCCCCCGCGTCAGCCAGTATCCCAGTCGCGCGAATCAACCTTTCGACGCTGTACAGAATTGCTCAGACATCTGACTGACGGGGCAGTAACGTGATTCCTAAGTAGCGAAGTATTTCACAGTGTCGCTGGGATGGGCGACAACATTGCTTCCCCGCTTCTCATCTTAAAACTGCACTAAGTGTGCCAAGGAGTATTCAATGACGATGGAAGATGTGTGGCTCGAAACTATTCACGAGTCGGAGCGCAGAGCCGGTAAAAAGCACAACGGCGTTTCAGTCAGTGAAGATGAGGTATCGGCACCGGACACAAAAAAGCGTCCGACCGCGAGCAAAGATAATCCGACGAAAGATAATCGAGGACGAAAAAGAAAACAGGTGGCGTGATAGGCACAGTCTCCGGACTCAAATTGGGCCTGGCCCAGCCGACGCATTTCGTCCGAGCTAGCGTGAACGGGATGCCCCACCGGTGGCGGTTTCACGGGTGGGCCGCGACGCCGATGGGATCAGGAGATCTTGCGGATTGCGAAGCTCCGCTTTCCGAGTCTCATGCACGAGAACTGTGCCGCGCTCGCCATAGGCCTAATGTCGGAAGCTGCTCCACAACCACTCCTCATCGCGACGATTTCGTTGTGACCGATGAACATGCCAGGGAGAGTTCGCAGCAGCCCACCCGTGAAACTGCCATGGGTGGGGCATCCCGCGCCGTGTTGAGTACGGCTGGGCCAGCCCCAGGTCGAATCTAGTTTCGTTCGCCGGACTAAGTCTGTGAC
>PLIO01000173.1 GCA_003140075.1 Acidobacteriaceae bacterium | reverse complement strand
TGCGGCTTCGGCTACCGGACCAGCATCTTCAACACCACCGAGCGCGGACGATTTATCGTTCTGCGCGTCACCTACGCGCTCACGCCCGGAGGCAACGCGCTCCTCACCTACGCCGACCTCAAGCGGCACTTCGAGGGCCGCGAAACCTCTCCCGATCTCGCCGAAACCCGCGAAGCCGTGCGCCACATCCGCGCCCTCAAAGGCATGCTCATCACGCCGGGCGACCCCGACTGCCAGAGCGCCGGATCTTTCTTCAAGAACCCCGTGCTCTCCGAAGAACAGCACGAGGATCTGAAGAAGCGGGCTGCCGCACGTGGATGGACCCTGCCCAGCTACCCTATACTCGAAACCCGCAAAAAGGTTTCGGCAGCCTGGCTGGTCGAACGCTCCGGATTCAATAAAGGATTCGGCTTCGGCCGCGTTGGTATTTCCACCAAGCACGCCCTGGCGATCGTCAATCGCGGCGGAGCCACGGCCGCCGATGTCCTCGCGCTGAAAGAACAGATTCAGCATCGCGTGGAAGAAATCTGGGGCGTCCGCCTGGAACCGGAACCGGTGATGGTTGGGTTCTGAGTGTTCCTCATGCGCATGCGGTGCTTGGCCGCACAAACCGTCCTGACAGCAGCCGGCGGAACACCCGCGCAACATCACAGCAAACGGCGCCGCCTCGGCTCGTGACCTCGGTTTCTCGACTGTGACCCCAATCAATGGGGCAAGGTACAACGATCCGCCCGGCGGCGCCTTAGACTACTCATCGGCAAGTCTTGCCGCCTGCTTAAATATCTCGACAAACATTTTTCGCGTGAGCTTGCCGGTCTGCGTATTCTGGTTCGAAGGATGGTAAGACGCCAGTAACACCTTACCATCGGGTAACCGGTAACTGGCGCCATGTTTGAAGGGATGCGCCTGCCTCCTGAATGGGCTGCCCCATCCTTCCGCGTCCTTGGCGGAAGAGCCTGCCCTGAGCTTGTCGAAGGGGTGGGCGACAGCGCGCCGTTTCAGGTAGTTCAGATAGGCATCAAAGCCGATTTTGCCCAGCGCGACCACGACTTTGACCTTTCTTAATCCTTCGATTTCCCGATCGAGAAACGGGGCGCAGTTCGCGAGTTCCTGCGGCGTAGGTTTGTTGGCGGGCGGGGCGCAGCGGACTGCCGCGGTAATATACAGATCTTTCAGCCTGAGTCCGTCGTTGCGATCGGTGGCATTGGGCTGGTTGGCAAATCCGGTTTCATGCAGCACCGGGAACATGAACTTGCCGGAAGCATCGCCGGTAAACGGCCGTCCAGTGCGGTTGGAGCCGTGCGCGCCCGGAGCCAGTCCCATGACCAACACCCGCGCCTCAGGATCGCCGAAGCCAGGTACAGGCTTGCCCCAATATTCGCACTCGCGGTAAGCCCGGCGTTTCTCGCGAGCAATCTGTTCGCGATAGACGACGAGCCGCGGGCAACGAGTGCAGGCGATGACTTCGCGGTTCAGGACGGTTAGCCAGTGGGGAGTGTGAGTGGTCAAGTATTTGCTTTTAGCAGCAGCCTATGAATTCCTCCTCGAAATAAATTTCTGGAGGCTGATTGCGATTCGTGTTCCGCCGCGTGGGCATCGGAGTTTTTGTCAGGATACGCCCGGTCCGTACCTCAATTCGGGTATACCCCCCACCCTTGCTAGGTATTGGAATCATCGGGTTAGCGGGAAATTCCCCGCAAAATACGTTTTTCAAAGAACTTAGATGTCAAAATCCGTGAAACAAAGCACTTACTGGCGCGACGATGTGGGTTCACCCGACCGTCACGGCCTCGACCATGATCGCTCACTTTGATGGCTGGCACAAGGTCAGATGTCACATGGGGTTGTGGAAGCTCTGAGTGGATCGGGTCGGGCTCATAAGAATCAGAATCTCCGCCCGACCGCGCCATCCTCCTAAAATATTCTTGAAATCGGGGATTACGAGTCTTCCTGATTCTCCTTGCCTGTTCGTTCTGGGGATGGTAGGAATAATTGGATTTTTGGAGCCTGGTCCGAGGGCTACCTTCGGGTCTTCTCGCGGCGTTTGTCATGTCGACTTCCGTTATTGCATCTCTTAGACGCTACGTCTGGCAGCCGTCTACCATCATTGTGCTGGCGCTCGTTCTCGGCTTCAATGTACTCGTCGAGTTTGATTGGGTACAGAAGTCTTTCCCGCTGATCCAGAAAGGACAGCTTGGTTTTCATCGCATTTTGTGCTGGACGATGCCGCGGCCACTTACTGCGAAGTGGGTACGAACAGTGGAAATTACCGATCAATCCCATCAGGTCGGCGGCATAACTGACCGCAACTTCCTCGCGACTCTTATAAACAATGCGAGAAAAGCGCCGGCGGAAGTGATTGTATTAGACTTTAAGTTTCAAGCTCCCGCGGCCCTAAGTGAAGGGCAAGACTATTCAAGCCGAAAATCCCAGGATACTGCGCTCGTTGATGCCATCAAGAACGCTGCGGACGACGGTATCCCCGTCATTGTGCCCTGCTGGTTAGAAAAACTCAGTTGGCGGGAATGGAAGCGTTTACCTGACTTCTTCAACGACTCCGACTTCCGGCTAGCAGACAGCAATGGCCAGTGTCCGCTTCTTCGAAGTACGTGCAAGCCCCATCCGGCTGATGCGCCTGTTGAGCCAACTTCTGGTCCCGGGGAGGTCCCGCCGCCCCCTCCGGCTTGTGTGCGTATTGGGAATATTAACGGCCCGGCTGACGCACGGCATATTCCCCTGGTTTCGAGGACTCTGGGTTCGCGGACTGGCGATACCGATCCCGGCGCTATTTCCCTGGCACTCGCCGCCGCCACCGCTCATGAAGACGCGATCAATCTGTGCCCGAGGACTAGTGAAAAACCGATTATCGCCAACGCGATCAAACATCGTGAGTTCGTGGTCGGCAGTTTTATCCCGGCAACTGGTTTTCAAACAATTGCCGCGGAAAACTTATTCGACGGTGACCTCGCTGCAATCCAAAACTGTCGCGGCCGAATCGTTCTGATTGGAGGCAAGTGGCGGGACGACAGCGGCAACGCTGAGCCGGTGGACACGCACGACACTCCTGTGGGTCCTATGGCAGGTATGTATATCCATGCAAACTATATTGAAGCCTTACTCGATGACCGCTACCAACGAATTGTGCCGCTTCCCTTCGGGCTGGCTTTTGACCTATTAGTGGGCATCTTGTTATACATCTACTTTCACGAGGCCGCCAACTTGTCTGGCAAGCTTAAAGTACTCGGAGTCTTTCTGCTTCCACTGCTGGCGAGCTATGTGATCTTTGCAAATTTTAATTGGTATCTCGACTTTATTCTTCCCCTCATGTTGTGCTTCGCTCACTTAATTTTTGAGTTGGGACGGTCCTACCAGAAGTTGCGCCATCTTGAAGGCGCAGCGCACAGCCTCGGAGGATCGGAATGAAAATCCGGAAAAATATATGGGGACTGGTCCTATTAGTGGCTGTGCTGGCATTCGCGCTATTGGTCGTGAGGCGAATATACTCTCCCACCGGCGAGGGAGGATTCGGTGTCGCCGAATTGCGACACCCAATCAGCCCAGCAGGAGGGGGCATCGCGCAAACGAGCCCAAAGCCATCTCCCTCGGCGATCGCGCAGCCGACACAGGTCGGCCAGGATTCGGGCGGGCAGGGATCGGCGGCTCCGGCGACTGCCAGCGGTGCAGCGCCCCCGGCGCTCGATCCATCGCATCGCACGTTCGTGGTGGATTCCGATCTGACGGTGGCGGCCAACGGTCAGGAATGCGCCTTGACGCCGGGTGATGTAATAACGCGCCTCACGGACACGCCAGATGGAGACCAGAATGTGAATGCCAGCGTCGCGGCTACCAAGAAGGGCGACTGCGCGTCGGGACAAACCGTTGCTGTGAAAGTAGATGACCTGCAGGAAATGTACAACCACTTCCAGGAGAACATCCCCAACGGCATGGGCGAACTGGCGAACAAGCAAGGGACGGGCGGTATGCCGAAGGCGCCCGATACGGGCACCCGGGCAGGGGCCGTGCCACCTCCGCCCGCAGATACCACAGCGGCAAAAACACTACAAGGCCAGCTGGCTGCCGCCGATCGTCCTGCTCAACTCCGGTTCGAGTCTGGCGTTCGCTTGTGGATTCGCATGAGCCGCATCAGCCGCAAGCCAGATGGGAGCTTTGGATTCCAGGGAACTCTGTTGCAGCCGGTCCTTGCAGGCCACTTTGAGCTTGACCAGGGTTCAGAGTTGGCTGGTTACGGGATGATAAATAACGGACGCGTTACAGTTCGGGTAACGGGATTCACCTTATGGGGAGCGAGCTACACCCTGCAAGGTGCGAGTGGGTCAAACAGACAGCTCGGAACCGGACCGGCGGTTGAAATCACTCCCGGCAAACTGCTCGAAGTGTGGTTCGCGTCATCGTCGGTTTATCAGAAAACGCCTTAACTGATCAAGGGAGCCCGGCCACGGTCACGAAGGTATCTGCCTCCGTTTGACCTCACTCCCCTCCCGTCTTTACACTCAAGTTAACGCCGTATGAATTCGAGCGGGGTTCCGTTTGCTCGACGGGGCTTCCGAATGCAGCTGCGAGTGAAAGGCAAAACGTGAGTCCCACAGAAATTACCGGCGCAGCAAAGAACAAATTAGCCGAAGACCTGGCGAGTCTAGCCGAGGCGCAACATAATAAGGAGATCAAGCGGGAGATCTCGGTTGAGATTCCGGCTGCGGAAGTGACCCGCGAAACCGAGCAGCAGATTCAGCGCTATCAGAAGAGTGCGCGGCTGCCGGGCTTTCGCGCCGGACACGTGCCCGCTTCCATCATTCGCCAGCGCTTCGGCGACGGCCTCAAGAACGACGTGATCGAGGCCCTGGTTCCAAAATACTTTCGCAGGGAAGCGGAGAAGCAAGGTCTGATTCCGATATCGCAGCCACGCGTCACCGACCTGCACATGCACGATGGCGAGCCCTTGCGCTTCAAGGCCAGCTTCGAAGTGCTGCCCGAGATTCAGGTGGAGGGCTACAAAGATCTGCGCGCCGCGAAGCCGGAGATCACCGTCACCGACGAAGAAGTGGAGCAGGCGCTCACCAACGTGCGGGACCAACATGCGACGTACAGCACCGTCGAAGGACGCGCGCTGGCTGAAGGCGACTTCGCCCAGGCCTCCATGGACGGCAAGCCCAAAGACGGCAAAGATGTTGAGGATGCCAGCTCCAACCCGGTACACATGGACGATGTGCTGATCGAAATCGGCGGCAAGAACACGGTGCCGGAGTTCAGCCAGAACCTGACCGGCGCCTCAGCCGGCGACGAGCGCACCTTTGATGTGAGTTATGCCGAAGACATCTCCGACAAACGGCTGGCCGGCAAAACTTTTGTCTACACCGTAAAGGTCAACGGCATCAAGCAAAAGAGTCTCCCTGAGCTTAACGACGACTTCGCGAAAGAGTTGGGCGAGTTTACCAGCCTCGACCAGGTGCGCAAGCAGATCCGCGAGAACATGGACGCGGAACGGCGCCACAACGCCGAGCGCGAAAGTAAAGACAAGCTGGTGGCGGAACTGGTGAAGCGCAATGATTTCGAGGTGCCGGAGTCTCTAGTGGACCGCCAGATCGATCTGCGACTGGAGCGCGGACTGCGGGCTCTGGCGGCGCAGGGCATGAAGATGGAAGACCTGAAGAAGATGGACCTTCCCCGGCTTCGTGGCGGCCAGCGGGAACAGGCGGTGCACGATGTGAAGTCCTCGTTGCTACTGGAGCGCATCGCGGAACTGGAAAAAATCGCAGTCAGCGACGACGAACTGAACCGGGAGCTGGAAGCGTTGGCAAAACAGTCCAAACAAACCTCGGAAGCGGTGCGAGCTCGTTTGACAGAGGATGGGGGCCTCGATAGAATCCGGATGAGAATCCGCAGCGAAAAGACCCTCGACTTTCTTTATCACCAGTCCGCATAAACCGAGAAAAATGCGGACCACTTTCAATCTTCCCCGGGCGGCGACCACGTTACTGCGGGGCGGAGTGTGGCAAGGCTGGGTAACGGTGGTTGGCCGGGTTTGATAAGGAAGCGAGCCAAACGCGCGATTGTTGCGTCGCAAAAAGCGCGACGCTTCGCGCGGCTCGCCCAGATTCCTCGCGGCGCAAAAAGCGCTTGCTCGGAATGACAACTATCTAGGTGGCAGGTCCGGTGACAGGTCCGGTAAACGATGAAACGCAATGATCCGCAAATGATGCTGGTACCGATGGTGATTGAGCAGACCGGGCGAGGCGAACGCGCCTACGACATTTACTCCCGCCTGCTCCGCGATAACATTATTTTCATAGGCACGCCGATTGACGACAACATCGCCAATCTGGTGATTGCGCAGATGCTTTTCCTGGCGCAGGAAGATCCCGAAAAAGATATTCAGCTCTACGTCAACTCGCCGGGCGGGTCGATCACGGCGGGCATGGCGATCTATGACACCATGCAGTACGTGAAGAATGATGTCATGACGCTGTGCGTGGGCCAGGCTGCCTCCATGGCGGCGTTGCTTTTGGCGGCCGGAGCGCCGAAAAAGCGGCTGGCGCTGCCCAATTCGCGCATCCTTATTCATCAGCCGTCGATGGGCGGCTTGTCGGGTCAGGCTACCGATATCGACATCCACGCGCGTGAAATCCTCCGCATGCGGGAGATTACTAATCAGTTACTCTCCAAGCATAGCGGCCAAAAGCTGGATAAGGTGGAAAAGGACGTGGAGCGCGATTTCATCATGAACGCGCAGCAGGCGAAGGAGTACGGAATCATAGACGATATCATCTATAAGACCGGAAAAGCGGTATGATCTGCCTTCGCCTCTGAACCCTGCGCCCGAGCGACGACGAGCGGGCAAGCGTAAGATTGGTATAGCGGCTGCGAGAAAGGGCCGGATACTTCCACGCGGGCAGGCGGGGCCAAGTTTAGATCGCACGAACGTTATAAGGAGTAGAGCCGAGTGAAAACCAAGTCAGGCTCCGACGAGATTCTGCGCTGTTCGTTCTGTCACAAGTCGCAGGATGCCGTAGCCAAGCTCATATCGTCGCCCAGCGATTACCCCCGCGCCTATATTTGCGATGAGTGCGTGGCGGTGTGCAACTCGATCCTGGAAGACGATCGCACGGCCACTCCCCAAGCCGCCGCGCCCAACCAACTGCCCAAGCCGCAAGAGGTCAAAACCTTCCTCGACGAATACGTCATCGGGCAGGAACAGACCAAAAAGAAGCTGGCGGTAGCGGTTTACAACCACTACAAGCGCATCTTCATGAACCGGCAGAAGACCAACGATGGCATCGAACTGAGCAAGTCGAACATCATGCTCATCGGTCCCACCGGCACCGGTAAAACGCTGCTGGCGCAAACGCTGGCCCGCATGCTGGACGTACCTTTCGCCATCGTCGATGCCACCACCCTCACCGAAGCCGGCTACGTGGGCGAGGATGTCGAGAACATCATCCTCAAGCTCCTGCAGGCCGCCGAAGGCGACGTGAGCCGCGCCCAGACCGGCATCATCTACATCGATGAAATCGATAAGATCGGACGCAAGGACGAGAACCCGTCGATTACCCGCGATGTTTCGGGCGAAGGCGTGCAGCAAGCCTTGCTCAAGATTCTGGAAGGCACCATTGCCAACGTTCCGCCGCAGGGCGGACGCAAGCATCCCCACCAGGAATTCACTCCTGTCGACACCACCAACATCCTCTTTATTTGCGGCGGGGCGTTCGTGGGCCTGGAAAAGATCATCGGAAGGCGCGTGGGCAAGAAGTCGCTCGGCTTCCGCGCCGGCGCAGAGGATGAGAAGGAAGACAGCACCTCGCGCAAGCGCAACTTCGAACTGCTCAGCGAGATTCAGCCGGAAGATTTGATCAAGTTTGGCCTGATTCCTGAATTCGTTGGACGCTTGCCCGTCGTCGGCATGCTCGAAGATCTGGACGAATTCGCCCTGATCGAAATCCTCACCCGCCCCAAGAACGCCATCGTCAAACAGTACCAGCGCCTGTTCGAGTTCGAAAACGTCCGCCTCAAGTTCAGCGACGAGGCTCTGCGCGCCATCGCCCGCCAGGCCATGGCCCGCAAGGTAGGCGCCCGCGGATTGCGCATGATCCTCGAGGAACTCATGCTCGACCTCATGTTCCACCTGCCCAGCCAGAAGAAACTAAAGGAGTTTGAGGTCACTCGAGAGATGGTCGAAAAACGCAGCGCTTCGGTCACTTTGGAGAAGGCGGGATAGCAAAACAGTAGTAGACTAGCAGGGCCGGTAGGTGGTAGAAGCACGGGTACCGCGACTGTTATTCGGTACCGGTCTGGCGGCACAAGTCGAGCGTCACAGTCCCAGGGAGATTGAGTGACCACATCCAAGGAAAAATTCGAGACCAGGAAGCTGCCCATGATGCCCATCCGGGACGTGGTCATTTTCCCTTACATGATGACGCCCTTCGTCGTGGGCCGCGAGTCCAGCGTGCGCGCCCTCGAAGAAGCGCTCGCCGCGGACAAGAAAATTTTCCTGGCTACCCAGCACGATGCCTCCATCGACGAACCCAAGTCCAATGAGATCTACCAGGTCGGCACCATCGTCAACATCGTGCAGAGCCTCAAGCTCCCCGATGGCAACGTCAAAGTCTTAGTCGAAGGCATTGAGCGGGGCCGCCTGCTCCAGGCCACCGACGCCGACGGTTACATGCAGGCCAACGTCCGGGTGGCCCGTTATCCCACCGAGATGAACGCGCAGATCGAAGCCGGCATGCAGCGCGTCACCACCCTCTTTGAGCAGTACGTAAAGCTCTGCCAGGCGCTCAACTACGAAACCATGATCTCGGCCGTGCGCATGGAAGATCCGGCCAAGCTCACCGACATCATTGCCGCCAATCTGCAGCTTTCCATCGAAGAGAAGCAGGAGCTGCTCGAAATCTTCGATCCTTCCGAGCGCCTGAACCGCATCGCCGACGTGCTCGATGTGGAGATCGAAAAGCTCAATGTGGACCGCACCATTCAATCCCGCGTAAAGCGGCAGATGGAGAAGGCGCAGAAAGAGTATTACCTCAACGAGAAGATCAAGGCCATCCAAAAAGAATTGGGCCGCGGCGAAAAGAGCGAGTTCGACGAACTCAAGAAGAAAGTCGAATCCGCCGGCATGCCCAAGGAAGTGAAAGACAAGGCGCTGCAGGAGCTCAAGAAGTTGGAAGCGATGCCGCCCATGTCGGCGGAATCCACAGTCTCGCGCAACTATCTCGATTGGCTGCTGGCCGTGCCGTGGAAGAAGCGGTCGAAGGAAATCCGCAACATCGCGCGCGCCGAAAAAGTTCTCAACGAAGATCATTACGGCCTGGAGAAAATCAAGGAACGCATCCTCGAATTCCTCGCCGTGCGCCAGTTGGTAAAAAATCCCAAGGGCTCGATTCTTTGTTTCGTCGGCCCTCCGGGCGTGGGCAAGACTTCTCTCGGTATGTCGATCGCCAAAGCTACCGGGCGCAAGTTCGTGCGCATGTCGCTCGGCGGAGTTCGTGACGAAGCCGAAATCCGCGGCCATCGCCGCACCTACATCGGCGCGCTACCCGGCCAAATCATCCAGATGATGAAGAAGGCCGGCACCAAGAACCCGGTCTTCATGCTCGACGAAGTCGATAAGATGTCGATGGACTTCCGCGGCGACCCATCCGCCGCCCTGCTCGAAGTGCTCGATCCCGAGCAGAACTTCATGTTCGTCGATCACTACCTCGACGTGGAATACGACCTCTCGCAGGTTTTCTTTGTCGCGACCGCGAACGTAATGCACACCATTCCTCCCGCGCTGCAGGATCGCATGGAAGTGCTGCGGCTGCACGGCTACACCGAGCAGGAGAAGCTGGAAATCGCCAAGCAGTTCCTGGTGAAGAAGCAGATGCTGCAGGCCGGCTTGTCGGAAAAGAACGTCAAGTTCACCGACGACGCCATCACCACGCTGATCCGCGCCTACACCCGCGAAGCCGGCGTACGCAATCTCGAGCGTGAAATCGGCAACGTCTGCCGCAAGGTCGCGCGCAAGGTGGTGAAAGAAGGCCAAAACTATACCGTCGCCGTCACCGGTGAGAATGTCACCGACTTCCTCGGCGTCATCAAATTCCGCGACACGCTGGCGCATGAGAAGAGCGAAGTCGGCTTGGTCACCGGGCTGGCCTGGACGGAAGTCGGCGGTTCCATCCTGAGCACCGAAGCCACGGTCGTCGATGGCAAGGGCAAGCTGACGCTAACCGGCAAGCTGGGCGACGTCATGCAGGAGTCGGCGCAGGCCGCCCTGTCCTATGTTCGCTCGCGCGCTCACCGTCTCGGCCTGACCCGCGACTTCTACCGTCACCTCGATCTGCACGTGCACGTGCCTGAAGGCGCTATCCCGAAAGACGGCCCATCGGCCGGCATTACCATTGCGACTGCGATCGCCAGCGCACTTAGCAAGATCCCCGTGCGCCGCGACCTGGCCATGACCGGCGAAATCACGCTGCGCGGCAAAGTGTTGCCGATCGGCGGACTCAAGGAGAAGCTGCTGGCCGCGCACCGCGCTGGACTCTTCGAGATCATCCTGCCGCGCGACAACGAAAAGGATTTGGCCGAGGTCCCCGAAAACCTGCGCACCACCATGAAACTGCACTTCGTCGACACCATGGATCAGGTATTGCAGATTGCGCTGGAATCTCCTCTGCCCACCCTCCGCGAGGAAGAAGAAACCGTGCAGCCCATCGCGCCTTTAACTTCCAGCACTGGAGATAGTCCGGCGGCGCATCAGTAGGGGCTTTGAAAGGGCGCGGCTTTAGCCGCGCCGTTACTGGATCAGATTCACAACCGGCTTTAGCCGCCGACGGGCATTCCTAGGGTAAAATCGCCTTCCAAGATGTCCACATCCGACCAAAGTCAAATCGCTTTTGAGAATGGGCCGGAACTGCCCCCCGAACAACCTCAACCCCGGACCACGGGAATCCTGCCTTCGCAGGAAATCAGCAACCTCATTGCCCACGGACATATCAGCGCCATGCCCGCAGTCCATCCCGACCACATCCAACCCGCCAGCCTCGACCTGCGCCTGGGAGACATGGCGCATCGCGTGCGCGCCAGTTTTCTCCCCGGCCCCAACAGCACCGTCGAAGCAAAAATCAAAGATCTCCGCATGGCTCGCATTGACCTGACCGGCGCACCCGTGCTCGAAAGAGATTGCGTCTACATCATCCCTCTCGTCGAAGAGCTGAACCTGCCGGAAAATATCTCCGGGAGGGCCAATCCCAAGAGTACGACCGGACGTCTCGACATCTTCACGCGCCTCATCACCGACTACGGCACCGAGTTCGACTCCGTTCCCGCCGGATATAAGGGCAAGCTCTACGCCGAAGTTGTTTCCCGTACCTTCACGGTTGCCATGCGCGCCGGCATGCGGCTCAGCCAGCTCCGCTTCGTGCAAGGCAGTCCTCGCGCCGGCGACCGCACCATCAAAGGCCTGGACCAGGAAGACCCGCTCGTCTACATGGACGAAGAAGATGTCCCCGTAAAGGCGAAACTTCACCGCGGCCTGCGAATTACGGTCAATCTGGAAGGCGTGGAAGCAGGCGAAGTGATCGCGTACAAGGCGAAGCGGTACGCGCCCGCCATTGAACTCGACCGCATTAACTATTATCCGACCGAAGAGTTCTGGGAGGTTCGTCACCAAAATGCCAGCAAGAGTCTGATCCTTGAACCCGACGATTTTTATATTCTTGCATCCCGCGAACGGGTGCGTGTTCCTCCCGAGTACGCAGCGGAAATGGTTCCCTTCGATCCTTCCGATGGTGAGTTTCGCATTCACTACGCCGGCTTCTTCGATCCCGGCTTCGGCTATGGCTCCAGCGACATCAAAGGCACCCGCGCCGTCCTCGAGGTTCGAGCCCATGAAGTTCCGTTCTTGATCGAGCATGGCCAGCTCGTAGGCCGGCTGAACTATATGCCTCTGCTATCGCGGCCAGAAAAAATCTACGGCACGAATATAGGATCGTCGTACCAGCACCAGGCGCTGACGTTGAGCAAGCAGTTTCGCAAGAGCTGAGTGTCGCTCCCGCAACGGCGTCATCCCGAGCATAGCCGTTCTTCAGGCGGAGCGAGGGATCTCGCGCATAGCACGGCGTGACCCGAAAGATCTTTCCGGGAGATCCCTCACCCGGCTGAAGAGCGCCGGGTTTCGGGATGACGCCCCTGAGTGAAAGCTAAAGCCTGACTACCCAGCTTAGTCCGCTTGCCAATTTTCCCCGCTGCATAGCAAACTAGCCTATGAGGGTTATGGCGCGATTCATGGCCGCGGCTACCGATGCCGCGCACTTCCCTGCTCCCAGCCTGCCGGAGGTCGCTTTTCTCGGCCGCTCGAATGTGGGCAAGTCCAGCGTCATTAATACTCTCGTGGAAACCAAGCTGGCCCGCACCAGCTCCACGCCGGGGCGCACGCGCAGCATCAACTTCTTCGAAGTGCGCTGGCCGGGAAGGCCGCGTCCCGAAGTCATCTTCGCCGACCTGCCCGGCTACGGTTACGCCAAGCTTTCGCGGGAGATTTCGGCAGAGTGGCCCAAGTTCATCGAGCCCTACCTCAACGACCGCCCTACGCTGGCTCTGTGTCTTGCGCTGGTCGACGTGAACGTTCCCCCGCAGGATAGCGATCGTCAGCTCCTGGATTTTCTTAATGCCTCCGGCCGTGACTTTCTCCTGATCGCAACCAAGAGCGACCGGCTCTCCAACAATCAATTACGCAACGCTCTGAAGAGCCTGACCGAGGCATATCCCACGGCGCCGGTGATTGCCTTCTCGGCGAAAACCCGCGCCGGGCGGGATGAAGTTTGGAACAAAATCCGCGAGTCTACCGCCGAATTTTCTGGGGCCGCTTCCCAATCCTGAACTTCTCCCGTTGCGGGAACTTCTGCGTCCTTCCGTCGTAAGCCACAACCACTTCCACTAAGTGTTCCGCCCAAAAGCTCCGTAGAGTTAAGAGAGAGATTTGGCGTAACGGCCAGGAGGACCGCTCCCCGCGCGGTCTCGACGCGGAGAGGCGAGGCACTGCTATGTTGTTTGACGAACCCGGCGAAGGAGCGTCCTACCTGTCCGGCCTGAAGCAATCAGGCGCGCCCCACGCCGCAGGCACCGCGCCGGCGCGTACCGAATCCGGAGCGTCGCCGCAAAACCGCTCCGACGCCGAGAAGCGCAGAAGCCCCCGCTACAAATGCCAGGGAAGCGCCCACTTGCGCGAGATCAACAGCGGCGTGGCCACATGGGCCACGTTCACCGACATCAGCCTGCACGGGTGCTACGTAGAGGCTACCGCCACCTATCGCGTCGGCTCCGTGCTCGCCCTCAAGATCGACGTGAACGGTTTTCGGTTTGAGACCAGGGGTGAGGTGCGCGTGGCCTACCCCAACCTTGGCATGGGAATTTTCTTCACCACCATGTCCGATGAAGATCGGGAGCGATTGCGCGAGCTGCTGCGATCCGTCTCGCGACCGTCGGTGATCCCGGGGAACGGCGGACCATCGCGTATCCCCTCAGTGGTTCGCTCCGTCGCGTCCGCCCCGGCGGCGAACCCGACTATCTCCAACCCAAGGGCTGCCCTTCAGGCGCTCGTGGATTTCTTCGAGGACCGTCAAATGCTCTCCCGGGAAGAGTTTCGTCGAATTCTGCGAAAGAGTCAGGGACCGGAAACATAGGCGGGAGCAGTTCTCTGTTCTCATTCTTCTGCGTGGCCCTACGATTCGAGTCTCCTGATCGCGTTACTTTGGTTCTTCTCCCACGCTCCTTCGCCCGCCCAAATGGTTTCCGCAATTGTTTATGATGAAAGCTTATGGCGGTTTACCTCATCACAGGCATCGGCGGCTTTATTGGATCGTCTCTGGCGCGGGAGCTGTTGCAGCGCGGCGAGCAGGTTCGCGGCGTGGATAATTTTTCCACCGGCAAGCAGGAGAATCTCGCGTCCATCCTGGGGCAAATCGACTTTCGTGAAGCCGACCTCCTCGATCTCGATGCGATGAAATCGGCCTGCGGCGGAGTGGATTACGTTCTGCATCAGGCCGCAATCCCGTCGGTGCCCAAGTCCGTGCTGGATCCGATCGGCAGCAACCGCGCCAATGTCGATGGCACGGTAAACGTCCTGGTCGCGGCGCGCGATGCCAAGGTGAAGCGGGTGGTCTACGCCGCCTCATCGTCGGCCTACGGCGATACTCCAACCCTTCCCAAACACGAGCGCATGACTCCGGACCCGATTTCCCCTTATGCCGTGGCCAAGCTGGCCAGCGAACGTTACATGATCTCGTTTTACCGCTGCTACGGATTGGAAACGGTATCGCTACGCTATTTCAATATTTTTGGTCCGCGGCAGGATCCCTCGTCGCCTTACTCTGGCGTGCTGGCGAAGTTCATCACGCAAATGCTGAATGGAGAGCAGCCCACCATCTTTGGTGACGGCGAGCAGAGCCGCGATTTCACTTACATCGACAACGCCGTCGCAGCCAACCTGCTGGCCTGCGAAGCTCCCGCAGCGCAAGCGGCAGGCAAAGTGTTCAACGTGGCGACGGGCCGGCGCGTCACTCTCAATGAAACTTTCAAACTCCTGCAGGGACTCACCTCGTATTCTGGCCCCGTAGCCTATGGCGCGGAGCGCGGCGGCGACATCAAACATTCCCTGGCCGATATCTCCTCGGCGGAACAGCATCTCGGCTACAAACCAAAAGTGAATTTCGAAGACGGACTGCGGCGAACCGTCGACTGGTATCGCAGTTCGCGCTCGTAGGGCGGGCTTCGGGCTGAGATCCGACGTCCCAAGCCCGCATTACGTTAGTGATCTACGTCGCGATTACCGCCGTGAGTAGAGTGATGACATGACACTTTCATCGATGGTGGTTTCCCGCGACTGGCAGGAAGTCAGCGTTCTCGAATGCATTCTGGGCGGGCTGCACATGGATGTTGCCGTGGAGAGCGAACCGCAACGCGCCCTGGCCCGCCTCACGAGCTGCAAAATCGACGCCCTGATTGTTGACTGTGACCTGAACGGCACCGGACAGTTCTTTCGCGAGTTGCAACGCGAAGCTCCACGCGCGAAGACCGTGCCGCTGGTGATCATGGGCGGGCCGCAAGGCCGGCCGGACATGGAAGGCACCGGTGCCATGTTCGCCTTTGACAAACCCATTTCCGTCGAACAGGCCGTGCGCACACTCTCCGCCGCGCGCAACATGATTCTCGACGGACGCCTGCGCTACCACCGCTGCGGACTGGAGGTCCCCGTGACTCTGTGTGGACGCAATCAAAAGCGAGTGGGAGCACAACTCATCAACTTGAGCCAGGGCGGCCTGCAGGTTCGCGTCGACGACGGATTCGATGCCGCCGATCTGGTGCGCGCCTCCTTCGCGCTGCCCGGAACGAATTGCGGCGTGAAGGCCGACGTGGAAGTGGCCTGGGCCGACAATCGGGGAAATGTCGGCATCCGCTTCGTGAAGATTGCGTCCCAGATGGAACATACTCTGCGTGTTTGGCTGGCGCAGCAGTATTTTGCGAACTAGGGCAGAACAGTTCTCAGTTCTCAGTTCTCAGTTCTCAGTTTCTGATTTCTAGCTTGCAGTACCGTGGAGGAGCTTGCAGCACCGTGGAAGAGCGGCGCATTAGCGCCGCGTTTAGCGTGATANNAAGAGCGGCGCTTTAGCGCCGCGGTAAGCTCTGAATCAATGCGGGCTTCAGCCCCTGAGGGGAAGCAGCCAGCCACTCTTTTATTCATCCCAGGACGGTCTCTGCACTTCCAGAATCGGAGTGCAACTAGCGGAAACGGCCCGTGACATCATCCTCATCCTCTTCCGGAACGTACGCCGCCTTCGCCAGGCGAGCCCCCAGGCTCGCTCCTCCAGACGCACCAAACACGCTCCAGTAAGCCGCAACGACGAAAACAACGGCCACCAACACCGCTGCCAGAGCGAGCCGCCATTGCGGAAGCTCATGCGCAATCGACAGAAAAATCAGCGCGAACAACAGCAGGGCTGCAATCACCACCAGACTATCCACCAGCCACGCCAGCGAACGGCCCGAGAGCGGACGGGAAAGCCAGCTCATTTCCGCACTGCGATCGGCAACCGCGTCCGCGACCGGATCGGTCCGATCCCCTTTGCGCCGCCGGTGCGGTGCTTGTGTCTCGTCCCGGCCCGAAAGCCGCGGCTCCAGGCGGATCACCGGACGCGGCGTAGCTGACAGCGTCAGCCCATCTTCTTCCGCCGGACCAGTCTCTTCGCGAGTCTCTTCGCGAACGTTCTCTTCGCGAACCTTCTCTTCCCGGGCAATCGAAACTACCGTAGCCCCGAAGATCGGCCGCGGATCGGCAGCCTCGCGGGCCGCCGCATCCAGCATGTTGGAAAATATCCATTCGTCGATCTGAAGACTCGTATGTGCCGGTAAATCTATGAACCGAATGCCGCACTGCCCCGAAGGACTCGTCCAACTCACCTGCCCGCAGGTTTCCACGCGCAAGCGCGGAAATCGCAAATCAAAGCGCAGGTGGACGCACTGTCGCTCGCGCAGCGGCTCCACAGCCTGCACCGCCACTCCCTCGTGGTTGAGGTTGCGGATAATTCCTCCGTTGGCTTCATCCAGGGTGACGTAGGTCAGGCTGCGCAGTTCATGCCGGTAATGACTGCGTCTTTGCGGCGCGGGAAAAGATGCTGGCTGCATACTCTCCGCCAACCAACGGAAGACGAATGGCTCCGACGGCCTGTCTCGTCAGATTTTAGTTTCTGGCGGCTGAGGGCTGGCAGTAACTCAGTTGGTTCCGGGACTATGCGAACGCCATGCCGAGGATCTAATCCTCCCTCTTTCCCAGCAGGGTCTCGCGCACCGGCCGCTCCGACGCCAGCAAAACCTTAATGACTTCAAACACAATCGCCACTGCATAAGTAACGGCCATCCACACACAAACCGCCTCAATGGGCAAACCGGCCCACGCTCCAATAAAGATCCCGGTCATCTCAAGGTGCTGGTAATTCCACCAGCCATACGGAACCGCCAGAGTCGCTTCCCAGAGCAGGCTGACGGTCAGCATAAGAAACAGCGTGAGGCTCAGGGCTCGCCAGTTGATGAACCGCCGCGCCACCGGAAAGAAACTCACAGCCGGAAGCAGAGCTCCGACAACCAGAACCGTCAAGTAGCCGGGAAAGCCCGCCCGATCTTCCGGCAGCGCGAGATGCTTCTTGTAAAACCATGCCGCGCCAATCAAGACCACAGCGATGATCAGCGACGTCGGATGAAACTGCAGCAGTCGTCGCACCTTCCGCGCCTCGGCTGGGTAATCAGGCACGTTGTAGGCGGCCAGCCAGAACTCGCCCAGCCAAACGTAGAGCAGAAGAACCGCGAGAAAGCCAGTCAGATAGAAAACGTACTCTTCGACGGGAACGGGCTTGCCCAGAGCGGGCGCAGCCTTGCCCAGCACCGCTCCGACGTTTGGGTAGCAGAAAAACCACTGCGCAAAAATAAAGTCGAGCAGGAATCCCAGAGGGACGAGAATCGCGAGCGTCCACCCGAAGGCGCGCTGTGGGATCTTCAATCCTTCATTCGGCAAAAACCATCCTGCGATGACGATGATAGGAACGATGAACAGCAGCAGGCTCCAGGTGTAGCCGTAGGGCGTGGGGTTCTGGCTGGTCGGCACCAGTGTGGCCGGGGATTGAACCGTTCGCAGCGTGATGGTCGCCGGAATCGCGATCATCACAAGCATGGCAATAACAATTCCAGCGCAGACGCTGGGGCTGGGGAGTCCGTGAGCGCGGGGTTCGGACATGAGCGGCCTCCGGTAGCGGCGTTTGAACTTGTGCAGCGGTGTTCTGTGAAATGCCAAGGATTCTACGCTTCTTTCGGAGGCTGCCACGTGTGAATCGGCAGCTTGTCCGGACGTTGAAAAGCTGGGCAGGATGAGTCTTACCAAAGACCATGCCCGAAAGGTCAGGCCCGGATCATTGCAACTGAGGCGAAACCCCGCTAACTTACAGTTAAACCCGGCAAAAAACCGGAACGCGACGAAGCTCGCATCCGGCTAAGCTGGGCGAAGCAACGGGCTACTCAAAGTGGGCAATTGACAATGGCTTGGCTGGATGGCCACACTCGCAACGAGGAAGATAGTGTATCGGCACTGGTAATGGCGACCACTCCCAAACCGACGATCGAAGCCGGCGTCGCCCTGGCCGATGTGCGCCTGCCTCTGTGGCCGCTATCCCGGACTGCTCCGCAGCAAAGCTACGAAAGTACACCTCATGACGGTCTTGAAAAACGGCCATCGGGACGCGACGCCCTGCAAGCGCTTTTGGCATTTTCGGCTCTGCATCAGCAGGTGCGGCAAAGGCGTGCTCTGGCTTCACGATTCAATGGATTTGACACGATCGCGCAGTCGACTGAGTTCGAGGCGGGAGAGCAATTCGTTCTCGATGAAGTGTTGCAGTTAGTCGCGGAACGAGCCATTGCCATCACCGGCGCGGATGGATTGGGAATCGCCCTAGCGGAAAACAACGAAATTGTCCTGCGCGCTTCGGCGGGCACAATCAAGCCGGACGTAGGCGCGCGCATCCAGCGGGATTCCGCTTTCTCCGGAGCCTGTGTCCGCACCGCGCAGATTATCCGCTGCGACGATACCGAGACCGACGACCGCGTCAACCTGTACGCATGCCGGCAGCTGGGCACGCGGTCGATGGTAGCCGTGCCGCTGTGCGGGCGGCGGCGCGTGATCGGCCTGCTGCAAGCATTCTCGGCCGAGCCCTTCGGCTTCAACGATAGCGATGTGAACAGCCTGGCGCTGCTGGCGGAGCTGATTCTCGGAGCTCTCAAACCGGAGGACGAAGATCGCTTCGCCGAATCGGCGGAAGTGGCGGAAGCGGAACTGGCTGCGCCCGAAGTTACGATTCAACCGAACCTGCCAGTTGAGAAGAGTTCTTCTGAGAAAGTTGAAACATCGGCGAAGCCCGCGCTGCCTATTGCACAGGAAATTGAAATAGCAGAACTAACACTTATCGAAGTACCGCCTGCGGAGATCGATCCGGCGCCTGCCGTGCTCACGCCAGCGGCGAGCGCCGAACCGGAGTGCATGCCCGAGGAAGCTCTTGCCGTTGAAACTGCGCTTCCCTCCGAGCCCGCTGCCGGTCACCATCCCGGCATCGTGCTGGTATTGGTGCTGGTCGTAGTCTGTGCCCTGCTCGGCGCGGGGCTGTGGTGGAAGCTGAAGAATGCGCAGCTCGGCGAAATAGTGATTCGACCGGAACAGAGGATGGCCAAGCCCGCGGCCAGGCAACCAGTCGCGGCTCCATCTTCCGTTGCTCCGTCTTCGCTCAATCCGCCGACTACTGAAAGCAATGCGCCAGCAAATGCAACGGCCAATTCCGCGGTCGCGGCGGATGAGGATGCGGCTCCCGAACCTGCGGCTGGAAGCGCTACGCAGGAAGCGTCGAAGCTGGCGCGCATCTCCGGAATCCGCCATTGGTCGTCCGCGGATTCGAGCACCGTTGTGCTCGACCTGGAAGATCAGGTGCAATACGAAGCGCATCGCCTGGCGCATCCCGATCGGATTTACTTCGATCTGCACGATACATCGCTGGCTCCAGAATTCGCCGGAAAAACCATCGAAGTCGGCGACGCGCTGCTGGCGCGGGTTCGCATGGCTCAGCCGGCCGCCGGCCTGACCCGCGTGGTGCTGGAAACGAAAGGCAACTCCGATTTTTCCGTCAGCCTGGAACCGAATCCTTATCGCCTGGTGGTGCAGGTGCATAAGCTTGGTGCTAATCCCAAGGCTCAAGTAAGTCTCTTCCCGGGAGCCGTGGAGGCGGAGAAACTTGCCATCGTGGTTCCTCCTCCTACGCGCGAAGATTTGCAACTGCGCGCGCGCGTGCCGAAGATGCGCATCGTGGTGGATGCGGGCCATGGCGGCTGGGACCTGGGAACCGTCGGCCGGCGCGGCTTGCTGGAAAAAGATCTGGTGCTCGAGATCGCGCAGCGCCTGGGCAAGCTGCTCGAGAGCCGCCTGGGTGCCGACGTGATTCTCACCCGCAACGACGACAATTACATTCCGCTCGACGAACGCGCCGGCGTGGCCAATCAGTCACAAGCCGACTTATTCGTCTCGGTCCATGCCAACTATAGCGATCTGCCTTCGGCGCGCGGCGTGGAAACTTATTACACAAACTTTTTTTCCTCGCCCAATGCCAAGGACTTGGAAACTCGCCAGAACGCAGCCTCCACTAGGAACGCTGTGACAGCGGCGCTCTCGCCTGCCGACCTGCACGAAAAGATCGAACAATCGCGCCGCCTCGCGGCCAGCGTGCAGCGATCGCTCTACGGAACTTTGTCCGCGGAAAATCCCGGCCTGCGCGACCGCGGCGTGAAAGAAGCGTCCTACGTGGTCCTCACCGAAACCGCGATGCCCGGAATCCTGGCGGAAGTTTCCTTCGTCAGCAGCCCCACCGACGAGCAGAAGCTGCGCAGCGACGGTTACCGCGAAGAGATTGCCGAAGCGCTATACAAGGGAATCGCGCGCTATGCGGCAAATTCACGTGGGATTAAGGTGGCTGCGAGATAGCGCGGCCGCTTGATTCCGGCCTCGGATTTTTTATCGCCTCTTCAATTCTTATTCCGGCTCCATGAACTCCTCGAGCGGGACCTCGGTCCATCCCGGCACCACTTTCCTCAGGATTTCCTTCGCCCACTCCGGAGCGTCGTCCGCGTCCGCGGGCTCCGGCCGCTTTCGCTTACCGGCGCGAACTCTAACGGCACCAACTTCTGAACGGGGCTTTTCCTGGCTGGCCCCGTCCCGCACTGGCTCGCCGCCAGCAGCCGCCGCTTCGCCCGGCTCGGCTTCTTCCACTGGGTCGGCAAACTCCCGCGCGAACCACTGCGGACCGTTGATGCAGGTCTGATCCACAGTATTGCGGTCGATGACAACGTCGGTCGCTTTCTCGGACTCGAACTTCGTATTCTTCAGGTTGCAGCTCGCGGTTTGCAGCCCGTAGAGCATCAGGCCGGCGGTCTTGTGATCCATCTGCCCGCAGCCGAGCAGTTGCAACACCTGCATGAGCGCCACCTGCACGGAATTCGCATCTTCGAGCAGGCACATCGAAAACGGCGGATGCGGCTTGACCCAACTCTCGGCCGCAAACCTCTTCGTCTTGTCGCGCATGCGATCGTGAAAATAGCAATGCCTGCGGTTGCGCAGCGCCGGAGACCCGCACTGCGTTCCGTTCACCTTGACATGCCGACACCGTGGAACATTTTCCAGACTCATATTCTTCTCTCTCCCACCTTGGACTTTGACGCGGCCAGAATTCGCGGGTATCCCCCTACCTGCCCGGTGTTTCAGAATCATCGGGTTAGGAGGAAATTCCCGGTAAAATCCGGCGGTCAAAGGACTTAGATATCAAAATCCGTGAAACAAAGGACTTAGAGCCAGTCGGGCTATTATTTACAGACCGAACATAGCTTTTAGTATGATTCCCGAATAGGGCTGTGGAAGACAAGGTCAGATGTCACAAGTTGGAGGGATTTTTTGGGGGGAGGGTGTGGAAATGGGAATTGGAGATTCGGGCTTGCCCGCTTACAATAGCGGTTATGGAAATTTCTTTAGCGCCCGAGGTTGAGGCGAGGCTGGCGAGGATCGCTTCCGAGGCGGGAAAAGCGGCAAACCAGGTTGTGCAGGAATTGGTTGCGGGCTACCTAGATCATGACGAATGGTTCAGGCGAGAGGTGCAAAAAGGGCTGGCCTCTTTGGATAGCGGCAAGTTTGTGTTGCATGAGGAAGTGGGCCGGCAGATTGAACGTGTCCTCAGGCCTTGATGACAGTTCGTTGGTCTCCCGAAGCCGCGGCCGATTTTGCGGCGATTGTCGAGTATATCCGCAAGCAGAACCACTCAAACCGAGCGCGTGGCCCGCACGATATATGACGGTGTTGCATCGCTGGCATCGTTCCCAAGGAAGGGGCGGTCCGGCAGAACGAAGGGGACCCGGGAATTGGTGTTCTCGCCGCTTCCGTATATTGCTGTGTAGCGGGTGAAGGACGAGACGGTGGAAATTGCGAGGGTGCTGCATGGGTCGCAGAGGTGGCCGTAGTTGCTCAGGGCGTTGCGTGCGATTACGTTCCTAGGTCTCGCAAAGGCGGCGAGACTTGGGGCACCCGGCGCGTGGGCCCTTGGCGCGCGATAGAGGTGTCTCCTATCGCGTCTTCGCCGCGTGAACCATGGATTGGAGGAATGCGGCGTCCACCTTCACGGCGTGCGAGTCGTGGTCCAGCCCGTACCATCGCCGATCGTCAATGCGGAAATGGAGGGAGTGCCTTCGGTATCCGTCGATGAAGACGGTGCCGATGTACGAACGCCCCTTGTTGTCACGCGTAAATAGCGCCTTCGGGTGGCCGCATAGCCTGTTAAAGTCGGAGAGCGGCAACTTCGGCAAAAGTTCCGCGAAGAACCGAGAGATCTCTTTCCCGACTTCGGCTGTGGCCAGAGCGCGAACGTGCCCCATCGTTCTCAGGGAAATCGGCGACGTGTCCGATTCCCAACGGAACACGGACGTTTGGGTGGTGCCCATTCTTTCCGCTAGCTGGGCCTGTGTGAGCTGGAGGAGCTCCCGGTACAGTTTGAATTGCTCGGATGGCTTCAGGTCTTTCTCCGGAGCGGCCGCGATTTGATCGAGTATGTGCATGTTTCAAATACTACGCTGTGTAATTACATAGCGCAACTACAAGATGTAGTGGGGGATGGCTTCGCGACCAGCTAGGCAGTCACTTCGGACGGCTGGCCCCCAGATTATGCCGTCTGCAGCTCGCCTTCCTCGCGCTCAGTGCGGCGGTAGTAGCATGAGGGCGCCGTTTCTGTAGCGCTCGGCTTCGCGTTTCTTGTGGAGCTTGTCGCACACGTCGGCCAGCGCGAACGAGGTGGTCGCGAGCATCGTGACAGTCGTATGGTCCTTAGGGTCGGATGGAGGGGATGACGCGAGGAACGCTTTGAGAGCCCTCTTGAGTGGCTCTTCAGCGGCTTTGTAGTCGTTCAACTTTATATAGGCCTCGCCGAGGGCGTACCATGCAAAACCATCCGTCGGTTTCTGCCGAACAACTTCCTTCGCGGCAGCCAAGGCTTTGTTGTTGTCAGCGTCAATCTGGGCGTCCTGCATCGCCCCCAACGGTTCCAGCGATGCGGCTGGCTCTGCGTCTCCCTGCAACTCGTCTTTGGCGTTCTCCCCTTGAGGTTTCGCCTCCCCTGTCGGGTGCGGCGGTGCCGGCTCCGGAGCTCCCTGCTGCCCCGAGATCGGCTGACAGGCGAAGCTGTCGCGGACCGCAGCAAATACGAGGCCAAATGCAGGTTCGTGCAGCCTCGCGGGGTGGTCATGCAGCCACTTCGTAACTACCCTTATCATCTGCGCCGCGTTGACCCCGTCGGGGAAGCAAAGGACTTCGGTTCCGCCCGGGGCGAACTGCCCCATCGCGAAGCCGTCCAGGAACCCCTGAACATAGCTCATGCATCGGGTCGCGTCGACCGCTCTGCTATCCGAGATACTCTTGCCGTCCCCCACATCGACCGCGGCCTGGCACACAGGAAGGAGGTCGCCGCCGTCGATCCCTCCCCAGCCCTTGGAGTGATCCGTCGCGCCGGCACGGGCGATGGCTGGGCACGCTAGTAGGATGAACCAGACGAGCATCGACCGTCTCATGTCTGACATTTGAACACTCACTTTCAGAAAGTCAATTCCATTCGGGGCGTGGCCAATCCTTTCTGGACAATTTTACTCCGACCCTTCGGCTGGGCTCGGGGCGATCCCGGACT
>PLIO01000091.1 GCA_003140075.1 Acidobacteriaceae bacterium | reverse complement strand
TTCTTGATGTCGATCCAGCCATTGGTCATTGCACCGCGTCCGAATGTGGGCCCCAAACTGGAGACCGTAGGGCCGTGTCAAACCCGGGCCTGGTTTTCCAGGTAGCAGACCCCCAGGCTGCGCATGCTTTTTACCGCCAGATAGTTGAACTCGTTGGTGTCGGTGCATCCGCCGGTCCAGGCGATGCCTTCGCAGCGGTTCACGGTTTTACCCGAGGCGTCGGTTTCGACGAAGGTATCGTCGCGCGTCTTCTTCACCCTCTGCGCGATCTCCGCGTAAGCCTGCTCCCACGAAATATCTTCCCAGTCGGTTCCGCCCGGCCTCCGCACCTGCGGCTTCAGCAGCCGGCGGTCGTTCAGGATGTCCTGCTCCAGCGACGAGCCCTTGGGACAAAGCGTCCCGCGATTAATAGGATGGTCGGGGTCGCCTTCGACGTGGACCACCTGCGGAATCGCATTCTTCGCCTTGTCGCCCAGCGTGTAGATAATGACGCCGCAGCTCACGGCACAATACGGGCAGGTGCTCCGCGTTTCCGTGGCGCGGGAAATCTTCAAGCCCTGCGTCTGGGCGTAAACGGGAGTCAAATCGAATCCCAGAAGAGAGATGCCCGCTCCACCGGCAAGCGTGCCTTTGAGGAAGGTTCTGCGGGAGAGTTCCATTCGTATCCTCCGACCGCTTCGTTCGCGAAACAAACGGATCGAAAAACCGGAACCACCAGACTTCCGAACCGGACCTACGAAACCCAGATCCCCGAACTCAGATTGTCGCCAGCCAAACTCTGCCCCACAGAGCCGACCTCGGCCCCAAATTGGTTAAAACTATAACGCCGCCGACAAACCCCAGTCAATGCCGCGACGAACTGTATTTCACAGAGTAGCCTTCCAAAACCGAACAGTTGCTTGCGGAGGCCGGAAGCCCCATAATCGCCCGGTGGCCGACACAGGCTGGCAACAGCGCATCCGGCGCGCCGAACACTTGGCCGCCCAGCATCCCTTCGCAGCTGAGATGCTCGAGTTCTATATCCACACAGCCCGTTTCCAGCAAGATCTTTACCGGCGCCTCGATCGCGCCTGCGCCCGCAAGACTCCAGATCGTAGCGCCGGCGTTTCGCCGGCTGTCTTTCAAGAAAAGGACCGGGCGTCACGCCCGCCTTCGGGCCAGCAAGATGCTGGCTCTACTTTCCCACCAGAACTCCCCGAACTTCTTTCCAGCTTCCCCGGATTTCTCGCGCTGGTCGAAAAGCAAGCTCCGGGCCGCCTCTCCGAAGTTGCGCGTGATCTCACCCAGTCACCCGCCAGCCATTGGTCTGACCTGCTCAACCACTGCTGGTCCACCACCGAGCCGCCCTCCGACCCCGAGGAATTCCTCGCCCTTGCTTTTCTTCAGCCCTACGCCGAATTCGTTCGCACCCGGGTTCCGTTCCAACTCGAAGGCTACACCCACGCGTTGTGTCCATTCTGCGGCCGCACGCCCGGGCTGGGACTGCTCCGCCAGCAGGGCGACGGCGCCCGCCGCAGTTTGCTCTGCGGTTTTTGCCTGTGCGAGTGGGAGTTCCGCCGTATTGTCTGCCCCGGCTGCGACGAGAAAGACCACGCCAAGCTTCCCGTCTATACTGCGGCCGAGTTCCCGTACATTCGGGTCGAGTGCTGCGACGCCTGCCACACCTACACCAAGTCCATCGACCTCAGCAAGAACGGCCTCGCCGAGCCCCTCGTTGACGAGATCGCCTCGGTGCCGCTCGCCCTGTGGGCGCAGGAGCACGGATATGCCAAGCTCCGTCCTAACCTGCTCGGAATGTGACTTCCTTCAGCCATTACGCGACTCATGCCGCCTTGCCGGGTTGGTAACTTTCTGTTCGTTTTCAGGCCGTCGTACAACCTTATTTGCGCAAGACTTGATCAGACTGCAATAAAGCCGTATAAGCTAAAGATAATTAATATCCGAACCCAACCCTGCAGATGGAGTCTTTCCATGCGACCTTGGAAGTTGCTGCTACCGCTTCTAGCCTCAACCCTATGCTTCGCCGCCCAACCCGACCGCATCCCCGGCGCCATCGACTCCAGCCAGATGGTTGCTCTGCCAAGAAGCGTTCATCCCAAGGCGCAGCCGCGCTATGACCAGGGCCCGGTTGATCCCTCCTTGCAGTTTGGTTACGTCACCCTTGCCGTCGCCCCCTCGCCTAGCCAGCAAGCGGCGATCGACCAACTCCTTGCGCAGCAACAGGATCGTTTTTCCCCCAACTACCACAAGTGGCTGACTCCCGAACAATATGCAGACCGGTTCGGTATGAGCCAAAATGATCTCAACAAGATCACCGCGTGGCTCAAATCCCAGGGCTTCACGGTTCTCAGCGTCCCCCGCGGACGCAACTCTGTGATCTTCAGCGGCACAGCGGCTCAGATCCAGAGCGCCTTTAACACTGAAATTCACCGCTACAACATCAACGGCGAGCCGCAGATCGCCAACTCTGTTCCAGTTTCTATCCCCGCCGCGTTGAACGGCGTCGTCACCGGTATTCGCGGCCTCACCAGTTTCCATCCCAAGCCCATGTACGTTCGCCCGGTTCGGAGCGGCAAAACTCGCGGCCCTCATCCTAGCTATACGACGACCATCGACGGCAGCACCGAATATATCTTAGCGCCTGGCGACATCGCCACCATCTACGACCTCAACCCACTCTACAACGCAACGACTCCCATAGACGGCACCGGGCAGAAGCTTGCCATCATAGGCCAGACGGATGTTTACCTCGCCGACATCAACGACTTCCGCTCCGGCTTCGGGCTTAGCCAGATTTCCGGCTGCACGACCAATGCCAGCGGCATTGTTACAGCCTGCGACTCCACTAACTTTCAATACGTAGTAGTTGCGGGAGTTACCGATCCGGGCACACCCAGCACATGTGGCGACTTGGTGGAGTCTGATCTCGACATTGAGTGGTCGGGAGCCGTCGCCCGGAACGCGCAAATTATCTTCGTCAACGCTCCTGCTACGTTTAACTCGGATTGCACCAACATCATGAACAACGGCGGCGTCAACAGCGCCCTGGTCTACGCTATCGAGAACACGACCGCGCCCGTCATCAGTATGAGCTACGGGATCTGCGAGGCCGATGCCGAGTCGCTGGAAACCGAGCTTCAACAGGGCAATATGGAAGGCATCACGATCATGAACTCCGCGGGCGACACCGGCGCTGCCGGGTGTGACAACGACCCGCCGGACAATGAAATTAACCCGCCCTTTAGCCCGGCGATCGGCGGGCTGGCCGTGAACTATCCCGCCAGCAGTCAGTATGTTACCGGTGTCGGTGGCACGTCCGTTCCCTCCACCGAATTTACCCCCACCTATTGGGGCGCGAGCAACGGAACCAACGGCGGCTCGGCGCTTCAATACACTCCAGAGGTTTCCTGGAACGACGATGTAGCATTTGCTCAGTTTTGTCAAAGCGATCCAAGCAATGAGTTCTGTACCGAAGGAGGTCCTCCGCCTGTGAGCGGTTGGGTCGACCTCACATCCGCAGAGGCCGCGCAGCAGGATATTTGGATTTCGATCGGCAGCGGAGGGGTCAGCAACTGTTACAACGAGACCGCGGGTGGGATATGCGAGAGCGGATTTCCGAAACCAACATGGCAGCAAGCAATCACGATTCCCGGCCTGACGAGCCCGCAGAGCACCTATCGCTTCGTGCCAGACGTGTCACTCATCGCGTCTCCCAACTATCCCGGCTACGTCTTCTGCACGCCGCTGGACCAATGGGTCTCCGGTAACCCCAGCACCGCCAGCACCTGTGCCAGCGGCATCGCGACTGGGGTCGATACCTACTTCTCCATCGTTGGCGGCACTTCGGCCTCGTCTCCGGTCTTCGCCGGCATCGTCACCCTGCTCAATCAATATCTCGGAAGCAGTGGCTTGAGCAATATCAATCCGACGCTCTACGCGCTGGCCGCAACCCCGTCCAACGGCGCTTTCCACCAAATCACGAGCGGGGACAGCGACGTTTATTGCCAGGAAGGTACGCCCGCCGGCCAGCCCCCCGACGTGATCTGCCCGTCCACTACCGGCATCATCGGTTTCAGCGCTTCTAACGCCGACTCTACCACCGGCTACAATCTGGTCACCGGCCTCGGCTCTGTCGACGCCAACAAGCTGGCAATCGCCTGGGCCGAAAGCTTAGCGCCTCCGGCTACCTTCACTCTTCAGACGGCTAGCAACCTGTCGCCCAGTTCCATTTCCGCGGGACAATCTGCTACTGCCACCTTAACCCTCACCCTGACGAGCGGCACCAGCGCGACCATCAATTTTACGAACTCCACGAGCTCCCCCACGAGTTCGACTCCCGGCAGCTGTACGGCCGGTCTGCCTCCGGGCGCGCTCTGCACTTTCAGTAATCCCGGCGACCCCAGCAGCCCCACCAGCTTTACGCTCACCACCGCGAATCCGACAGCCACCGTGGGCCTGACCATCACAACGCAGGCCAACATGGCGATCCCCACGGGCGTGCAGTCGATTACGGTAACCGGGACCGCGAGCGGTACCGGCGGCACAACGCAAACCGCAACCGTTAACCTGACGGTGACCGCAAACTGTGTTGGAACGGTATGCACCCAGAGCTTCACCATCACGCCGGCGAGCGCTACTTATTCGGTGAACGCCGGCGGAGCCGCTTCGGTGGCGATCACTGTCGCTGGCACGGGCGGCTTCATCAACACCACCACCACGCCCCCTACCACCGCTCTGCCCCTCACATACACCTGCACCCAGAGCAGTCTCCCGTCTGAGGCGAGTTGCAGCTTCAGTCCCACCAGCGGCAATTCCGTGAGTGCCACTTCGGTCACGCTCACCATCTCGACCACAGCTCCCACAACCCAGCTGCGTCCTCCGCTGGGACGCGCCAGCCGCATCTTCTACGCCCTGCTGCTGCCCGGCTTGTTCGGAATTGTTTTCGCCACGGGATCGCGCACCCGCGTCGCGCGCCTGCTCACTCTGATCGTGGTTCTCGGCTTCTCCACGCTGTGGCTGGGAGCTTGCAGCGGTGGCAGCAATAGCAGCCAGAACAATCCGGGAACACCGGCCGGAAGCTATTCCGTGGTGGTGAACGCCACTACCGGCGGCGCGGTTCCGCTCACCAACTCGTTTACTGTGACCCTTACCGTCAATTAAGCACCGTACACCAAAAGGCGCTCCGCATCCGCGGAGCGCTTTTTTCATCCGATTCGTAGAGATTAAGTTTTTCTTACCGCGTCAGACGCGCCGTTACCTTGGCAGGCTCAGCAGTGGGCCCGCGAAGTCTCCCGCGGAGTGTGAGAAGTCGGGCTTCGGGCTTCAGCTTTTCCTCTCACCAGTTACCGCGAGCAAAGAGAGCTGTTGAGAGAGCAACCCGAAGTTGGCTCGTGCGGTCCAATTCGAAGCCCGAAGCCNNCCGAAGCCCGAAGCCCGAAGCCACGAAAACTTCCGGCAATGTCCTCTTGTGCAAAACTCAGTCACTTTGCCACTTGCGCGCCTTCGCCCGGACGAGTAACATTAGCTTGTTCTCAGTGGCCTCGTTCCCGCGTAGGCCTTCCGCGTCCCAGGCGGTTCCCGGCGGCGCGACGGATCCGACAACGGATAACCGATACGCAAACATTTAGAACTTTTATCGTCAGTTACGAGTTTGCTACACCGGAGCGGTTGATAACGATTGCGCTTCAGCCCAACCCGCAGTCTCGCATGCAGAGTGGCCATGCTTCTCGAATGTGTTCGCGGAACTCGTTGAGCGCAGAATGTTCCCAAGTCAGCGAGAACCTCCTGGCAGGAATAGGGTTAGTGCGCCAACATTGTTAGAGCCAGCCGCAACCAAATGGGGAATCTTGAAATTTGGGGAATCTGGAGTGAAGTTTTGCAACACTGCACCGGAGCGACAGTCCGGCCTAGCAGCTTTGAGAGGACTATGAACGCAGGACCAGGAAGACCCTCCGGTGGCGGAGGCAGAAGTCGACGGCGTCGCGGACGTCGTTCCAACAATCCACGCGGACCCCGCCCCACCGGCCCCAGCCAGTCGCGCCACAATCAGGATGGCATCTACACCGCGCCCATGGATCACAGCTATCGCGCCGCATTATCCGGCAACGGCAATGGCCATGGCGCGCGCCGCGGCCCTCGTCCCGGCTTCGCTGCGCCCTTTGCGCCTGCCGATCCCGAGCCTCTGCCCGCATTGCGCGAAGATTCCAACTCGCGAATCTTTGCCTTCGTCGACGACCTGTTTTTCGCCGCCAAGATTCAGGAGACCGCGCGCAAGCTCAACGTCAAGGTCGAGTTCGCCAAGAA
>PLIO01000253.1 GCA_003140075.1 Acidobacteriaceae bacterium | reverse complement strand
TGACAAGCGCTTCGATCTCGCCGTGAGAATCACGAATGAAACTGCCGTGAGATTCCAGAGTGACATAGGTTCCATCCTTTCGTCGCATCCGGTATTCAACGATCTGGCCAACGCCAGTCTCAACAGCTTTCTGTGCGGCCCGGGTCACCAGGGGACGGTCGTCGGGATGGATCTGTTGGAAGGAATCGCTGTTCTTCAGTTCCTCTGCGGTGTAGCCGAGCAGGCGCCCGTATGTTGGGTTGTTATAAATACGGTGGCCACTCTGGTCGACGACGGCAATCAAATCGGCGCTGTTCTCGGCGATAGAACGGAACAATTGGTCGGCCCGGCTTCTCGCTTCGTCGGCCTCTTTATGCTCAGCAACCGCGGCCATGAGATCTCGGTTAGATTGGTCGACGGCAGCAGTCCGTTGGAGCACCTTGAGTTCGAGGTCTTCGTTCATTCGGAGTATGCCGCTCTCCGTTTTCTGGCGCCGAATGATTTCGGCCACGAGCTTGTGGACTACAACGACGGCAATACCGAATGCCAGCAAGACCGAAAGAACGATGAGACAGATGGTCCTGGTTCGGACTGCAACATATTTGATCGCGCTCCTCTTCAGTTGCTCGTCCAAATCATCAGCTTGAAACCGGACAAAATCGCCCCACCCCAGGCGATACTTCAACAACAGCGGGAACGTCAGCTGAATCAGCCGCTGCCGTGCCTCTTCCGTATTTTTCTGGTCAAACAAAATATCGCTCGCTTGCTTGTAGCTTGTGACGTAGTCGCTCCTAGCCTCAATGATCGCATTGAGAAGTTCGCGCTCCTTTTCAGAGTCCAGCCGAGATTGCAGCCGCTGGAGACGATCGGAACTTCCGGCATTATGTTTCGCTCGGTCGACGAGAATCGAATCGATGTCCCGTGGGTCGCTGGTCACAACAATTTGCATGTTGATCCGGCTATTTCGATTGGAATAGGTGAGCGCCTCACTAGCCAGCTGCACGCCCATCCATTGGGTTTCGACAATTGTTCGTGCGTTCGCATAGAGACTATCCATTGCGTCCAGACCCAGGTACCCTACCCCCCCTACGAGGGAAATAAGGACCAGTGATGCAAACGTGAGCGCCGCGCCTACGAATCGATCACTCATTTGTTTCTTTCGCAGGGGACCTCAGGGGCGATACCTGGCTTTCCCAGAGAGGTCTCGTTACCCTCAGTCCGATACATAAGTCTTTATCGGCAGGGAAACCGATTCCCTGTATAAGTTCGGCCTTCCGGGCCAGAAGTCGGCTCCTGGGAAGTCTGCCGCTGAGAATCAGTGAGATTCTTCCCGAGCGACGGGCAAACCGGAAACAAAATGAGCAAGAAGCCGAAAAGATCGCCATCCATTCGCCTTTTTCGGCGACGCCTCGCCCGGAGAATACTTGTGATTGAGACTGTCCGCTAGGCAAGCAGTCACACGCTCACCGGGTCGACCGCGATTCGGGATATTGTGAAAGTGACCAAAACTAGCGACAAAATCGCCAGGGATTCGCCCTTCGGACTCTCTCAGAAGCCGCACTCATTAGCACGGACTTCGCGGCCAGCGGGCAGTCGCGGAGAATCCTCTAAACCGTTGATTCCGTGTAACCTACGGAAACGTTGGGCCTTACGGCTCAATGAGTTGTACCGAGAGTTCGAATCCTTCCCGCTCCGCCACGCTCACTCATAGGTAGGCACTTAACAACTCCTCCTGCACAGAACCCTTGACCTTGATGTCCTCACCTAGCTGGCTCGACACTCCGGGCCGAGCTGCGCAACCTACGATGCAGGTCCAGCAGGATGGCTCTAAACTGAGCGGCACGTTTCAGGACGAGAGTGGCTCCTCTCAGCTGACTGGAAGCATTGCTGGAAACAAGGTGTCTTTCAGTGTGCAAATACCAGGACGCCCCATGACCGTGGCTCTTGCGGGCACCACCGATGGCGACAAAATGAGCGGTACCTTTCAGCCTCGGGGCGGAGGTGGCGGACGCGGGGGAGCACAGGCCAGTCATTCCTGGAGCGGCATTCGCCAACCGTGATCCGGAACTAACTCGAAGCATTTTGACTTGCTCTTCACAAAGTGCCAGATAGTTATTTGGCGGAGTCAGGCGTCTCGGAACTCGCGCTTGCTTCACTCGTGTGGAAAAGGCTCTTGATTCGCGTGCACATGCACAGGGCGGCCTGTCGGCCCGGAGATGACATTCGTCTGAGAATTGTGAGTCCCCTCCCAGATGAACTCGCCAGGTAGACGGTGATGTAGGTAAGCTGTTCTGTCTACTCCTCCTAACCTATAGCTATAATGACGGTTATCTCCACTACGAATTGGCCGATCAGGAGATGTAGGTAAGCTGCGTTGTCTACCCCTCCTAGCCTATAGAAGTGCTGTCGGTTATCTCCGCTATCTGTTGGCCGGGAGGCGTCTACTCTACTATCTCTGCAGGTGGCTAACTCCTAGAAGTGGAACCCGATCTCCGCTGTCAGCGCACGCGGGGTGACATAGTGCGTGCCGCTGAAGGTCGAAAGGAAGTTGTAGAGCGCATAGTTGTTCGCCAGGTTGATGACGGTCAATTGTGCACTCCATTTGTACCTGTCGCCGTGGAACAGGTTGTCATGGCCCACGGACATGTCGAAGAGGCTCCGGTGTGCGATACGCGGAGGCTTATGGTCGTCGTTCTCAGTACCTGGTGGAGGTACGTTTATGAGCGCAGAGCCGAACGCCGATGCGGGGCAGTTGTAAGGCAGTGGGACCGTCGGGGTTGCGCGGACGCCACTACAAGTGAACCCGGCTTCAGCCTCTTGATCAGCTGAAAGCGGCACCTGGCCCACGTTGGCAGCCATCATGCTCACGTTCGGCACGCCGCCGATGAGGACTGATTGCGGGCAATCGTTACTTGCACTGATCCCGTAGCATGGGGTTGCGCCTGCCACCAGTCCCGTGTCATACCGCCAGTTGAATCCCATCCAGGGGCCGCGCTTCCAGGGTTGATATTGGAAGTGGGTCGTCTGGTTGAAACGTTCGTCGTGGTCAATGCGGAAGGGAGTGCCCGGCGCTCCCACAGTCGCGCCCGCGCCGGCAATCTGCGGCGGGAAGAAACGTGCCGCCACGCTGGAGAAAACCATCAGCGCCGAGAATCCGTGGACTTCAGGCACGCTCACGCGCCCCGCATATCCCGGAATCTTCGAGTTGTGCCATTCAATGGGAAACGTGATTGGCGTGTTACCGAGCACGCTGAAATCGAAGCCGTTGTGCGTGTACTTCGAGATCCACTCGCCAGAAAAGACCAGGTACTTCCCGAAAGCCTGCTCCAGGCCAGCGTGGAATTCGTTGCGAAAGCCAACGCTCAAAGGATTCGTGGCCAACGAAGAACAGAGAAGCAGCGGGTTTAGGACAGCGTTGGCGCATCCGATGCTGGAGAGGATCAGGTTCTCGTTAAAGGGAGATTCCAGGGTGCGGGCGTAGGAAACCCGCAGAATCGTGTTGGTCTTCCTGACGTTGTAAGCCACCCCAACCCGAGGCTCGGCTTGGTTCCCGCTGGTGATCCCGTTGTAGAGATCGCCGCGTAAACCGAGGTTCAAGGACCAGTTTCCTTTGGTGATGTTGTCTCGCACGTACAAGGCGAGTTCCTTGATGTCGGTGTGGGCGTTGAACGTGTACAGACTTCCGCCGAGACGGGTCAAGTCGTAGGGAGCGAGTGTGGTGCTGTAATAAGGGTAAAGAGCGTTGCCGGGCGCGTTTCGGGTTGGAAGCAATGTTCGCCTGCACCGGGCCGGTAACGCCGGGGCAGTCCGCAGGAGTGAGTCCGGGCGCCGCGACCCATGGGTATACGTTCACCGAAGTCGTCGGATATACGTCGGTGATGCAAGGCGCGTTGAAGGTTGGATCGACGATCCCGAGAGTGTCGTCCTCATTGAGAAACGTTTGCTGGTAGACCGCCCCAGCCTTGATTTGGTGAATCCCTTTCACATAGGAGAGATCGGAACGCAGTCCCGCGTTGGTGAGCGAACGGTTCTGACCCACGGACTGTCTCTGAAGACTCGGGGGCCCGAGGTCCGCGAAGGGATCGCTGCTGGGATAGTAGTTGTAATCGTCGCGGCGCACAAACGCTCCCAACGTATAGACGGCGTGCGCATTCAGCACATGCGTCCACGAAGGAGCGATGTTGAACGTTCCAATCTTGGAGACCTGGTCTGTCGGTCCAACGACATTTCCGTCCGGGCCTATGCCGTTCAGTGCCATTTGCGGCTCAATCCCGAACAGTCCACCCCAGGGCGTCGCGTTTTGGGCATCGAGTGAATTCGGCGTCTGAAACCAACTCCGGCTGTAGCCGAAGTTCAGGTGAATCGAATCGCCGGTGGTGAGTTGATAGTCCACGCGATCGAACAGGTTTTCTTCGTTGCCCTTGTCGTGGAACACCGCGAATTCGGGCGGATCCAGAAACCGGCCAGTATTCAGACCGTTTGCAGAGATGAAGTTCCCCCAGTTCTTACCGCCGTACGCGAGCTCGGCTTCCACGTTGGATGTTCCGAACGTCCCGTAAGAAGTGCTCAAACTCCCGTGAGGCGTTGTCACACCCTGACCGGAACGCGTGGTCGCTACAATCACAACACTGGTCTTGCCGCCGTATTCCGCCGGCGGCGCACCCGAGATCACTTCCATGGACTCGATCGAATCGACGGGAAGCTGGTTGGAAAAGACCTTGCTTTGCTGGTCAGTAATCGGCTGGCCATCGATGCTGAACGAATTCGAGGCGTGGTCGCCGATCCCGTGGAAGAGGCCATTGGAATCGGCAGCGATTCCCGGCGTGGAGAGAGTAACCAGCGAACTCAGTGACGAGGTCGTGCTTTCCAAGGGAAGCTTATCGAACAAGTTCTTGTCGATGTCGGAGTGGAAGGTCGGATCGTTCTCCAGCAAATCGGCCGCCTGGGCCTCGACCGTCACCGAAGTGGTCGAACCCGAGACTTGGAGACTGACTTTGAGGCTGACTGGCACAATGGACCGGATGTCCACATCCTGCGCATTTGGAGCGAATCCGGTCGCGGTCACGGTCATATGATACGGATTGAACGGAATATTAGGGAGGCTAAAATTTCCGGACTTATCCGTGATGGTTGCGCGGTCGAAGTGGCTGACCGGGTTGTGGATTTCAACGGTCGCATTAGGCACGACCGCGCCGGTAGGGTCCAGCACGGTGCCGTTGATGGAGCCGGAATTGCTGCTCGACTGCGCGTAAGCCTGAACGCCGAGGACCAAAAGGAAAACCACCACAAAAGTCGCACGAAGCGACTTCCCGTAAGAAGCCAGCATGATTCCTCCTAGAAGTTGGTAAAAAAGATCAAAGAAACGGTTCGTGGAACGAACCGAGCCTGTACAGGGCTGAAATTTGATCTTTAGACGCTAGGAGGCGGGCGGACAGACAGGGCGAAGGCTATCAGGCGTTGTTTGGCAGCAGCTGCCTGCGACCGGAATATGACGACGCGACGGAATACTGGTTTCGGCGTGGGGGCAGTGCTTGTTGGCGACGCTGAATGCGCCGCAATGCAAACCTGGCAAGTAGAAGACTCATCCTGAGTAGAATGGTGATGCACGGCAAACGCTAATGCTGACCACAAGGTCAACAGTAGAGAAAGCCACGCTATCCGCTTCGAGATCGAGCGCATGCCCATTACGCCAAGATGCGTTCCTGAGAATTTACACCGAAACAAGAACAGAATGCAACGAGAGAGTATATAGCCGCTATCTAGCGCAGCAACCGCAGAACAGCGCTTCAGTGGTTCGTAAGATGTCAACAGTGCTGATCGGCGAACCACTCGCAGAAGCAAAGCGCAGCAGAGCAGCGAAATTATCTTTGCCGCGTGTTCAGTTTATCGAGTGTGCGCTTCAACTCTTCTAGCTTCTGTCCGGCTTCACCGAGCTTGCCTTCCGCCGTCAGGCGCTGGTAGTCAGCAAGGTCTTTGGCGGCTTCCGCGATGAGCGCGCTGCTGTCCTCTGCGGGCTGGGGCGACGCGGCGGATGCCGGTGTGCTTCGCGACGGCTCCGCGGTGACTGCCGTGGCGCTCAGCGACGACACTCCTCCGCCAAAAAGAGCCGACATCGCCGACTCGAAGGTTGGCCCGTACGCCAGCCGATCTTGCAGCGCGAGCACGACCAGACGCAACTCTGGCATCGGACTCCGCTCCGCCTGCAGGTAAATCGGCTCCGCATACAACAGCGCGCGCCCGGTTGGAATCACCAGCAATGCACCGCGCCGCACGTGCGAGCCTTGCTGATTCCAAAGGGTCAATTGTCCGGAAAGCTGCGCGTTCTGATCGATTCGCGCCTCGATTTGCAGCGGTCCATCGACCAGCTTCGTTTTGGGGAAGTTGTAGACTACCGACGTACCGTACTGTGCGCCGTCGCTCCGCCCGGCGATCCAGCCGATCAGATTATTTCGGTTGGCCGGTGTGAACGGCAGAATCTCCACGAACTCCACGCCGGCTTCGCCCGGCAGTTTCATCAGCACGAAGTTCGGCTGCATCGCCTGCGTTACTGGCTGACCGCCTTCGCCCATTCCAACTTCGGTGGCTACAGTCCACAGATCCTCACGGTTGTAGAACGCTTCGGGATCGGTCATGTGATACAGACCGTAAACTTCCGCCTGCAGTTTGAGCAACAACTCGGGGTAGCGCACGTGTTTGCGCAGTCCCGGCGGCATCATGGCAGCATCCTTGAACAGACTCGGAAAGATTCGGCGGTAGGCCGCGATGATCGGATCCTCCGGATCGAACACGTAAAACGTGGTCGTACCATCGTAGGCGTCGACGACCACCTTGACGCTGTTGCGCATGTAGTTGATGAGACTGCTGTCGAGCTGGTAATGGGTCGAGTACGGATAGCTGTCTGAAACGGTGTAGGCATCCATGATCCACGACAGACGGCCGTCGTCGTCGAGCACGATGTACGCATCTGGATCATAGGTGAGGAACGGCGCTAACGCCGATACACGATCGCGTATGTTTCGTCGCATCAGCAGCCTGCTATCCTTTTTCACGTCATCGCTGAACGGCAGCTTTGCCAGGTCGTCACGGTCGAGCGCGATAGCGATGCGGCGCAGGAAGCCGCCAAGGACAATGCCGCCACTGCCCTCGTAGGACGTTAAGCTGTTGCTCGCCCCTTGCGGGTAGTTGAATTCTTTCTGCCCAGTCTTCACGTAGACGTCGGTATTGGTCATCTCCCCGAAGTAAATCTCCGGGCGCGTCACGGTTAGGCTACGCACCGTGCTCTGGACCGGCATGTTGCTCAAAATCAACGTGGGCAATCCTTCCGGAGTGAACCCATTGACCGGGTTCATGGTGATGCCGTAGCCGTGAGTGTAGATAAGCTTGTCGTTAATCCAGTTGCGGCTGCTCTCTGGCAGCTTATCTACATTGAGCTCGCGCGCGGCGAGCATCACCTCGCGAGTTGTGCCGTCGATTGCATAGCGATCGATGTCGATGTCGGGGAAGTCGTAGTAGGTGCGGATTTCCTGAATCTGTCGCAGCGTGTCCTGCAGTGCATGCCAGTCCCACAACCGGATGTTCTGAAGCGTGGCCTGATTGTTCGCCGAGTCGGCTGCGTCGACGGTCGTCTCAGCCGGAAACTCGCGCTGCGCAACTCGGTTCAATCCGTATGCCTGCCGCGTCAGGTCGGTGTTGTAGACAATGTAGGGCTTTTCGCGAACCAGTTCGTTCGGCTTGACGATAAAGCTGCTGACGTACCAGGCGACTGCTTGAACGACGATATAACAGACCGCGGCCGGAAGGAACGCCGCGATCAGCCAGCGACCCCGCGGCACCCGCATAGCGTTGGCAACCGCGATTATCGCCCCGAGAACAAGCGCTGCGCAGACGACGAGCATCCCTGCGAGTGTGATGTGCGCGTCCGTGTAAGTCACACCCCCAAAGATCGTGTGATCGTCGAACAATCGCTCGAACCGCCCGATATAGACGCGCGTCGCGAGGATCAGCAACAGAAACACACACGTGACCGACAGTCCGCGCCAAGGTAACGTGACGGAGCGGCTGAGACGTCCGGCGAGCACGCGGCTTCCGCCGGTGATGAGGACGAAGAAGACGGCTAATAGACAGGTAATCACGGCTAGCGTAAGCAGCCAGCCGGCGACGAGCTGCCACGCGGGAAGGGCAAACAGAAAGAAGTTCAGCGGCTTGCCAAAAATCGGATCTACGACGCCACCAGCAGTGCGAGGTGCGTACCAAAAGAGCGCGAGCGTCGGCCACTCCGCCATCATGCCGGCGCCGGTTGCAGCGGCAACGGCGAGCGAAACGCCGAGCGCGATGAGGCGCAGGACAGGCTCAACCGGCAGTTTCACTGGTCGTCCGCCGATGAGAATCGTGTGACCGCTCGGCAAATCGGAGAGATGTGCCCGCTTCAGAGCCAGGAACGAACCGTACAGAATGAGAAATGTGGCCGCTGCGAAAGCCGCGAAGACTCCCCACTGAAGACTCAGGGTTTTCCAGAATACGTCCCCGTAGCCGAGCGACCTGAACCAAAGCACGTCCACGTAATAGGACAACGCGGTCCGACCGCCGAAGAAGATGCCCGCAAAGACGGCGAGAATGAGAAGGAAGCGGCGGCGACGCCGCGGCGGATGCGTCCGCGGATGGTTCGGCGGCCAGTCGATGGACTCGGGCATTGCCCTCCCTCGTTATTAGAAGCATTTCTGTGAGCAGAGTTCCCAGAGACGGTATTGTACCGCGCCTAAAAAAGAGTAACCACTTGGCGGTTCGTGAGCACTCGGTTTCGCCGTTTCGCCAACTGATCGCACAGGCTTCTTTCCGTAGCTTGCGGTCCAATCAACTCTCAACAATTCGTATGACACTTGCTCGTTGCGATCCTAGAATTCGATTCGTAACGCGAGTTGACCGGTGCGATTTCCGGCGTTTTCGGCCGTCTGAGGAGCGCTCAGCACACCAAAGGTCGACGGAACATCGATCTGCGTTGCCGGAGGAGCGAAGTTAGTGTGGTTAAGCACGTTGGTAAGCGTAGACTCGAAGCGCATTCTTACCGCCTCTGTGACCCGGAAGACTTTGGCGAGGCCAACGCTGGCCGCGATTGTGCCGGGGCCCTGCAGGATGCCAACTCCGGCGTTGCCGAAGCGTCCAGCACCGGCAGGAGTGGGTGCGAATGCAGCGAGATTGAAGTATTGCGCGCGCGACTGACCCTGATAGAAATTCGTCGAGAGTTGGTCGGGACGCAAGAAAGCGCCACGGTTGACGACGTCCGTATTGGACTGATCGAAGGAGTCGCTGATGCTTGGCGTAAGCCAAGGGCCAGTTTCAAGCAACGTTATGGTAGTGAGCTCCCAGCCGCCCAGCACTGCGTTCCTCCAACCACCGGTGTTCAGGAAAGTACGGCCTTCGCCGACGGGCAACTGGTAAAGACCAGTCAGAAGGAAACGATTACGACGCGCGCCTTCGATATTGCCGTAATCACTGTGGACATCGAAGCGGTTGGCGATGGGAATTCCGTAATTGACTTCGCCCGCGTAAGCAGTGGGAGTATCGCCTTGATTGTCGGCAAGGTTTTTCGCCAGCGTATAGTTCGCGCTGAAGTAGAGGCCATGGGACATTTTGTGGTTCTCCTCCACTTGAAGCGCATTGTAGTTGGCCTCGCCGGCATTGAAAGTGCTGTAGAGCGTGAACCAGTTGTGATAGGGAGCTCGTGGGTCGACGTAGGGACTTGCGGCCGTAGTCTGATAGGGCGTCGCACTCGCCGGGATTTGGTTTAAGTCTTCGGTGATGCTCAGCCGATAGCTGTGCATGCCGACATAACTGACACGCAGGCTGTCGTTGCTGGCGAGTTGACGCTCCACGGTCAGATTCCACTGATTCGCTTGCGGGTCGCGGTAGTTCGGATCAACTCCTTGATCGAGGCCACCGCCGCCATACTGTACTCCGACAGTGGGTGGCGCTGTGTTGGGAAACTGAATCAATGGAGTACCGCTCGCAGTTACCGTATTCGTGTATGTGTGCAACGCCGAAGTCGGATTTCCACTGTTATTGAAGGATAAAGGACCCAGATTGGTCATGGTGAAGATGCCGAATCCAGCACGAATAACTGTCTTGGTATCGTTAAACGGGCGCCAGGCAATCGATATGCGCGGCTGGAAGTTTCGCATATAAATGTTGCGCAGCGACTGCGGCAAGTGGTCCTGGCTAGCAGTAAGGTAGTTCGTGCATGGCAGGGCCGTATATCCAAGGTTGCACGCGTTGAACGACTGCTGGAATGCGAGATTCGACGCCTGAATATTTTGCTGCTGCAGATACGCCGCGAGCCCGTTGGGCACGACAATCGAATTGTTTTGCTGGTCGAAGTTCGCCAGATTGCCCCCGTCTTCGTGAAAACCCGGCAGGATCTGCCAACGCAAGCCGTAGTTCAGCGTTAGATGGCTGTTGATCTGGTATTCGTCTTGCCCGAACACGCCGTATTGCCACGCCGTTCCGCCTACGTCCGGGCTCGATACGGCAAAGAACAGGGACGACGGTGTTCCTTCAAGGAAGTCGCCGAAAGCACTGCCAGTGAACGTTCCCTGGAAGATGAAATCACCGAAATCGTCGGAGTTAAACACGGGTGCAAAACTTTCCAGATCGAAGTACCTCACTCTTCGCGCATCCAGGCCCATCTTTAAGGTGTGCTTACCGCGCGTCCAGCTCAGATTGTCGGTGAACTGGATTGTCTTCGACTGCGTCACTCCGGTCTTGTCGCGGCCAATGGGAGTGAATCCGGTGCCGGCGCTGAAATTGAACGTAGGAAAGGCGTGCGTGGTCGGGTGCTGGCTGACGTTTACGCCGGTCAGATCGAGTTGCGAGAGCGCGTCTGCGCCCTCGATGGGGAAGCCCACGCCGGTTGTTACATTGGTGAAACCAAACCGAAACTCATTCAGGAGACGCGGTGTGAGCACCCAGGTATGCGAGACCAGGAGGCTGCGGTTGTGCACGCCGTCTGAGTCGTCCGGCAGCAGGGGGTTGGCGTAGTCCTCAGTGATGTTCTTGCGGCTGAAGCGCGAGTAAACCGATTGCTTCGAATTGATAGTGTGGTCGATGCGGAGATCGGCTCCGTCAGTACGAGCGGGCGTGGCCTGGAAATTCTCGTAGTTATAATTCGACTGCCCAGTGACGTTGGGCAGCGGATAGTAGCTCAACAACGCCGTGGCAGTGGGATTGATGCTGCCGGTGGGAATCGTGGAGCAGGTCGAGCATAGCGCGGTCAGGTTGCCGCTGCGCTCGTCCTGCGTAGGAACAAGGAACTGCTCGGCAACTGCGGTCGAGCGGCGATTTCCCTCATAATCGAAGAAGAAAAAGGTCTTGTCCTTGCCGCTGTAGAGATGCGGAACGCTCAACGGGCCGCCGAGCGATCCACCAAAGGTGTTGAAGTGTTTGGGAGCTTTGCCACTGAAGCCATAGGGGTCCGCATCGAACGCGTCGTTTTGCAGATACTCAAACAGGCTGCCGTGATACTGACTCGTGCCGCTTTTGGTGGTGAATGTGACATCGCCTACCTGCGAAAACTCTGCGCTGTTGTTAGACGAGGTTACTCTTACTGCAGAGATTCCCTCCTGCGATGGATAGGCGTCCTGCAGTGCGCCGTTCTGCCGCACGTTCGCTGTCGAGATGCCGTCGACAGAGAAGTTCACCATCGCCGAGCTCGCACCTCCCAGCGCAATGTTTCCCGAACTATCCTGTTGCACGTTCGGCGAAAGCGACAGCGCTGCCAACGGGCTCGTTGTGGTGGCGCGATTGTTCAGCGGAAGTTGCGTAATCTGCGAATTGTCCTTCGAATCGCTGATCACTGCGTTCTCGGTGTTAATCACGGCTACGGTGTCAGAAACCTCCACCGTCTGCGATTGACTTTTGATTCCTAAAGTCACATCAATCCTTAGCGTCTGCCTGGAAGTCAGTTCAGCAGATGGGACTTGAAACTCGGCAAAACCCTCAGCCTGAGCGGAAAGGTCGTAGTTGCCCGGCTTGAGGTTCACAAACTCAAATGATCCGTTCTGGTCCGATGTGGTGGAGCGAATGTTGTTGTCTTCCAAACGCCGTATCTTGACTGACGCACCGGGCACAACAGCCTGCGTCCCGTCATGCACCACACCCACGATGCTGCCGAACGTTGACTGCGCATCTACAGAAACGCTGACCCCGAGAACACATAGAACGAGCAGCGCTGTCCCGATCCTTGGATGAATGACTTCTTTGGTCACTTCACTAACCTCCACCGGGACGATGCTCCGGAGATCGAATCTGCCGATTGCCTTAGGAGTTCACGCCCAGTGTTTCGAACCTAGCAGCGAGGGCATAAAGAAGCTGTGTATTAGCCATAAAGGAACCGTAAAATCGTGCAGCAAAGAAACGATAGCCCGTATCGGGGTTTCTGATAAGGTGGATTGATCGCTGATGTCACGCTGTGATTCCAGCGGCATTACAAAACAGACTCTCGTCTAAGTGATAGAACTTGGAAAGGGTTGCGCCTTTACTGGGCGTGGAAAAGTCGCCTTAGGCAACGCCGCCCCTGCGTGCCCAACGCAGTCCGAGACCTCATCCGGCAAATGAGTCTTGCCAATCCGAGTTGGGGTGCGCCACGCATCCATGGCGAATTGCTCAAACTCGGAATTGAGCTCTCACCGGCGACTGTCGCCAAATACATGGTCCGCTACCCGTAGCCGCTGATCAGCGGACGAAATTCGTCGCCGCTGGTCAGGGCGAATGGAGTTACTTGCGACCACTGTGCGCCCACGAAGCGTTGCGTCATCAGGTCGCCGGTGGAGTTAACGTAGGTGAGCGGCGTGCCAATGGTTGGGATCGGAGGGCGCTGCGCGTGCGGGGATGGGGCTCGGAGTGTTTATGAGAGCGTAGCCGGTCCAATCGGAATATGGGCCTTGGGCGAGATCGCCTACCTGATTGGATTTGTCGTGATGGCGGTATTCGAGCACGGCGGCGCAGGCGACGTTGCCGATGCCGTTCAGCTCCTGGAAAGCTGCCGCATCTGCCGCGAACGACAATGCCACAGAACCGGATGCGAAAGGCACGAGTCGGCTCCTCCAGGCCAGAGGTAAAGACGAGGTCTCAATGCCGAAACTCTGACTTGGAATGGGCTTGGTGCGTCATTTTGTTGACTTCGGCTTACTGTCACAGTCATGACACAGGTCATTTCCTGCCAAAGGTTGATTGCCGAGGTCTGTTCGGAAACCATTGCTTCGTCTGACGTGAGAAGCGACGAGCCCTCATGTCACCTGCCACAACTGATTGATGCTTTCCAGCAGTGACTTCATTCTTGATAAGTCTTATCAAAAAGAGTGATCACTCGGTTTCTTTTAGTTTATAAAAGCGGGTAATCGATTTTTTAGAGCCCACTCGGAATTGGCAAATATCGCAAACGGAAAAGGAGCGAATCTCATGTCAAACGAATATGCGGTCGATGTCGATGCCAAGCTTGCGACTCCGCTGCCGTAAATTTCTTTGCAATTTTATGCGTTAACTCAAGAATACAACCAGCAGATTGAAAGGAATCAATATGAGCTACACCTATGATCTCCGCCCCGAAGCCAGTTTCGAAGACCGTTACAGCCAGTTCATTGCGTTCGGCATCCCGAAAGCAGATGTCGATACGTTGCGCGCCACGANNCGTTCGCGCGAAAATATCTTGAAGCGGGAAACCCGCTGCTCGCGTCGTTCGCCTACGGTTTTGCCATATTTCCCTGCCTCGCCAACGATGCGCGGCGCAAGGCGCAGCAAAATCAGCTTGAATGCTACCTCAAGGCGGCACCGAGCTTCCCCGTCAAGTTCGAGCGCAGAATACTCGCGATCCCCTATCAAGGCGGAACTGTGAGCACACCGGTGCATCTGTTTTCAGTGACAGGCCAGTATGCGAGCGCGCCGGTGCTGATTTACACCGGCGGCGTTGATACCTACAAAATGGGTCTGCACGCGATCTACGTGACATTGGCCCAACGCCTCGGCATTACGATCTTGGGCTTCGACATTGCAGGCACGGGCGAAAGTACTATCCCGCTTTCCGTCAAAGGTGACGAGCTCGTGCTCGGCATCGTGAATGAGGCGCGCAAGCACGGCAATGGAAAGGTCGCGCATCTCGGATTTTCGTTCGGCGGCAACTTTTCGGCGATGACAGGGCTTTCGGGCGCCGTCGATGCCGCAATCGTGCTCGGCGGTCCCGTCGATAAGGCTTGGGGGAAAGAGAACGCGCAGAACTTGCCCTTTGGCATGCCGGGCATCATCGGCAACGACATGGGCTTCGACAAAGAGCCGTCCTTTCCGGAATTCATGGCGGCGGTGCAACAGTTCTCGCGGCGTCCGCTGCTCGACCAAACAAAAAACGCTCCGATGCTCGTCATCAACGGCGCAAACGACTATTTCGTCCCACAGTCGGATACCCTCGTCTTCAAAGGTCGCCCCAAAACCGAAGTCCACTTGCTACCGGACATTGGACATTGTGCCGTGTTGGGTGGCGTCTCGAAGCTGCCCGAAGTAATTGACTTAGTTGCGCAGTGGCTTCCGAAGCAGATCGGTCTGGACGCTCGGCCTCAGGCCACAAATCGGTAGCGCCCTCTCGGCAGGAAGGTCTTTGAACAAGTTCAAAGCCTCTGCGCCTAAATGCCGGGTGCCCCTCAGTGGGAACGGCGCAAGCAAAGATCGTTAAGGGTGGGCCACCCGCCAAGAAAATGGGTGCCCCGTCCTTCGCGTTTTTTGCGAAGGGCGGGAGTCGGAAATGCAGGCGCAAGTGGTTGATCCATGTCGCGTCGTAACCAATCAAGTAGCGCATGCAGCATCGCCGCCCACCCCTTCGGCAAGCTCAGGGCAGGCTCTTGCAAAAAACGCAAGGA
>PLIO01000040.1 GCA_003140075.1 Acidobacteriaceae bacterium | reverse complement strand
ACACTTTCCTCCGCGAATACAAGTGGTCGGTTCTCGCCCTGTGCAGTGTGGCTCTGGCCGTAGGATTTGCGCTGGGAATCCTCTATTACCGCTGGGCCAATTCAGCGGCACCAGAACCAACCCCGAACGCGGTCGTTGTTCCATCAAAACCAGGGTCAACAGCGCCGAACACCGTTACGACTCACCTTGCCCGCAAGATTCAAGGTAAACCCACATCGAAGGATGAGGCAGCGCAATGAAGCACCTGAACAACATCCCACACATCCAACGTCTTCTTTCGCTTCCACAGGAACGAAACCGGAACTGCGAAGAACCCGTCAAGGGGCAGGCCCGCTGGCGCGGCTCCCTCCGGTCGCCCTTGACTGAACCTTCGCAGTTCCAACCCAACCCGCAACTATGGAAGCGAAAGAAGAAAATCGAAATGTCACAGCCTTCGTCCCGCCGGAGTCAACATGTGTTCCCAATCCCAGCCTCCCACTTCTAACCCGTCTTCCCACCAAAGCAGCTATCAATCCACAATCGGCGGCGAAATGGAGCCTCTTGCTGACGCTGACGCGGCTGCTGAGTTTCTACAGGTGAGTCCGCGTCGCATCCTTGAGTTAGCACGGCGTGGCGTTCTTCCCGGTTATCCACTTGGCAGTGGCCTTCGCCATCTGTGGCGATTCCGTCTTTCAGAACTTGCTCGTCTCTGCTCGCAGGCAAGGTACAATGCAAGCGGCAGTCTCACGTGCCTTGAGGAGAAATCTGAAATGGCACAGAGACATCAACGTGGTTGGTTGAAAAAAGAACGACGCAAAGACGGCGAAACTTGGATGCTGTTTTTCCGCACAACTCGGGAATCCGACGGCAAGCGAGTCGAGCAAAAGATTTCCGTTGGAACGGTTCACGACTTCCCGACCAAAGCTTCGGCCTGGGCGGAAGTGGAGCGACAGCAGATCCATATCAATAAACCGGACTTTCGGAAGCGCGCGACGTTTGCAGACTTGGCTCAGCACTACCAACAGCACGAGCTAGGCGAGCGGCGGAGTGCGATTGTTGATCCGAAAGCCCACACAACCATCGCAGGATACAAACGAGTGCTACGCAATCGTCTGCTACCGCGATGGGGCAAGCGAATGGCGCTCAGCATTCAGCCGTTGGAAGTCGAAGAGTGGCTTTCTGCGGTGAAGGAAGAGGAACTGCTGGAAAATCCAACTCTCGACAAGATGAGACGGGTCATGTCGTTGGTCTATAAACACGGCCAGCGCTATGGTCTCATTTCGCGTCGAGAGGAGTGCAACCCGCTACGCTTTGTCCGCTGCAAGACCATCAGCAACTACGAAGCGGTGATTCTGAGTCCGGAGCAGGCCTTCGCAGTTTTGGTTGATCTGCCGGAACCGGAAAGAACCCTGACGCTGCTCGCTGCCAGTACGGGCCTACGGATCTCCGAGTGCTTGGGCTTGCAATGGCTGGATGTAAACTTCGACGGATCGCTCATCCATGTGCGGCGTACCTGGACTTGGGGAAAGGTCGGACAACCTAAGAGCAAGGCGTCACAAGCTCCGGTTCCGATGCATCTTCTGCTGGCAGAATTCATGCGGGCGTGGCAAATCCGCACGCCCTACCCACAACCTGAAGACTGGGTATTTCCCAGCTTCAGACTAGGCGGTAGGAAGCCGCGGGCGGCAAACATGCTGGTGGAAGACTATCTCCGGCCAGCAGCCGTAAAAGCGGGAGTGATCGCCGAGGGAGATCCATGCCGTTTCGGATTCCACAATTTACGGCATTCACTGGCATCGTTTCTGGTCCGCAGCAAGACCGACCCGAAGACGGTGCAAGCATTGCTACGGCATTCGGACGTGAAGACTACGCTGCAACTGTACGCACACAGCGTAAGCGCGGACCGAATGACGGCCCAAGGGGAAGTACTTCAGGCCATTCTTGGCGGCGCTACTCCCGCCAACAGCGGACTGAATGCGGACTGAAGCGATTTTGCTGATTGGACGTAACTGCTTTGAAATGTGGTGGCCAGGGACGGAGTTGAACCGCCGACGCCAGCCTTTTCAGGGCTGCGCTTCTCCCAAAGCTAATCAATTCGATCAAAAGCACCTATCTCTCACTTTCCCTCCCAAACTGTCCAACTAATTGCAGCCAAAATGCAGCCAGAACTGCGGATGCGGTGTTTGCCTCACATTGCATTTGCTAGGTAGCGAAGGGTTTGAACAATGTCCAAACGGTGCTCAGCAAAGAATAGGAATGGTAAACCGTGCGGTGCGTGGTCCGCTGTGGGAAAAGACAAATGCGCCCTGCACTTGGATCCTCAATTGGCGGCGAGAATGGGCTCGAAGCATGGATACAGAAAGGCACACCCGCTTCACTCAGACGTACTGCCTATGGAACCGCCAAAGACGGCCGGCGCAGTCCGAGACGCCCTTGCTAACACGATGGCCCAGGTTCAAGCCCGCCAGATGGATGCTAGGACAGCAAATACTCTGGCCTATCTGGCAATGAGTTTACCCCGCGCCATTGAGGTGTCTGACATCGAACAGCGATTGGACGCTCTTGAGGGGACACAGCTAGCGCAGGAGCGCACTTTCTTACAATCGACCCCACCGGACATCGAAACAAGGGGCGGAGAGAGATAGCGATCGATGGCACACATTTGAAGCCGGCTAACCCGGTTGGAGAGGAAGCGGAGGTTTTTGGACGGGTTCGTATCGGACCGCATTCTCGACAGCCTTACAGAGGATGAGCTTAGGACCTACCTGCGCGAGGAAAAGCTTCCAGAACCTATACCAAACCGACCGAGCAGATTCGACACCATGGACCGAAAGACTCTTAGCAAGCTCTGGGAAGAAAAGGAGCGAATCTTCGCGGGTCGAAGCCACGAAGAACTGGAATACTTTACAGAAAACGGCCATTGGCCGGAGCAGAGAGGGCGGTTCCATTCTTTTATGGAAGACGGGAAGTTGGTTGTTGAATGGCGAATCGATCCAGAAGAGCATGGTGACGGGCTAGGCACGCTAGCTCAGGAGGGAAGGTAATCCTGGTGAACTATGGGGGTCCGAGCGCTGCTGAAGCGAATTGAAAGGACTGAGAAAGTATTCAAAGCGCAGTCCATCTTCTCCCCCGACGGCATCTGCTTCATGGAAAAGGAGCAGCCATGTGTCTGCTCAGCTTTTGCCCTGTACCGTTCGCAAACAGCGGTTAATCGCGCCATCCAGACCTGTACCGAGGGTTCGAATCCCTCTCTCTCCGCCCCGCAGTCTGAAGTGCAGAGAAAGTCGTCTTCTTTCCCTCCGAAATACGCAGAAAATGCCCGTATTTCGCGATTACTCCAAGACAAACCGGACTGGAGAGAATGGACTGCTTGGCCGGAAGCGGGGCACTATCTTAGCTTTTCTCCGGAGGGCACATGCGCAGTCCGGTTTTAAGGAGAGCATTAGGCGAATGCAATGCGATCACAAACCGATGATTCTGCGAAGGTCGAGTTGACTTTGGCGGCACATGGAGCTTAGTTCGGAGCTTCCCATGCCCCGGTTTCTGAGTTGAAGGAGGCAGCAATTCATGGGCAACGGTTGATCATCATCTCGCGACAGTGGCGCGCGATCTGTCGCTCTTCCTGTGTCGGAACAATCTGAATCTTGTCGGCGGTGAGCCCAAGAGGTTCAAGGCCGTTCGTGGCTGCGGATCGGACGTTATCACTGTGCTCTCCGATGCCACCGGTGAAAACAAGAAGATCCACTCCGCCCAGCAGCGCCATGTACGCCCCGATTGTCTTTCGCACGGAAACGGCAAAGACATCCAGGGCAAGACGAGCGTTTGGATCATTGGCGTTTGGATCATGGGAGCGGGCGCGTTCTTCCAACGTCTTCACATCGCTCTCGCCGGAAGAGAGAGCGAAAAGGCCACTCTGATGATTTAGCAAATCTTCAAGCCTGTCGACGTCGAGCTTGGCATTTCGCAGAATATAGAGGATGACGCCTGGGTCGAGGTCGCCAGAGCGCGTCCCCATCGGAATGCCGCCGGTGGGAGTGAGGCCCATGGTGGTGTCAATCGATATCCCATTTCGCAGCGCACAGAGACTTGATCCGTTGCCGAGATGCGCAAAGATGGATCGTTCGGGAAGCTTCGCGCCGAAAAGATGCACCAGGGACTCGTAGGAAATACCGTGGAAACCATAGCGACGAATTCCCAAGTCAAAGTAACGCTGTGGGAGTGGCAAATGCGATGCGACTTCCGGAATCGTCTGGTGAAAAGCATCGTCGAAGCAGGCAAACTGCGCGGCCGAAGGGAAGATCGATTGTGCGGCAGCGATCAGCGATAGCGCCTGCGGGATGTGCAACGGTGCAAAGTGTGTTGCCGAGCGCAGTTGATCCAGGAATTGTGGCGTGGTGATTTGGTGTTTGCACAGGTTGGGGCCGCCATGCACCACGCGGTGACCCACCGCCGCGGGTGTGCTGGCGATATCCGCCACCAGGCTTGCAGCGAGAGCGGCGAGGGCGTCACTTTGCGATTCGTGGATCCTGTCGCGCTGCACCAGCGACGTTCCGTCGGCCGCCCGAATGTGTAAAGAGCCATTGCTGAGTCCGATACCGTCGGCGCTTCCGGTCAGCAGAGGCTCTTCGTCGTTTGCCCCGCGGTAATAGACGCCGAACTTCAGCGACGATGAGCCGCTGTTCAGCGCGAGAATCAGGTCGGTCTTTTCAGCTGACTTTTCCACGCTGTCTACTTTGTCCACTTCCAGTTGCGAATCTCTTCTTTATCAATGCCCTCTGTGTGGGCGTAGTTGACGCTGTCGATGATCTGATCCTTCAGCCATTCTTTAACGTGCGCGCCGATCGGACGCAAGCGCGGAACGCGATCGATGACATCGATAGCCAAATCGAAACGGTCGATCTGATTGATAATGGCGAGTTCGAGCGGAGTGTTGATGTTGCCCTTTTCCTTGTAGCCGCGCACATGAATGTTTTCATGATTGGTGCGTCGATAGCTGAGCTTGTGGACGAGCGAGGCATAGGAATGGAAGTTGAAGATCACAGGTTTGTCGGTAGTGAACAGAGAATCGAAGTCACGGTCGGGGAGTCCGTGCGGATGTTCGCTGGCCGGCATGAGGCGGAAAAGATCCACAACATTCACGAAGCGGATCTTCAGATCGGAGAAGTGCTTCTTCAGAATCTGGACCGCCGCAAGGGACTCCATGGTGGCGATGTCACCCGCACAGGCCATCACAACATCGGGCTCCTCACCATCGTCCGTGGAAGCCCAGTCCCAGATGCCGATGCCCTTGGTGCAATGCATAATGGCATCTTCCATGGTGAGGTACTGCAAGTGCTCCTGCTTGTCCGCGACAATGACGTTGACATAATCGCGCGAGCGTAGGCAATGATCCGTCACACTGAGCAGACAGTTGGCATCGGGCGGCAAATAAATGCGCACCACATCCGGACTTTTGTTAGTGACCACATCAAGAAATCCCGGATCCTGGTGCGTAAAGCCGTTATGATCCTGCCGCCACACCAGAGACGTGATGAGGATGTTGATGGAAGACACCGGCGCCCGCCACGAGAGTTCCTTCTTGGATTTCTCCAGCCATTTGGCGTGCTGGTTGAACATGGAGTCAATGATGTGTATGAAGGCTTCGTAACTTGAGAAGAGGCCGTGGCGGCCAGTTAGCACGTAGCCTTCAAACCAGCCTTCCAACGTGTGTTCGCTAAGCATCTCCATGACGCGCCCTGAGACGTCGAGTTCGCCGCCGTCAGCGTCTTCCGGCTTGTATTCCGCAAGCCATGTTTTCTTCGAAGCCGCGTAGATCGCTGTCAGCTTGTTGGAGGCAGTTTCGTCGGGCCCGAAGACGCGGAAGGAATTCATGTTATGGCGCATCACCTCGGCAAGAAAGTGTCCGAGTATATCCGTGGGAAGAGCGTACGCCGCACCGGGCGCCTTCACCTCGACGGCATAGTTGCGAAAGTCCGCCAGTTCGAGTTCTTTGCGCAAAAGACCGCCATTTGCATGAGGATTGGCGGAGATGCGCCGCGGCCCGGAAGGCGCAAGTTCCTGCAATTCTGATATGAGCGTGCCGCTGGCGTCGAACAACTCTTCCGGCTTGTAGCTGCGCATCCAGTCTTCCACGAGTTTCAGATGCTTCTTATTGGTGGCCGGGTCGGACACGGGAACCTGGTGCGCCCGCCATGAGCCTTCCACCTTGTGGCCATCAACTTCTTTCGGCCCTGTCCATCCCTTAGGGGAGCGTAGTACGATCATGGGCCAGCGCGGACGCGTAGGGTCGCCGGTTGAGCGGGCGTGCTGCTGGAGGGAACGAATCTCCAGGATGCATTGCTCGAGAGTGGAAGCCATTTTCTGATGCATCGAAGACGGGTCATCTCCTTCGACGAAATGAGGTTTGTGGCCGTATCCGATCAGCAGCGACTCCAGTTCTGCGTGCGGAATGCGCGCGAGGATCGCTGGATTCGCGATCTTGTAGCCGTTGAGGTGCAGCACGGGTAGAACGGCTCCATCGCGAATCGGATTCAAGAATTTGTTGGAATGCCATGAGGTCGCAAGCGGACCGGTCTCGGCCTCGCCGTCGCCAACTACGACGGTGACGATGAGATNNAGGATTGTCGAATGCTGCTCCGTAAGCATGCGAGATCGAGTAGCCAAGCTCACCGCCTTCGTGAATTGAACCGGGGGTTTCCGGCGTGCAGTGCGAACCGATTCCTCCCGGGAATGAGAACTGCCGGAAGAATTTGAGCAGGCCCGTTTCGTCGCGGCTCTTGTCTGGATAAATCTCAGAGTAGTGGCCTTCGAGATAGCAATTGGCAAGGGTAGCTGGTGCACCATGACCGGGACCGGAGATGTACATCACATTCAAATCGTATTTCCGAATCAGACGGTTCAGGTGCACCCAGACCAAAGATTGGCCGGGATCTGAGCCCCAGTGGCCGAGGAGACGGTTCTTGATATGCTCCGCCTTCAGCGGCTCGCGGAGCAGGGGGTTCGCGCGAAGATAAATCATGCCCGCCGATAGATAATTGCAAGCTCGCCAGTAGGCATCGATCTTCCGCAACTCTTCGGGTGCAAGGGAAGCTAATACTTCAGTGGTGCCAGCCATCGGAAGTTCTCCGGCAATTCAGAATTCGGCCATCGCGAAGCGATGCTCCTACTTTACAGCCTAGAGTCATGGGATGCGGAGGGGTTTAGGGTACGACTTAAGAAGATCGCCGCAATCTCCTGTTTCCCTAAACAAGGCGCGGAAGTCGTACCACAAACCATGAGCACGAATCTCTGAAGCTTACTTTTTATTCGCCTTTTGACGAGCGCGTCCTGCAGGGATATTTTTTCGCTTTTGGACTGCGCGGCAGGCGCGCAGTCAGGTGCGAACTAATTTGGCCGCTTGAGAGGCGTCATAGAGACCACTTTCAGCCACAGAATCGCAAGCCATTCGCCTTTCAAGTCGGAGTGGAAACCGCACTGGTTTGCCTTAGTCCCGCAACACCACTCGGCTCTCTGTTCTCCGATAAAAGATTGATTCCGTGTAACTTACGCAAACGTCGGCTCTTACAGGTTCCAGACCTGGACCGAGGGTTCGAATCCCTCTCCCTCCGCCACGCAGTCTGGACTGCAGAGAATTCCTGCCTCTATTTCCCGTAAAATGCGCGAAACATGCCGTATTTCGCGATTCTTCCTCGACAAACCGGACTGGAGAGAATGGACTACTCGGCAGTGAAGGGCGTCACTGTCCCGGCTTTTCTCTGGAGAGTACATGTGCAGTCCGGTTTCAAGGAGGGCAATAGGCGAATGCAATGCGATCACAGGCCTGGGATTCGGCAACCGGTTAGCGACGACTCCGCGGCTAGCAGGCAGTCGCGGAGAATTCTTGAAGCTCCTGATTCCGCGCAACTTACGCAAACGTCGGCTCTTACAGGTTTCAGACCTGTACCGAAGGTTCGAATGTCTTCCTCTCTCCGCCACGCAGTCTGGACTGCAGAGAAATTCCGCCGTCCTTCCCCCCAAAATATGAGAAATATGCCCATTTTTCGCGATTATTCCTCGGCAAACCGGACCGCAGAGAACGAACTGCTCGGGATCAAATTAAGGTTACTGACCTCTGGCTTTTCTCCGGAAGGCACATTCGTAGTCCGGTTTCCAGTAGTGGATTAGGCGAATACAATGCGATCAGAAGCCGGGGATTCCGCCCACAGCGAGTTGACTTGTGTGGGCATCTTAGAACCGATTTCGGCGTTTCCCACCAGCCCGTTTCTGGACAGCTTCCGAGTCAGCGGCCGATTCGTCTGGGTCAACGAGTGAAATGGCGATTTTCGCCAACTACCGTGCCTCGGTTTCACGGCGTAAGCACGATTGCACACGCGGCAGTCGCGAACTTGGTACACTGGTGTTCCCCGCCGAGTTCTTTATGTCTTCAACTTTGTGAAACTTCGGCTTGCCGTCAGATGTCGTGCGCGGCAGGGGATTCGGCTACATAAGCACGACCGCGCGGGCTCATGTCGACAGACTCAACTCTCGTTGAAGGTTGGTTTTCTGAATTCTCTTCGTGAGGTATAAGCATTGACTTCACTACAAGGGGACTTTCGCCGGTTGTGGGTGGTGGCGGGCGTGGCCGGGTTTATTCTGCTCTTCGCCATTCACCTAGCACTGATCTCGCGAGCGAACACCATTACCTGGGATGAGCCCGACCATATCTATTCCGGATACATGTCGTGGCGCGGCGACTTTGGCTTGAATCCCGAGCATCCGCCGCTGGTCAAGTTCGTTGCCACTGTGCCTTTGCTTCCCATGCAACTGAACGTTCCAGAGATGCAAGATCGTCCTTACCGGTTACAGGCGGTTCTCGGTGGAAGAGATTTCATCTTTCACAACGACGCCGACAAGATCGTGTTTCGCGCGCAGATGGCGGCCTCAATCTTCACGCTGCTGTTGCTGGTGATCGCGTTTCTCGCGACGCGAGAAATGTTCACCACCACCGCAGGCTTCCTTGCGCTTGGGCTTCTACTGTTCGATCCGACCCTGCTCGCTCACGGGGCGCTGGTAACCACGGACGCGGCGCAAGCCTGCTTTTTACTGGCATCGATCTATGCGTTCTACCGCTATGTGCAATTGCCATCCGCGGGCCGGCTGATGATTACTGGGGTTGCCGTCGGACTGGCGTTGGCGTCCAAGCAAAGCGCGGTCCTTGTCTTCCCCATGCTCTTGATTCTCGCGGGAATCGAGATATTCCGGCGAGAGTCAGCGAACAGCGGATCGCAACTTTCTGTCGGTGAACGCGCCGCTCGCTATGCTGCGGCCCTAGTGATGATCGGCCTCATGTCAGTCGCAATTCTGTGGGCGGCCTATGGCTTCCGCTATGCGGCGCGCGGGAACGGGTTGCAGTTGAATCCGCCGATGGAAGCGCAACTTGCCAAAGTTCCGAGTCCTACGCAAGCCAAAGTACTTCACGAATTCGCCCGTTTCCACTTGCTCCCCGAGTCTTACATCTACGGCTTTGCGCACGTATTGTTCAGTGCCGACAGCTTCAACAGCTATCTCTTCGGCAAATCCTATCCGCATGCCGTCTGGTTTTACTTTCCGGTGGCCATTCTGGTGAAATCGAGTCTCACATTCCTGATCCTGCTGGCGATTAGCGTTTGGGTGATCGCGAGCGGGCGCCTGGGGAAGAGGCGCGCACTGCTGTTTCTACTGGTTCCGCCGCTCATCTATCTGGCTGCGTCGATGAAGGGCGGAATGAACATTGGCATTCGCCACATCCTGCCCGTCTACATCTTTCTTGCGATCCTGATCGCGGGCGCGGCCTCCGTGCTGATTAAGAACAGCCGCCGCTGGCGGTATGCGATCGTACTTCTGCTGGTCTTCCAGGCAATCTCGGTGACGCGCGCATTCCCCGACTGCATTGGCTATGCGAACGAGGCCTTTGGTGGCCCAAAGAACGTTTGGAGGTATGTGAGCGATTCGAGTGCGGACTGGGCGCAGCAATTGCATGCCGTGAAGCGATACACCGACGAGCGCCACATGCAAAACTGCTGGTTCGTTTACTTTGGAACCGGTGTGATCGACTACAACTATTACAAGATCCCATGCAAGCTGCTTCCGACCATAGAATCAATTTGGCTGGGCACGCTCTCCGACGCTACTCCTGCGATCGATGGTCCGGTGTTCATCAGCGCAGTCAATCTCACGGGATTCGAATTCGGCCCGCCTCCACTCAATCCATATGAGCAGTTCAAGACCTTGAAGGCTGCCGACGCAATCGATTCCAGTGTCTTTGTGTACGAAGGACGCTTCGAGATCCCACTCGCGGCTGCGTTGGCTCATGCACAAAAGGCAGGTCTGTTTCTCGCCGGCAAGCGATTGCCGGAGGCACTGCAGGAAGCACAACAAGCTGTGGCTCTCGCCCCCGACTCGGCCGGAGTGAACGCACGGATGGGCAACGTGCTGGATGCGCTCGGCAGACGAGAAGAGGCTCGCCCTTACTACGCAACCGCGCTACAACTAGCTCTTACCAACCAGCCAGGGTTTCAGCACTCGCTGGTCGCGCCGCTCAGACAGCGCCTTGCGGCAGAAGACGACAGCGCACAAAAAGGGCATCCGTGAGCACGATGCCGCCTAGACGCACTTGATAGGAGTAGGAAAACTGACCGACTGTGATCCGGCAGCCAGTCGGCGAATGGGTTTGTCCCGAATCGCCGATTACCCCGTCAATCGCATCGCTGAGTTGTGCTTGGAACCTTGAAATCGATTCGGCACCACGAACCGCGTGGGGATGTCTGCTGAAACATCAAAGCGGTTCCCTGGCCTCGGTTCTGGGCGTAAAACGCGACACACTCAAGATCCGGCGGTACAGTTACGAGCCAGAAAGTCGGCTTCGCGGAGATCGCTCCAAGCCCGTTTGGGGCCCGTTTTCATTGCTGCAGGGGCACCTCTCGCTCAATATCCCAGCCGCTTATTGACAATGTTCTTCAAGGGGTCGCCCTTCTCAAACCTGCCATACTGTTTCAGAAAGAAGCGCATCGCCTGATCCTGCCAGTCGGGAGTGTGGTCCGCGCAGTGCGGCGACAACAAAACATTCTCCAGCTTGTACAGCAGATGTCCCGCCGGTAGCGGTTCGTGCTCAAACACATCTAGCCCCGCTCCCTTGATTCGCTTCGCCGTTAGCGCACGGAGCAGTGCCGCCTCGTCAATGACCGGCCCACGTCCCACGTTGATCACTGCTGCCGTCGGCTTCATCACCGCAAACTCCGCGTCGCTGATCATGTGCCGCGTCTCCTCGGTCAATGGTGCCGTCGCCACAATGTAGTCGCAGAGCGCGATCATCTCCCGCCGTTCCTCCGGCTTGTAGAAGTGATCCACGAGCGGATCAGTCGATCCGGGAACATGCCGCTTCGTCGCAAGCACGTGCATGCTCATGGCATGCACGCGGCTCGCCACGGCTCGGCCTATATCGCCATAACCCAAAATCCCAACCGTCTGTCCACCTATCTCTTGCACGTCGAACGGCTCCCAGACAGATGCCATCTGGTTGCGAACCATCTGCCGGAAATCCTTCGCGAAATACAAAATCGCTGCCAGGACAAACTCCCCTAGCGACGCGCTGAACACGCCGCGTCCGTTGGTCACCAGGATTTGACTTTCCACGAGTTCCGGAAACAACAGGTTGTCCAGACCCGCGGCCCGGGAGTGTATCCAGCGCACCTTCCCGCAAATCCCAAACAATTCGCGCAGCAACTCCCGCGTCCCCGACCACAGCAAGATCACCGTCGCATCCTTCGCGGCTTGGGCACACGCGGCAACCTCCCCACATACTGTGTGTGGTAGCTCGTTCAACCTGGTGAACTGCGGATCGTCTCCCGACGCCAGCACCAGCACTGGATTCTCTTTCCCCATGCCCAATATCCTGCCACGCTATCCTTCTAAACGGTGGCCAGAGTGCGAGGACGACGCTGCGAGTACCAACCGGAGCGTATTCCGGGCCAGAAGTCCGCTTGGGGACATCGCCATTGATGTCCTCCAAGCCCGTTTCTGGATATCCTCCTTGCCGACGATACATCCAAAATCATCGCGAAGGTAGCCGCTAGACTATAATCACACGCGCGCATGGCATTCACCTCTGGCACAAAATTAGGTCCCTACGAAATCCAATCACCGTTGGGCGCGGGTGGCATGGGAGAAGTTTATCGCGCTCTTGACACGCGCCTTGACCGCACCGTGGCGGTGAAAGTCCTGGCTTCGCATCTTTCTTCTTCGCCGGAGCTGAAACAGCGCATGGAGCGCGAGGCGCGGGCGATTTCTTCGTTGAACCATCCCCACATCTGCCAGCTTTACGACATCGGTTCGCAGAATGGCACCGATTACCTGGTGATGGAGTTTCTGGAAGGTGAAACTCTGGCGGAGAGATTGCGCAAAGGCGCGATGCCGCTGAATGAGATCTTAAAAGTTGGGATTGCCGTAGCTGAAGCGCTGGCCGTCGCACATCGTAGCGGAATTGTGCATCGCGATCTTAAGCCGGGGAACATTATGCTGACCCAGGGCGGCGCGAAGCTGATGGATTTTGGTCTGGCGAAACCGCTGGGAGTGCAGGCGGCGGGATCGGGAGTGGCGGGATCAGGAACAGCGCCGCCATCGTTCACTGCGGCGGCGACCTTGAGCGGGCCGAGTCCCCTGACTCCGCTCACGACGGCGGGCAGCATCGTCGGCACTATTCAATACATGTCGCCGGAGCA
>PLIO01000234.1 GCA_003140075.1 Acidobacteriaceae bacterium | reverse complement strand
CATCGACGGCCAGCTTCGCAAGATCATGGTCGTTATCAAGATGCGCGGTGGCAACCATAGCAAGGATATCCGCGAATATGAAATCACCTCCAAGGGGGTGGTCATCATGGGTGACCGGCTCACGGATTATCAAGGCCTCATCACCGGAATTCCTGAGCATTTGAACCGATCCGGCGATCATGAAGAGCGCTCACATAAGCCGAAAGCCAAAGCCAAAGCCAAAAGCTAATTTAGAAGTGATCTGGAACTAACGTTAACGGCACCCCCTCTCAATGATGCTTTGCGTTCCGTCGAGACTGTAGTTTACGGGAATGGCTAGGGGGCACCACATGTCTTGAGAACATCCACGCCGCTTGGACGCTGGCGCGGATTGCAGGCCACAGCTCAACCTCAATCTCCAGCCCTACGTCTGGGTACCGGCCCAAAATCCTCAAAAAACCGCCGAGGTCTGAGAGCACAGAAGTGACTGAGAGAATAAGGAGGAATATGGTGCGCCCGGAGAGATTCGAACTCCCGACCTATTGCTCCGGAGGCAATCGCTCTATCCATCTGAGCTACGGGCGCACACCAGTAGGATCAGTTTACATCGGCGCTCGACAAGCATCAACGACAGCGCGCGGTTAGTCCGCGGGCTGACAGCTGTTACTGAGGAATCCCGGCGCAACCCTCGCCTGCGGGGTGCCAATTCCGGCGCAGTGAGCGTCGCGAAAACTCTCTTCGTCTTCTTCCAAGCGGAGAGCGTTGGGTTCTTACCAGCGGCCTCTGCCGCCACCGCCGCCACCCCTGCCGCCACGGTCTCCGCCGCGATCGCCGCCCCGGCCTCCGCGGTCGCGTCCGCCGCCGCCGGCATGCTCGGTTTTGGGGCGTGCCTCGTTTACGTTGAGGGTGCGTCCGCCCACTTGCGAGCCGTTCAACCCTGTGATGGCCTTTTCTCCATCCTCGTTACTGGCCATTTCCACAAAGCCGAAGCCGCGTGAGCGTCCGGTGTCGCGGTCGGTCATGATGCTGACCCGATCCACTTGGCCAAACGGCTCAAACATCTGCCGCAGTTCGTCTTCCGATGTGTTAAAACTCAGGTTCCCCACGAAAATATTCTTCACGCCTCTGCCTCTGCATTGAGCTGTCGAAGTGCGAGCTCGATGCGGCGGACTGGCAGGTCGGGGACACCTTCCTGAAAATCGATACCGGAGCTGGCGAACAGTCGAATGCGGCGAGAAGTATAGCAGGTTTGTCAAATCGCGCTTGTCAAATCGGAGGAAGGCCGAAGGCCGCGACCTTATTAGCAACCGTATTAGCAACCGTCCACCTTCCAGTATCCCTCGCGGTGATATCCAATTTGCAACAGCCGATTCTTGGGGTCGTGGCGCTTGCCGCAGTTGGGACAGATCAAATACCGGCTCCAGGCCGTTCCCTGGTGGTCATAGTTTTCCGCGACCGCAAATGTCGCGCCGCAGCTGCACGGGACCAGGAACATTCGCAACGGTGCTTCGCCTTGCGATGCACCGGCTTGCCTGCTCGACTTCACCCTTCTTCCACCGTCACCATCGCCTTCTTCTTGCGCTGGTTCGATTGCAGAACCTTCTTTCGCAGCCGCAGCGATTTCGGAGTGATTTCCACGAATTCATCATCCGCGATGAACTCGATCGCCTGTTCCAGATTCAACTGCCGGAAGGGCACCAACCGGATGGCCTCGTCAGCCGTTGAAGCCCGCATGTTGGTGAGTTTCTTTTCCCGCACCGCGTTGACGTCGAGATCATCGTCTTTCGCGTTCTCGCCGATAACCATTCCTTCATACAGCTCCACGCCCGGCCCGAGGAAAAGCTCTCCGCGTTCCTGCAGACCCCACAGCGCGTATGCCGTCGAAACTCCGTCCCGGTCCGCGATCAACGCTCCCGTAAGCCGGTGCGGAATCTCCCCTTGCCACTCCGTGTATCCGTCGAACAGAGAATTCATCACGATCGTTCCGCGTGTATCCGTCAGCAGTTGGCTGCGCAGTCCGATCAACCCGCGGCTGGGCACGCGGAACTCAATGCGCACCCGCCCGTAGCCGTGATTGTGCATGTTGGTGACTTCGGCCTTGCGCGATCCCAACTGCTCCATGACCACACCCACAAATCCCTCCGGCACGTCCACTGTAAGATGCTCCACCGGTTCCATCAGCTTGCCATCAATGCGCTTGGTTACAATCTCGGGCTTGCCCACCATCAGCTCATAGCCTTCCCGCCGCATCATTTCGATGGTGATGGAAAGCTGCAACTCGCCGCGCCCCAGAACTTTGAAGGAATCGGTCGTACCCATCTCTTCCACGCGCAAAGAAACATTGGTGAGCAACTCCTTGGCCAGGCGCTCGCGCAGATTTCGCGATGTCACGTACGTTCCTTCGCGTCCCGCGAACGGCGAAGTGTTCACGGTGAAGGTCATCGCGATGGTCGGCTCGTCGATCACGATCGGCGGCAGTGGCGCAGGATTCAAAGCGTCCGTAATGGTCTCGCCGATGGTGATGCCTTCAACTCCGGCGACGGCGACAATATCACCCAGAACGGTTTCCGTGATGTCGGTGCGCTTCAACCCGGAGAAGGAAAATAACTTGGTGATCTTGGTTTTGTGCATCGATCCGTCGAGCTTGGCGATCACCACGTCTTCGCCGGTGAACATGGTGCCGTTGAACACGCGTGCGATGGCAAGCCGCCCAAGGTAGTCGCTGTAATCGAGGTTCGCCACCAGAATCTGCAGCGGCCCTTTCGGATCGCCCTGGGGCAACGGAATTGTTTTCAGGATCGCTTCGAACAACGGCTGAAGGTTCTCGCCGCCGCCCTTGATGTCCGTGGACGCCGTTCCCTCTTTCGCATTCGTATATAGAACCGGAAAGTCGAGCTGATCTTCCTTCGCGTCAAGATCGATGAACAGGTCGTAGATTTCGTTAAGCACTTCCTGCGGACGCGCATCCGGCCGGTCGATCTTGTTGATCACCACAATCGGGGGCAGGTTGGCCTCCAAAGCTTTAGTCAGCACGTAGCGCGTCTGTGGCAGGGGACCCTCGCTGGCGTCCACCAGCAGCATCACTCCGTCCACCATTTTCAGCGCGCGCTCTACTTCACCGCCAAAGTCGCTGTGGCCGGGCGTATCCACAATGTTGATTTTCACATCGTGATAGAAGATGGCGGTGTTCTTGGCTAGGATGGTGATGCCGCGCTCCCGCTCCAGTTCGTTCGAATCCATCACCCGTTCGACGTGATGTTCGTTGGAACGAAATGTGCCGCTCTGTTGCAGCATGGCGTCGACCAGCGTGGTCTTGCCGTGGTCCACGTGCGCGATGATGGCGATATTGCGAATGCTCAAACTCAAAGTATGTCCTTTATTTGGCGCCGGATTGATGGGAGCACGCAGCCGTCGCTCGGCCGTAATCGTCCCATGTATAACTTTACTATGGGAGGAGACTTCTCAGGGGATTACATCGCACTTACGTGCAAATACCGGCAAGCAAGAAATCAGCTACATCTCGCGGACGGTGCAGAGTGAGAGGTAAACGACCTCAGCCCGCGACGGCTTTTTCCTTCGGCATCGGCCTTCCCGCCAACCGCGCTTCCACTTCCTTCACCGCGCGCTGCGCGGCGAGGATTCCCGCGTTGGTGGTCGATTCCGGACCTTCCGAATCTGTGTTGGCGAAGAAGACGCGATCCAAACGTTGCCGCACCAGGGGCTGAACCTGCGTGTACAGCCCGGGCGTCGACATATACAGAGGATGCCCCCGCCGGTAGATGTGCACCTCGACTGGGTCGACGTTCAAGCCCGGCATGAGTTTCTGGAAGTCAGCCAGCACGTTCGCGGCGATCTTGCGCGCGCCAATTTCGTTCAGCAGGTAACCGCGATCCGCTTCCTTCATCGGGGTGTAGCAACTGATGATGTTGAGCTTCTGTTGGTAGCCCGCCTGTTTCTGAATCACCCAGTCGGCGACCACCACGTCGGTGAAGGTGTTGCCCGGGCACCACGTGTCGTATCCATGATTGAAAACCGGTTTATCGAAAATCAGATTTACTACAGGATACGGAATGTAACGAATCTGATGCATGGCGTCGCTCTGCTTGTCGGGCAACCCATCGACGATGCGCCGTGTGATGAACTTGGGCGTCGCCATGATCACGGCCTTGGCCGCAACCGTCCTCAGTTCGCCACCCAGTATGTAAGTGACCTGCACTTCTTCTTTTTCGGAAACCACGGCCACTGTGGTCGCCCCGGTCTGCATGCGGTCTTTGTGTGTCGCCTGCAAAATGTCCGACAGCTTTTTCGTGATCGCGCCCAGGCCTCCGGGCCAGGTATAGCGATCGTCCGTCCGGCTCTCTTCGACCATCTCCTGTAACGATTCGATCGCCAAGCCCGCGGCCGTTTCGTCGCTGGTTGCGCCCCAGTTCGATGGCCCGAAGTTATCCCACCACTGCTTGAGCTCTGCCGCATGCCCCTTCAGAAAATCTGAAAACGGTTTATCGAAAAGTTCTTTGCCACGCTTCTTCACATCAATCGTGAGCATTTCCTTCCTGAACTTCTTGAAGCTCTCCCGTACGGGTGCCGGATAAGGCAGCTTGTCGAGCCCGTCTCCCCACGTATCGAGGATCAATTCCCCTCGAATGATGCTCGCGTCCGAGCTGTTAACCGGCAGCGGCTCCAGGCCAATTTCCTTCGCGAACGGGTATGCGTGTTCGTCCTTGGCTAAGAAGGCCGATCCCGTGGCATAGATGCTGCCTTCATACTCCATCTCATAGGCATTGCCGCCCCAGTGCGGTTCCTTTTCCAGCAGAAGAAAATCGCGGTGCCGCAAACGATAAGCCGCCGCCAACCCGCTCACGCCACCGCCGACGATCACCACGTCATGCCGCGCCGAAGCCGGAGGCCGCGTGAACACCTTGCCGTCGCGGACTTGATGGCAGATCCGGTTATCTTCGCCATCCACGTCGGCGACGTGGTTTTTCTGCACGTCGTTCGTCTGCGCCGCCACCAGCGATAGATCGATCGGACATCCCGCCGTCACCGCACCCGCAACCACAAACTTGATGAAGTCTCTGCGATTCGCGCTCATGCCACGCCCCCCTCTAGATCTGCCACGATTTCCACACTCACGTCCGCTCCGGTTTCGCCGCGCACCCGCAAGCGGTACCAGAACACGATCGCCATCATCGAAAACACGAAAATAATCGTCGACACCGCATTGATCTCCGGCGTGATGCCGCGACGCAGACGCCCCCAGATTTCCAGAGGCAGCGTGTTGTCGCGCCCGATCAGAAAAAAGCTCACTGCGATCTCGTCCATTGAGAGCGTGAAGATGAGCAGCGCTGCGCCGATGATCGGCAGTTTCAGATTCGGCACCGTGATCCGCCAGAATGTTTGCCAGTAGTTCGCTCCCAGATCGAGCGAAGCCTCTTCCTGCGCGCGGTCGAGCTTCTGCAAGCCCGCAAATACTTCAGTCGTCGCTACCGAGATCAAAGCCGTTCCGTGCCCCAAGACAATCGTCATCAAGCTAAGTTTCGTTCCCATCACGTTGAACAGCATGAGAAGCGAAAGCCCCGTGATGATTCCCGGCAGGATTAATGGCAGGAGCACCAACCGCCGGAACAGCGCCTTGCCCGGAAACTGCGCCCGCTCCAGCGCCAGAGCGGCCGGCACTCCGAATGTGAGCGAGATCACCATCGCCGCCAGCGCGACTTGCAGGCTGTTGAGCACCGAATCCCAGATAGGCCCGTCAGCGAACAGAGTTCGATACCAGTCGAGCGTCAGATGATGCGGCGGGAATCCGCCCACTCCCTCGCTGTTGAACGAATAAAGGATAAGAACGGCAATCGGCAGATAGAGGAACGCGAACACCGCCAAGGCGTGCGGTAACAGCCAGCGTGAGCCGGAAACAAGTTTCGCATCGCTCACGAGAAACTCCATTTCTTTTCCAGCCGCTCGGAGCAAAAGAGCAAGCTCACCACCAGTAGCAGCATGCAGAACGAAATCGCCGCGCCCAGAGGCCAGTTGTAAGCCGCGCCAAACAGGCTGACGACGATGTTGGAAATCATGATTCCGCTCGGCCCACCCAGCAGCAACGGAGCAAGAAAATCTCCCAGGCTCAGCACGAAGGCAAACGTCGCGCCCGCCACCACACCCGGAATCGAGAGCGGAAAAATCACCTTCCAGAACGTTTGCCCCGGTGTTGCGCCCAGGTCGTGCGACGCTTCCACAAGATTGCGTGGAATATGCTCAAGCGCCGCGTAAATCGGTAGAAACGCGAAAGGAGTGTAGATGTGCGTCAGCGTCAACACCACGGCAAACGGACTGTACAGCAGAAACTCCAGCGGATGCTTTGTCAGGTGCATATACTGCAGCGAAGTGTTGAGCACGCCGTCGGAACCCAGAATCGTCTTCCACGCGTAGGCCCGCACCAGGTAGCTGACCCACAGCGGGATGATCACCAATTGATAGAGCAGATCTTTTTTCTTCCCCGCATAAAAAGAAAGAAAATAGGCCAGCGGATAACCCAGCACCAAAGAGAATATGGTCACCCTTGCGGCGATCCACATCGAGCGCAGCAGCGTCTGCCAGTAAACGTCCACTCGCAGCAGTTGGCTGTAGTTGGCGAGATTCCAGGAATGCTCGATGGTTTGCGACGCGGACACCGACCAGAAGCTGTAGCAGAACATCAGCAAATACGGCGCCAACAAAAATACCGTCACCCAAATCAATGGGGGCAGAGTCACTGCCGCTTTGTAGGCTCGGGAAAACATTAGATTCTTTCCGGAGACTCGCGTACCAGAACTGCATCGGCGGGAGAAAATTCCAACTCCACCGCGTCCAGCGCTCCGCCGCTGCCCGGAGTTCGCACCACCAACACCAATCCGTCGACGCACTCCACGCGAATCAATTCGGTAGCTCCATGAAATGCCTGGTGCCGGACCTTTCCGCGAACCCGCACGCCGCCATTCGTTGCCCCACTTCCTGTGTCCAGCCGGATATTCTCCGGCCGCAGCGAGAACAAAGCCGGTCCGTCGGGAAGCGCCGCCGGCCACGTGAGAAGACCGCAGCGGACGACCCCTGCCCGCACTGCGCCTTTCAACAGATTCGTGTGTCCAATAAACTGCGCCGCGTAAGCCGTTGCCGGCCGGCCATAAATCTCGCGCGGAGTCGCCACCTGCTCTAGTTCGCCGGACCGCAGCAACGCGATCCGGTCCGACATCACCATCGCTTCTTCCTGGTCGTGCGTCACAAAAATGAATGAAATGCCGACCTCGCGCTGCAGCGATTTCAGCTCCACCTGCATCTGCCGCCGCAAATTTGCGTCCAGCGCGGAAAGCGGTTCGTCCAGCAGCAACAACCGAGGACGGTTCACCAGCGCCCGTGCCAGGGCAATCCGCTGTTGTTGCCCTCCGCTGATTTTCGAGGGCTTCGACTTGGCGTGGACCGACATCTTTACCTTCTCCAGCGCTTCCTTCACCCGCACGACAATCTCCGCCTCGGGTCTTTTCGCCACGCGTAGTCCGTACGCAACGTTTTGTTCGACGGTGAGGTGAGGAAACAACGCATAGTGCTGAAACACGGTATTCACGCGGCGCCGGTAGGGTGGTTGCCGGTCCAGTCGCTCGTCGCCCATCCAGACCTCGCCTGCGCTCGCAGTCTCAAAGCCGGCAATGATCCGCAGCAGCGTAGTCTTGCCCGAGCCACTCTCACCCAGGATCGTGAGAAACTCGCCTTCCGCCACATCCAGAGAAATATCGCGCAGCACCGCGTTCTTGCCGAAGCTCTTGGCGACATTCTGAATCCTGAGCAACGGTGATCGGTTCGCGGCAGCCTCAGCTGTAGTCGTCGCAATAATCTCGGAATTGGTTGTCAATCCCAACGCCCTCACCATCCCCATGCATAAGCCGAAGCCGGAAGCCCGACGGCCGGAGCCCGCCGCCCTATTGCGCCGCTTTCACTTCATTCCAGATCTCGTTGTACTTGGCGCGCCGCGGCACGTTCTGCCAGAAATAAAGCCGCTTCTGATAGTTATCGACATCATCCAGATGCAGGCTCTTCACTTCCTCCGGCGTCATCAGTTGCGCTGCCTGCGGATTCGCTGGAGTATAACCGGTGACGTCCGTCACCTTTTTCTGTGTCTGCGCTTCAATCATGTACTCAAGAAATTCGTACGCCAGCTCCTGGTTCTCGCTCCCAGCCGTGATCATCAGGTGGTCGATCCATCCGGTAGTGTTCTCCTTTGGAATCGTCTCTCCCACTGGGAAGTTGATCTTGCGCAGCTGATTGGTCATCAGCGGCCATCCCATGGCCGCCACCACTTCATGGTTCTGAAAAAGATTCGTCAGCTCTCCGCCGGTCGACCACATCTTGCGGATGTTCGGTTTCAGTTCCAGCAACTTCTTCTTCACCGCCTCGAGCTGGTCATCGGTCAAGTTGTAAAGCTGCGACGGATCGGGCTTGTCATAGCCCAGGATCTGCGCCGCCATGTAGACCGTCGACAGATCGTCCCACACAGAAATCTTTCCCTTGTATTTCGGGTCCCACAGAACGCTCCAGCTATCGGGAGGCTGTGCGAAAACGGTTGTGTCATAGATCAGCGGGTCCGGCCCCCACATGAATGGAATTCCGTACACCTGGCCCTTCACGCGCACCAGAGGCAGGGAAGTGAGCTGCGGAGAGAGTTGTCCGTAGCTCGGGATCCTGGTCAAGTCCAAGGGAGCTGCCAAGGCCCCGGCTGCAATCGAAGTAGCTACATCGCTGGACGGCGAGATTACATCGTAGTTTCCGGCGCTGCCGCCGCGCAGCTTGGCCACCAGTTCGTCACTCGACCCCATGTAAGACGCCGAAACCTTGCAATGATGCTGCTCTTCAAAAGCCTTCACGAACGAAGGATCGGCATAGCCTTCCCACACCAGCAGATTGAGCGTAGGAGTCTTCTTTGTGCATGAACCCGCGAAAGCTATCACGGCCAGCACGAAGAGTAGAACCGATAATCGTGTCTTCATTATTCCTCCAGACGTTCGGTCAACTAGAACGTCGGCGGCGTATTGATCCACAGCACACAGGTTTCCCCCCGCCCCGGATTTTTCCAGTGGTGCGGAGTCGCGCTCTCAAAATAAAAACTGTCTCCGGTCTTGAGTCGGTATTCATCTCTCTCCAACGTAATCGCCAGCTCTCCCTTCAACACATAGAGAAACTCTTCTCCCTCGTGCGTGTAAGAGTCGCCGCTGCCTGATCCGGGCGCAACCCGAAAAAGATGCGGTTCCATCACCGTGTTGCCCCAGGCCAGCAACGCCATGCTCACTCCGGGACCAGCTTCCAGCACCTTTCTTTGTTTCGGACGCACCTGGCGGCTCCTCACGCCGGTCGCGTCGAAAAAATCGAGAATGTTGGTTTTATAAAATCGCGCGAGCTTCCGCAGCGTTCCCACCGAACCACTCATCTGCGAACGCTCCAGCGCGCTCAGGAATCCCACCGAGATGCCCACCTTTCGCGCCACCTGTGCCAGGGAGAGACGCCGCTTCGCCCGCAACTGTCGCAAGTGCGAACCGATCGCGCCCGCGCTTCCGTCTCCCGCCGGACGTGCACGCCCTTCCCGCCGCAGTAGTTCGACAATCGCCGCCGCGTTCAGCCCCCGCACTTTCCTTAGGAACCGCGCCCGCTTCAGCAGTTTCACGTCATCCGGCGTATACAGCCGATAGTTGCTCTCGGTGCGCCGCGGTCGCGCCAGGCCCATGCTCTCCCACGACCGGATAACCGACGGCGACACTCCCACCCGCCGCGCCACATCTCCGATCTTCAAGTAAGGTTCCGAGCCGGTGGAATTCATGACCTCTGGTCGTCCGATGAGAATTTTCTATGCAAGGCAGCGCTTTTTTTATCCTTGACAGTACGCCACCCACTTCTCTAACCTTGCGGGATTATAGCAAGGTTGCGGCTGCACACAAGCTGTCGTTTTCAAGAAAAAAGTTCTGCCGAAAATGGCTGGAGGTTCCATGCCGTCACCGCGAGCCCGCTGGACCCTGATGTGTCTGCAAACGGTTTGCCTGGTCGTTGCGATCTCTCTCATCGTTCCCGCACTGCTTTCCGCGCAGGGCACCGGCGGTCGAATCCTGGGCCGCGTCGCTGATCCCTCCGGCGCCGTGGTGGGCGGCGTGAAAGTTACCGCCGTGAATGAAGCGACTGGAGTAAGCCGGGACACGCAGTCCAGCGGCAGCGGCGATTACGGATTTCCAGACCTTCCGGTCGGAACCTATACGCTCACTTTCGAATTGACTGGATTCAAGAAAGACGTTCGCAAGGGCATTGCGCTCGACGTCAATCAGGTCATTACTCTCAACATGACGATGCAACTCGGTGGAACTCAGGAGGTGGTCGACGTCACCTCCGAGGCCCCCCTGGTTGACACTACCAGCACGCAGCTTGGCGCGGTGGTAAACAATCGCTCAGTCAACGAGTTGCCGCTCAACGCCCGCGATACTTACCAGTTCCTGCAGTTGCAACCCGGCGTGCAATCGCAATTAGGTTCGAGCGGCGGAACGTTTTACGGCAGCGACGATGCGGGAGCGGTTTCGGTCAACGGCGGCCGGGGGCGCGCCAACAATTTCAGCGTCAACGGCGGCGATGCCAATGACCAGTTTGCCAACCTGCCAACGATTCAGCCCACACCGGACGCCATCGAGGAATTCCGCGTCATCAGCAACACGTTCGATGCCGAATATGGCCGCAACTCTGGCGCGGTGGTTAACGTTATTACGAAGTCGGGCACGAATCAGTGGCACGGCGACGTCTACGAATATTTCCGTAACACGGTTTTGAATGCGCAAGGTTTCTTCAACACGGTGAAGCCGCAGGAGAATCAGAACCAGTTCGGCGGAACCTTCGGGGGGCCGATTAAAAAAGACCGCACCTTCTTCTTTGTATCTTACGAAGGCAGACGGGTGCGGCAAGGCATCTCGGGGCAAACTGTGATCGTGCCCACTCCAGCGGAAAGGACCGGAGATTTTTCGGCCGGACCGGCGTTCTCAGGCGGAATTTCCGACCAGTTTGCGGCGCAGGCGCTCGACGGCCGTCCAGGTTGCGACTCAGCCTTGGGCCTTCCGCAAGGCGGAATCAACAATACGTATGTGGCTGGTGGCTACAGCGGAGAGAACCCTCTGCCCTGGTCCACCGTCTTTCCTACGAACGTAATCCCGGGTAATTGTCAGGACCCCGTCGCCGTCGACATGCTTCGCTTCGTTCCCGCCGCCAATCGATCCGACGGCGTCACTTATCAGGCCGTTCCCGTCAGTGCTGACACTCAGAATCAGTTCACCATCCGCTTCGACCATCGCATCAACCAGAAGCAGAATTTTAGCTTCTACTACTACTTCACCAATGACACGAATTTTCAACCCTTCTACGATTTCCAGGCTTCCGGCGCCAACATTCCCGGATTTGGCGCCAACGTGGGCTCCCGCTATCAGCAGTACAATCCCAGCCATACCTGGACAATCTCCAACTCCTTAATCAACGAGGCCCGTTTCACTTACATGCGAGAAGGCCAGTTGACCTTTCAGCACCCGCAAAGCACGAACATTGTGCAGGATTCATGCCTGTCTCCGGCGGCGCAGGCGGTTTGCTTCAACGGCACATCAGACTCCAACAGCGGTCCGCTATCGATTGTCGGTCAATTAGGCACCAGTCCGCAGTACGGCATCACGACCGGCTTGCCGGCGAATCGGCAGGGCGTTCCCTTTATCGGTGTATCCGGCGGCTTCAACATCGGCAACGGCTGGGAGGGCGAACTGCCGCAGGTAGGGAACTCCTACATGGCGACCGACAGTCTGACCTGGGTCAAAGCCAATCACACCTTAAAATTTGGCGCCGATGTGCGCCGGGCTCAGTTTGACCAGACTCTCTATTACAACGTCAACGGCGAATACACTTTCAACAGCACGACCGAAAATTCCGTCTTCTACAACGATAATTATCCCGGCTACTTACTCGGCCTGGACGACAGTTACACGCAAGGCTCCGCGCAGCGGGAGGACATACGCAACACCGGAGTCTATGTTTTTGCCCAGGACAGTTGGAAGATCAAACCGTCGCTCACCATGAATTACGGGCTTCGCTGGGAACTGGATACGCCTCTCGCCGATGCCCTCCACCACGTTGAAACCTTCCGTCCTGGCCAGAACTCGACCGTTTACCCGTGCATGTTGACCGCCGCCGAGCAGTCCGCTCTCGGGGCCACCACATGCGCCGCGGCGGGTGTCCAGCCTACGGGGTTGGTTGTTCCAGGAGACTCCGGCATCCCTGCGGGACTTACGCAGACTTACTACAAAGCCTTTGCGCCGCGCATTGGACTGGCCTACAGTCCCAATCCCAAGACCACCATCCGCGGCGGTTGGGGCCTGTTCTACAACCCCATGGAGCAACTTGTTCTCGAACAGTTCGGTGCCGAACCACCGTTCGGCGGCAGCACCTTCCTGCCCGCAACGTTTCTGAACACTCCCTTCATTTCGCAAAGCGGCGCCGTCAGTCCCAATCCGTTTAATGGAATACTGAGCCCTCCACCCGGCACCCCGCAGGATTGGGCTTCCTTCCGTCCCATGCTGCTGTACGGGGATTTCCAGCCTCACATGCGCACCCAATATACGGCGCAGTACAACTTGAACTTCCAGCAGGAACTGGCGCGAAATGTGGTGTTTCAACTCGGCTATGTGGGGTCGCAGGGACATAGGTTGCTGGCCTCGCATGACATCGATCCAGCGACTCCACAAAGTTGCCTGGACATAATCGCCATCGCCAACAATAACGCCAATAACGTGTCGTCCTACGGTTCGCCGGCAACTTGCGGTCCGTTCCTGGAAGATGATCAATTCACGGTCACGCTTCCCCCCAGTAACTCTCCAAACCTTTTGCCCAATGGATTCCATTTGCCCACAGGAGGCACGATTGCGGCTGCGGGGCAGACGCTGAACTTTGTCGGCCTTCGACCCTATTCGACGCCCACGTGCAATCCAGTAACCGGCGGTCCCGGCAACGGATGCCCGGCTGACGGGGTCCCCGTCTTCACCAACATCTTCGCCGAAGACACCATCGCCGCCGCCGCCTACAACTCGCTGCAGGCCAGCGTGGAACGACGCTTCTCTCACGGACTTCAGCTGCAGGCTGCCTATACCTGGAGCAAGTCTCTGGACTGGGCTTCCAGCTTCGAAGAAACGGTCAATCCTTTCGATTACAAAGCCAGCCGCGCTCTCTCCCTGTTCAATTCGGCGCAGCGCTTCGTTCTCAACTATTACTGGGAGTTTCCCGTCCAGCGATACAATGGATTCAAGGGAAAACTTCTGGATGACTGGGCGATGTCTGGAATCATCCAGTTTCAGACTGGCTTTCCCATCCGCATCCAGACGCAGGACGATACGGAGCTGATCAGCAGCTTGTTCTTCCTGAGCGCCGATGCGCCCCAACTCACCGGTCCGCTGCAAATCCAGAGCGGAAAACAGGTAACGACGCAAGTGGTCAACGGCAGTCCCGAGACCGGGCATTTCTTTATTAATGCTAGCAGTTTTTCCGATCCGCCTCTCGGCTCTTTTTCCACCACTCCGCGGTCGATCTGCTGCGGGCCCGGGCAGAACCAGTGGGACGTCACCTTCTCGAAGAGGATTACGCTCTCAGAAGCTCGGTATTTCCAGTTCCGCGCCGACATTTTCAACCTCTTCAACAAAACGGAGTTTGTGAACCCGGATGGCAACTTCAGCGACACCACGTTCGGCCAGGTGCAGCAGGCGCGCGACCCGCGCGAAGTGCAGTTCGCTCTTAAGTTTTACTTTTAGTTTGCCCGTGTAGAATATTGGTAACTACCACCCCGGGCGGTTCTGCCGCCCGGCATTCTAATGGCCGGTTCACCCAAAGTGACGACGGCCTGACTTATCCCGGAGCAATTCGATGTATCCCGATCTGCAGCAGGAGCTCGACACGTTCGAGCGCCGCACGCCTAAATCCGCCGAAGCGCACAAGAAAAATCTCAAACGCATTCCCCTCGGCGTAGCCAGCAACTATCGCCATTACGATCCCTGGCCCATCTTCGTGAAGGAAGCCAGCGGCAGCAAGTTCCGCGACCTCGACGGCAACGAGTACATCGATCACAACCTCACCTTCGGCGCACTCATGGCCGGGCATTGCCATCCCGCCGTGATGAAGGCCGTCGAGAAGCGTCTCTCGACCGGCACAATGTTTGGCATGCCGCACGACATGGAATGGGAACTTGCCGAGGAAATCTGCAACCGCTTTCCGGTCGAGATGTGCCGCTTCGGCAACAGCGGTACCGAAGCCACCATGCACGCCATCCGCCTGGCCCGCGCCGCCACCGGACGCGACAAGATCGTAAAATTTGAAGGCGCTTACCACGGTTTGCACGATTCCGCTCTGGTCAGCGTCAAACCGCACGCTCCCGATTTCGGCGATATCGAAAATCCGACCCCGGTCTCCGGTGGCTTAGGTGTGCCAAAATCTGCCATCGACAATGTGAAGATTGCCACCTTTAATAATCTCGGCTCCGTCGAGCGTCGTTTCAAGGAAAATCCCGGCGAGATTGCCGCGATTATTCTCGAGCCCATTCTGATGAACGTCGGCCTCTGCATGCCGCAGCCCGGGTTCCTGCAAGGTCTCCGCGAAATCGCCACCAAGAACGGCGCGCTGCTGATCTTCGATGAAGTCAAAACCGGAGCCAAGCTCGGTTGGGGCGGCGCTTCGGAATATTTCAACGTCCATCCTGACATGATCTGCCTTGCCAAATCGATTGGCGGCGGTTTCCCGCTCGCCGCCTTCGGCGCCAGCAAGTCTGTGATGGACCTCATCTCGCAACACAAAGTTTTCCACGGCGGCACTTACAACACGAATCCGGTTTCCATGGCTGCGGGTCTGGCCACGTTCCGCGAAGTCCTCACCCGCGACAACTATGCACATGTCGACAAACTCGGCAGGAAGCTGGCCGACGGATATCGCAAGACCATTGCGAAAGTCGGCTTGCAAGCCTACATCGCGCAAGCCGGCGCCAACGGAGCGCTGATGTTTTATCCGAAAGAAATTCGCAACTACCGCGATTGGACCACGATCGATATCGACCTGTGGCGCCACTACTGGTTCGCCATGGTCAACCGCGGCGTGATGGCGCAACCCTACTGGTGGGATGAGCAGTGGACGATTTCCGTCCAGCACACCGAGGCGGACATCGACAAGCATCTATCTGCTTTCGGCGACATTGCAGCATCGCTCGCGAAGGCGCAGCAAGAACGTAGCGGCCAGCCGGTGTTGGCCGCGCACTAGTTCGCGTAGGGGCGGACGCATTCGTCCGCCCTGCATGCATCGGCAAGCAGTTGTAGTGAAAAAGAAACTTGTCATTCCGAACCGGGCAAAGCCCGTGAGGAACCTGCCGTTAGCCGGTCGCTGCGCAGCGCAGTTAGCTTTTTGGGTGGCGCAGCGCTTCAGCGCTGCGGTCAAGGCCCTAAGTAGACGGCGGCTTTAGCCGCTGAGGCAAAGAGCTCTGCCCACTGAACCCCAACCCGCCCAGCCCCACCTGATCCGCGCCCTCGGACGCCGCGATCTCGTGCTCCTCTTCGTAGTCGCCGTCTTCAACCTCAACGTCGTCCCCTCCATCGCCGCCAACGGCGGCGTCACCATCTGGCTTTGGATCATCTCGCTTCTTCTTTTCTTCTGGCCGCAAGGCATCGCCGTCATCGAACTCGCCCATCGTTATCCCGGCGAAGGTGGAGTCTATCTCTGGGCGAAGGAAGTCTTTGGCGACTTCCACGGATTCCTCTCCGGCTGGTGTTACTGGACCAACAACATGCTCTACGTGCCGACCGTCATGCTTTACTTCGTCGGCGTTTCGGTCTACGTGCTTGGGCCGGCCCACCTCGGTCTCGCGGATAACAAACTCTTCGCCTCCACCACTTCACTGGTCTTGCTCGCGCTGCTAACTGTTCTGAACATCGTGGGCCTCGGCGTCGGCAAATGGATCAACAATCTTGGAGCCATCGGAACTTTCATTGCCGCCGCTGTCCTCATCGGCCTTGGCATAGTGATCTGGTCGCGCTTCGGCAGTACCATCACGGCCGCTGATTTCAAAATTCCCGCCAACCCGCGCTTCGTCCTGAATTCCTTCGGCGTAATCTGCTTCGGTCTGGTCGGCCTCGAACTCGCCTCCGTCATGGGAGACGAAATCAAGGACCCCCGCCGCACTCTTCCCGGCGCGGTCGCGTGGGGCGGAGTCGTCTCCGGCGTTCTTTATGTCGGCGCAACCCTCACCCTGCTCATCGCCGTAGGGAAAAACGTAAATGTTCTGCAGGGCATCGTGCAAGCCGTCAGCCACATGGCGGGCAGCATCGGCCTCGACTGGATGACCATTCCGTTCGCCCTGATGCTCAGCCTTTCCATCGCCGGCATCGGTTCGGCGTGGATGGGCGGTTCTGCCCGCATTCCCTTCGTCGCTGGCCTCGATTCCTACATGCCCTCCTGGCTGGGCAAGGTTCATCCCCGCTATGCCACGCCTTATGCCGCGTTGATCGTCCAGGGAATCGTGTCGGCGCTTCTCGTACTCGGAAATTTCTACGGCTGGTGGTTCTGGGACAAATTGATGGGCGTTCTTGGATTGTTGCCACGGCTGTACTTGAGCCCGGCGGGAGCCGGAGAAGTTTTCCAGAAGCTCTTGTCGCTAGCTGTCGTTCTCCAACTCGTTCCGTTCCTCTATATGTTCGGAGCGCTGATTCGATTCGCTCTGAAGGAAACCACTCCAGAAGGCCAGTACGGCCGCACAACAATGTTTCTCGCCGGTTCCAGCGGCCTGCTCACGACGATCCTCGGCATCGCCCTCGTATTTTTTCCGGCCCAGCAGATCACGTCGCTGTGGTCCTACGAATTATGGATGTTCGGCGGCACGCTGTTCTTCGTCGGCCTCGCTGCATTCTTTTTTTACGTCTACGGCCGTCATAAAACAGTGAACGAGACTGGGAAGGGCGCGACTTTAGTCGTGCGCTGACGGCCGGCAAACTTTGATTTTGGGTGGCGCAGCGCTTCAGCGCAGCGATAGAGGTCGCAAAATCGACGGCGGCTTGAGCCGCTGAGGTAAGCAGGAGGTCGAAAGAAAATGCCCGGCGGAATCACAACCGAAGTTCGAAGTGACGTTCGCACCTATCAGATGTACATCAACGGCGAATGGGTCGCGAGCAAATCCGCAAAGACTTTTCCCGTCTGCGATCCCTCCACGGAAGAAGTCATCGCCCAAGTTCCCGACGCCGGCGCCGATGACGTCAACCGCGCCGTCGCCGCTGCCAAAGCGGCATTCGAAGACGGCCCGTGGGCGAACTCAACCGCGCAGGAGCGCGGCCGCGTGCTCTTCCGGCTCTCAGAAAAAATCCGCGCCAACCTTCCCGCTCTCGCCGAACTTGAATGCCGCAACACCGGCAAGCCCATCGTCGAAGCCGAATTCGATATCAACGATGCCGCGACCTGCTTCGAATACTACGGCGGTCTTGCCACCAAAGTCGTCGGCTATGTAAATCCAGTCCCCGACAACGCAATGTCCCTCTCGCTCAAAGAGCCAGTCGGCATTGCCGGACAAATCATTCCCTGGAACTATCCGCTCCTGATGGCTGCTTGGAAGCTGGCTCCAGCCATCGCCGCCGGCTGTACCTGCGTGCTCAAGCCGGCCGAGCAAACTCCGCTCACCGCTCTTGAGTTCGCCAACTATTTTGCCGATTGCGGCTTGCCCCCGGGCGTGGTCAACATCGTCACTGGCTTCGGAGAAACCTGCGGCGCTCCGCTCGTCCAGCATCCCGACGTGAACAAAATCGCTTTCACCGGCAGCGCTGCCGTGGGCAAAATCATCGTCAAACAGGCCGCCGATACGGTAAAGCGCGTGACCCTCGAACTCGGCGGCAAGTCGCCCAACATTTTTTTCGCCGACGCCGATTTCGAAGCCGCCATCGACGGCGCGCTCTTCGGCGTCTTCATCAATCAAGGCGAGGTCTGCTCCGCCGGAAGCCGCATCCTGGTGCAAAAATCGATTTACAAAAACTTCGTGGAAGCGATGACGGAGAAAGCGAAAAAAATAAAGCTGGGTCCCCCGCTCGATCGCGAAACCAAGATGGGTCCCCTCGTCAGCAAAGAACAATACGACCGCGTCAACTCCTACATCGAGATCGGCAAGAAAGAAGCCACACTCGCTTCCGGCGGCGGACGCCCCGAGAAAATCGGCAAAGGCTATTACGTTCAGCCTACGATTTTCTCCGACGTTACAAACTCCGCCCGCATCGCGCGCGAAGAAATCTTTGGCCCCGTCGCGGCGGTCATTCCGTTCGACGACGAAAAGGACGCGCTCAAAATCGCCAACGATTCACCCTATGGTTTAGCTGCCGCCGTTTGGACCCGCGACATCTTCAAAGCCCTGCGTGCCGTGAAAGCTCTGCGCGCAGGCATCGTCTGGGTGAACCACATGCAACCGACCTACGTCGAAGCGCCGTGGGGCGGCTACAAACAATCCGGCTTCGGCCGCGAACTTGGCCCCTGGGGCATCGAAGAATATCTCGAAACCAAGCAGGTCTACATCAATCTGAACGAAGCGCCAATCGGCTGGTACTGAAAAACAGTGGCCAGTGGTCAGTGACCAGTGGCCGCGAAGCAAAGCCCGAATTTACTGGCCACTGATCACTGACCACTGGCCACTTGGGAACTGACGATGTCAACCATTCGACTGCATACACAAATCCCCGGCCCCAAATCAAAGGCGCTCTCCGAGCGCCGCGCCCAAGCCGTGCCCCGCGGCCTTTCTCACGGCACGCCCATCTATGTAGCTAAAGCCGAGGACGCCTGGCTCGAAGACGTCGACGGCAACCGCTATATCGATTTCGCCGGGGGCATCGGCTGCGCCAACGCTGGACATCGTCAGGAAGCCGTCGTCAATGCCATTCGCGGCCAGCTCGACAAGTTCCTTCACACCTGCGTCCAGGTTACGCCCTACGCAGACTACGTCCGGCTGGCGGAGCGGATGAACGAAGTCACGCCTGGGAAGTTCCCCAAGAAGACTCTTTTCGTAAGCAGCGGCGCTGAAGCTGTCGAGAATGCGGTCAAGATCGCTCGCGCCTATACCAAGCGCCCCGCGATCATTGCCTTCGAAGACGCCTTCCACGGTCGCACCATGATGACGCTTGCGCTCACCAGCAAGACTCATCCCTACAAGGCCGGTTTCGCGCCGTTTCCCGGCGAGGTTTATCGCGTTCCCTTCGCTTACTGTTACCGCTGCTCGTACAACTTGAAATATCCTTCGTGCGATCTTTATTGTGCGCGTCATCTCGAAGACACGTTTAAGCGCGTCGTCGCTAATGAAGAAGTAGCAGCAGTCATTGCCGAACCGGTGCTCGGCGAAGGCGGATTCGTCGCTCCGCCGCCCGACTATTTCAAAGTTCTCATCGATCTATGCCACAAGCACGGCATCCTCTT
>PLIO01000103.1 GCA_003140075.1 Acidobacteriaceae bacterium | reverse complement strand
CACAGAGACACAGAGAAAACCAAAGGAGAAGGCGGAACAATGCAGAAATTTTCTCTGTGTCTCTGTGCCTCCGTGGTGAGAACTCGAGGTCAGTGTGCTGGAGTTGCGGCGGGGGGCTTGATCTGCATCGCGGGATCACCCAGCAGATTGAAGGTTTTGCGGACGCCGATGTCGGTGATGCCGGCTTTTGCTTTGAGGATGGCATTTCCCAGAGTTGGCTGCGGCGCATTCATCGCGCTCTGCACGACTAACTTATCGAGAAGCGTCTGAGGACCGGCCTGGTTCAGGCCGCTCGAGGCCAGCACCGCGACCGCGCCGCCATCCGGGGCGAGCATGAGCGTGACTGCCAACGGTTCTTCGTAAACATCCTGGAAGAGTCCATTCAGGCAATCCATGATGAGGAAGACTGGCAAGGAAGAGCCATTGGTCAACGAATTCGCAGCGTTGTTGTCGAAGAGATCGTCGCCCGACCATTCGTCTTCAGAGCCGTGTCCCGCATAGTTCACTAACACCTGCCCGGAGTTGATGGCGGCGAGAATTGCCTGCTGGGCTTGAGGAATGGACATCGTGCTGGCGAACACGTCCGTGGCCTGGATGGTCGTGGGCAGCTGCGCCTGAACGATCTGGCTATCCTTGGTGAAGTTTTCGGTGTCGTTCACGTCGGCCACCATGAGAGCCTGCGCGGTCCAGGGTCCGTTTGTGGATTGGCCTTCGTAGGTGGCTACTTTGCCGGCGACCAGCTGCGCTTCGGCCGCGGTGCTCACGGGGAAACGCCCGGTGGCAATGGTGGCCATACCACTGTCGTTGAAGTCGGAGAACCAATCGTCGGAGGCCGTCATCAACATGCTGGTGGGCACGATTTTCGTCGGCACAAAGTCCAGATGGCCGAAGCCGAGGAAATCGCGCGGGTCGAGCGATGCGCGTCCGTTGAGCAGCATATATTGCGGCGGGGTGTGCCAGGCTTTAACTGCAGTCTGCAAAAAGTCGCGGATGGCGTATGGGCTGTGTTCCCCGAATGTGAACTCGTCGTAGAGATCGTCGACGAGCACGAGAGCGGACGATTGGCCTTGCTGCTGATGCGCCTGCAGCAGGGGCGTGAGAGCGTCCGCGAAGGCGTAGGGCGAGATCATGACGATCTGGCTGCCCGGCTGCGCGCTGTGCCAATGCGAGGGATGATTGTGCCGCAATCCCGCCGGTGATGAGACGCGGTCATCCGCCAAAGCCAGCAGGGTGTGGAGAACTGGCGCCGCTGGGTTGGTGGTCAACCAAGGCACCTGCACTTCGAGCTCATACTGATTCGAGGTGGGATCGGAGCCGACCTGAGGAGTGAGCGCCACCGGTTGATCGGGATTCGTGATGTCAAGCACCGCGACGGGAGCGCTAGAGAAGCCGGTGACTTTCAGTTCATCTCCGGGCCGCCCGGTGAAGACCAACCCATCGGAATCCGCCACGTAGGAGTGGGGATACGTAATGCGGATCGACTGCACCAGGCTGTAGTCGTATTCTCCGTCCTGAGCGGTGAAGGTGACGGTGTTGTCGCCTTCCTGCGGCAACCCCGCGGGCAGAGTCAGTTGGTATCTGCCTTTGCTCTGGCCGGTAAATGTGAGATCGCCGAGGGTGGTGCCGTTCAACGCAATGGTGACATCGTGCGGGGCGGCGAGGATGACGCCTTGCAAAATCACTTCCAACTGCGCGGGCTCGGCCGCGGTGGTGGCGAGGTGAGGCACGTGCATGGTCTCGCTGGTCGGCGTTGTGGAAATGAGCGGACCGAAGAAGTTGTTGCCGTTCGTAGTGATGAGTGCGGAGAAGTAGGTGGTGTGCGGCGTGAGCTCCACCGTGAACGGGTAACTCGCCGGAGGCTGGTTCGATCCGGTGGAAGGTGGTAGTTGGTGAATCCGTGCGCCTTGTCCATCGCCGGCGACGAGCCAATACACTCTGGTGCCGGAATATGGTGTGTCGATTCCGGTGCCATAGAAATAGATTGCGGCCTGCGGTCCGAGGCCTCCTGAGCCAACGGAAGCACCGGTAATTTCGATGGGCTGCTCGACGGCTTCCGCGTAGAGATGAAGCAAAGCGGGATCTACATTCGGATCCAATCCAGCCTTGAGCAGTTCCGGTTGGGTCACGCGGTACCAGCCTTCGTGCTTGACGAAGATCTTCACGCCGGGATGTGCCGCGAGTTCGAATTGCTTCTGCTGTTGCGTGAGCGTAGGCACAGTTCGCGAAATGTTTTCGACCGGGTGGCTTGCCTCGGCTCCGGTTACGGCCGGCTGTGCCAGGTTGAGTTGATGCAACATCAATGCCGTTGTTGGAGCGGCATCGCTCGCTGAAGGCGAACTCGCGGCAGAGTCGGCCGAAACCGGGCCGTGCAGGGTGCGAGTGCCATTAGTATCGACGTCTTCCAGCCAGTACGAACCCAGGCCTGCGTTCGGGGACGAATCAATCCATGTGTAGGTTTTGCCGGAGTGCTTCGGCAACGTGCCATGCATCAGCAGGGCCGAGCCTGCAATTAAAGAAGGATTCAACTGCACGCGCGCGCCGTTTTGCTCGCGATAAATGTTGAATCCGAGATTGTGAGCTTCCCCGCCGGTTTTCCAGAGGAGCGCGACCTGGTTGGAGCCGGTCTTGTCCTGGCCGAGGCGTGCAGAGAAAAGCTGCAGCCCGATTTTTGTGGCGGCCGTGATGGTTTCAGTTTGCGTGGAGGAATTATTGGTGAGGATAGGATCGGTCTGATCCGCACTGACCGTGGCCGTGTTCGTGGCCGTGCCCGGCGCTCCCGCAAGCGTGATGATGGTGACTGTGGCCGTGGCGCCGTTCGTCATCGTTCCTAGCAAACAGGTGACGGTAGCATCTGCCTCCGAGCACGTGCCCGCAGTGGTGTTCACCGAAAGGTAGGTCACATCGGAGGGCAGGGTATCGACTACGGTGACGTTTGTGGCACTGGCGGGACCGTTGTTCGTCACCGCGAGGGTATAAGTCAGGGTGTCGCCATCGGAGACAGTGGGACTTGGCGTCGCAGTTTTCACGATGGCCATGTCAGCGCTGTTGGCGTTGGCAACTACCACGGTAGCGGTTGCAGTATTGCTGGTGAGGTTGGGAACGATGTTGCTGGCATTGGCGGTGACGCTTTCCGCAATGTTTGTTCCGGAGGCGGTGCCTGAGTTCACTTGAAGCAGCAGCGTGAAGGCCGCGGTAGCGTTGAGCGCCAGATTGCTGCCGTCGGTGCAGGTGATTGTGCCAGTCGCGCCTACGGCTGGCGTGACGCACGTCCATCCGGCCGGGGGCGTGATGGACTGGAAGTTTGTGTTCGGGGGCGTGGTTTGAGTAAAGGTGACAGCCGTCGCCGCCGCGGGGCCGTTGTTGGTAACGCTTTGCGTGTAGGTAACGTTGCTGCCTGCCGCCACGGAAGTGGGTGCCGCGGTGTTAGTGGTAATGAGGTCAGCCTGCGTTGCGGTCGCAACCACGTCGTTTGCGGTCGCACTGTTGTTGGCTAAGTTAGGATCGGTGGTGGTAGAAGTAACGGTCGCCGTATCGCTGATCGCCGTTCCGGCCGCAGTCCCCGCTGTAACCTTCACGACCACCGTGAAGCTGGCTGTTCCGGTGGCGAAGCTGGGATCGGTGCAGGTGATGGTCCCGGTGCCGCCGACGGTCGGCGTAGTGCATGACCACGCTCCGGGAGCGGTGACGGACTGGAAAGTGGTATTCGGTGGCGTGTTCTCGGTGAGGGTTGCGGTGGCTGCCGCGCTGGGGCCGCCGTTCGTTATGACTTGCGTGTAGATGATGTTGTTGCCGGCCTGCACCGGAACCGGGCTGGCGGTATTAGTGATCGAGAGATTCGCCGAGTCCGCCACCTGCACGCTGACCGAAGCGCTGTTGTTGCCGGGATTCGGATCGCCAGTGACGCTGCTGGCGACGGAGGCCGTATCTGTGATCGTGGAACCTGAGGTTGCCGTCGCACCTACCGTCACCACGAAAGTGAAGGTTGTGGTGGCATTGGCTGCCAGGCTGGCGATGGTGCAGGTGTAGGGTGCGGCGGCAGTGCAGGTCCACCCGGCTCCAGCCAGGGACACGAACGTGGTACCGGTTGGAAGAGTTTCCGTTAGTGTGACGGTGGTGGCGGCTGCGGGTCCGCTGTTGGTTACGACTTGCGTATAGGTGATGTTGCTGCCGGCGGTCACCGGGTTCGGGCTGGCCGAGTTGGTTACGCTGAGATCGGCTTGCGTGGCGCCGGCCACGCCGATCGTCACCGTGGCAGTATTATCGGCTGGGTTTGTATCGTGGGTCGTCGTCGATACTGTTGCCGTATCGGTGATGATCGTTCCCGCCGCTGTGCCCGCGGCTACCTTCACAATCACGGGGAAGGTGCTGGTTGAATTCGGCGCTACGGTGGTATCGGTGCAACTGATGGATCCCGTGGTCGTACAAGTCCATCCCGCGGGGACGGGAGTGAGCGAGACAAATGTTGTGTTGGCCGGAATCGCTTCCGTAAAGGTTGCCGTGGAGCAATTGCTGGGACCGGTGTTGGTCACAACTTGCGTGTAGGTGATATTGTTGCCCGCCGTAACCGGACTGGGGGCGCCGGTATTCGTCACTGCCAGGTCGCAGGTCGTGGTGACAGTCGTGTTGGTCGTGGTGCTGTTGTTGGCAGAGTTGGGATCGCTGGTTGTGGAAGAGACCGTCGAAGTTGCGGTTATGGAGGCGACGGTGACCGTGGATGCGACATTCACCACGACGATGATGTCGGCCGACGAACCCGAGGCCAAGCTCGTGTCGGTACAGGTGACGTTACCAGTTCCACCGACAGCGGGTGCCGTACAGGACCAGCCTACCGGCGCGGAGACGGAAGCGAAGGTGGTGTTGGCCGGAGTCGCTTCCACGAAGGAAACGGCTGCGGCTGCGGCAGGGCCGTTGTTGGTGACGACTTGCGTATAGGTGATGTCGTTGCCGGCATAGACCGAGAGCGGAGTGGCGGCGGTGCTCAACGCGAGATCGGCTTGAGTTGAAGTTGCCACCACGTCGGTGACCGTGGCGGAATTAGCGCCGAAAGCCTGATTGGTCGCGTTCACCGTTACGGTGTCGCTGATGACGGTTCCGCTGGCCGTTCCGGACGTGACCTGCACTATGAGGACTACTGTCCCACTCGAACCCGCGGGAGCTGACGGGGCGCTGCAGCTTATCGCACCGGTTCCACCCACGGGCGGAGTTGTGCACGTGGTGCCTGGTGGAGCGGAGATCGATACAAAGGTTGTATTGGCCGGCGTATTTTCAGTGAGAGTTGGAGTATTCGCCGCGGCACTGCCTACGTTGGTGGCGGTCTGCGTATAGGTAATGTCGTTGCCCGCGATCACAGGATTGGGCGAGGCCGCATTCGTGACCGTCATCTCCGCTCCCGCGGTTGTTCCAACGACCGTCGACGCGGAGGCGGTGTTGTTGGTTGAGTTCGGATCGCTCACCGACGAACTCACCGTGGCGGTGTCCGTAATCACGGTGCCGTTCGCGACACCGGAATTCACTCTGGCGATCATCGAGAAGGTAGCTGCAGTACCTCCCGGCATGCTCAGGTCCGTGCAAACTATGTTGCCGGTGCTGCCGCTGGCGGGGGTGTTACAGGTCCAGCCTGCCGGGGCGGAGATGGAGATAAAGACCGCGTTTGCCGGAATGGCCTCCACCAGAGTGGCATTGTCGGCCGCGCTCGGGCCGTTGTTGGTGACAACCTGGGTGTAAGTAATGTTGCCGCCGGCAGCCACTGGATCCGGAGAGGCTGCGTTGGCGATGCTCAGGTCGGCGCTGGAAACGACAGCGGCAACGTTTGTGGCAGTGTCGTTCGAGAGATTAACCTCGCCTCCGCCGCTGACCGTGGCGATGTTAGTTACCGTGGAGGGGGCCGTCTGCAACACATTGGCATTGATGGTGATCGAAGGATAGGCGCTGCCCGCCGGCAGAACAGTGGAATTGGTGCAGCTTACCGTCTGCGAGATGACCGAGCAAGACCATCCCGTACCGCTGGCGCTGGTTGGAGTGAGGCCCACCGGCAATGTATCGTTCACGGTTACAGTGCCGCTTGAAGGTCCGTCCGGGCTCAGGTTGGAGACCGGGATGGTGTAGCTGGCAGTTAGGCCGCGAGTGAAGATCCCCGAACTGCTCTTGCTGAGCGTCATGTCGGGAGTGCACTCGGCGCCGGACAGCGTGCCGGAAGTCTGCGTGATGGATTCATTGGTGACGCTGGCGCCCGCGGCACCGGGGGTTGAACCGTACGACACGCCGGGATTCTCCGTCAGGCCGTTCGTCCCGCCAGTCACGCTGATGCTGGCAGGAGCTCCCGAAACCAGCACCAATCCGCCGGCTCCGCCGCCGCCCGGGCCGTGGCGATTGGCGAGCGTGAAGGCTTCGGTTGCCCATGCGTTACCGCCGTTGCCACCATTTGCCTGCAGCGTGAGGCCACTCTCGCCGCCGTTGGCGGAAAGCACTACGATGGTGCCGCCGGCTCCGCCACCACCACCGGCGTCGTTGGCCGTCCCGTTGTAGGCGGAAACTCCATTCGCGGTGAGTGTCGCGGTGCCACTAAGAGCGTAAGTGCGAATGATAATGATGCCGCCACCGGTCGCACCACCGCTGGCCTGATTGTCGCCATCAGAGTTGTTGCGGGTGCCCGCGCCACCGCCGCCGCCCATCGCGATGCGATTGATGGTCGCGGGAAATGCCGCGCCTCCCTCGCCTCCCACGCTGAGATTGGTATTCCATGAGTCGCCGCCAAAACCGCCGGCACCGCCGTTACTGCCTCCGCCTCCGCCGGCGTTTTGGTCGTTGCCGCCGGGAGACGCGGTTTGCGGATCACCATCGGTTCCGCCGGCACCGGCATTGCCCGGAGCACCTCGCGCCATGCTGCCGTCAGTTCCCGCGGTACCGCTGGGATAGCCGGTATTTGTGTGCAAGAACGTTCCGCCGGATTCCACCCATTCCGGAGTGCCGGCAATTCCTTCGCCCTTGGGCGCATCCCAGCCAGCTTCGCCCCCGGCTGCTCCGGTGTAGGTGGCCGGAGCCGGCTGCTCATAGTCTGTGTTGGCGCCGCCCCCGCCGGTTAATTGCATGCCTGCACCACCGCGGAAGCCTTGCCCGCTCACCGACACGGTTGCGCCGTTCAGGGTAAGAGTGCTTGAAGTATCGATGGCAAGCACTCCACCGGTGGAGCCGTTCCAAGCGAGCGCCACCGGCGGCGTGGTTGCATTGAAGGTGGCCGTGGTGTACTGCGGCACCACGATTACCTGATAGGTGCTCTGCCCCGCCGTTGCCGATGCCGCAGCGGCGTGATACGCGAACACGGTTCCCCCACCCGCGCCGGCGCCTGAGATCGTGACCGAACCACCGCCTGTGCCGACGGAAGATTGCGCCGTGACGAACTCATAGTCGCCTGCACTATTCAGGGCGGTGAACCCCTGGCCCGTGTAACCGTTTCCGTAAGCGACGGTGTCCGAGTGGCTGATGCTGGCATCCTGCATCTGTATGACGAGCAGAAGATTGCCAGGAGCGATTGCAGTTCCGGCGCCGGTCGCGGCCCCCACGGGAATCGAGGTTGCTCCCGCTGCGACGCTCGCGGTCCCCGGATAATAAGTGTTCAATGTGCCGGTGACGCTATTGTCGGGCACGGCCTGTGAAACGGACGCGCAGGCGGCCGACTGCACGGTTGCCACCGATGTATATGTGTTGTTACCGGTATTAGGATCAGGCGGCGTACCGGAATCGGTGACGGTCGCAGTATTTGCGTATGCACCGGAGGCAGTCGCGGTCTCCACGACTGCCACAGTGGCAGTGGCTCCGCTGGCAAAAGGAGTGGGGAGAGTGCAGGTGATGGGTCCGGTTCCGGTGCAAGTGGTCCCCGCACTGGGCGTCACCGAGTTCAGGGTCATTCCCGCAGCCAGGGTGTCGGTGAGCGTGACGGAGTTCGCCGCGGACGTTCCATTATTGAAAACGGTGATGTTGTAGGTGGTGCTTGATCCCAGAAAGACCGCGCTGCCGACCTTAGTGCTCACGCCGATATCAGCGGCCGTGGGATTGATCGACACGGCTCCCTCTGACCAGTTGGAGTTAGCACTGAACGTTTCTGAAAGCGGCACGCTGGGCGCGCCCGTGCGGGCGCTGCCGCTGCCGGTCACGTCAGGCGGATCGTTGGCGCCACAAAAACCACAGGCCGTAGTGGTTAGATTCCATTCGGAAACCTGCGGCCCCGGGATAGTAGTAGTCTCCGGTCCGCCGATCGCCAGCGTGTCGAGAATCATGCCATTCACCACGCTAGGGACATTCAGCTGCGAGTACCCCGCTGCTGCGCCGTCAGCCGATGTGAACGAACTCCAGGGCACGGTTTGATCGACGCCGGTAAAGGTGACGGCTCCGGCAACCACGCCCACGTATTGGTGCGCTGGAATGAGTACGCTGACTACGACTGGAAGGTTGTTGCCAGAAGCCGGATTGAGCAGATACCACATTTCCACGCGGCGGGTGTTGTTGGCGTCATTGTGAGCGCTAATGAAACTCAGCGTCGCTCCGTTGTAGGTAACGCCGACCACACCGGTCGTCGGAACATTGGTGATGGTCATGGAAACACCAATGATCAGCAATCGATTCGCGGTGGTGGTGGTCGTGTGGTTGAAGGTGAGAGTCTCGGTGCCAGTGCCCCTGAGCTCTGCTCCATTGCTGGATGCGGAGTCGACCGCGACTTGTGCGCGGGAGTACGACGCGGCCAGCATTGCGAGCAATAAACCCAGGATTGCGAGCAGGGTCGGCGCACCTTTGCGCGTGGGCGGTGATAGGACGCGCGATGCCCTGGCCTGCGAGGGCGGACGCAAACCCGCGGCGCGCAGGAGTTTGCTGGTGGCCGACTGTCCTATCGCCGCGCCGCGCAAGAATATTCCTCCGACTCCTTTTAGGTTCACTCGCATGCGTCTTCGTCCCAGGCGCACTTCTTTCGCTACCGCGACGCCGAGAATCTGCGCGCTACGCACCGGCGGATCGTTCTGCTGGCCGCAGTCGCCGCGCGTGATGAAAACATCTTTAACAGCATCCGCTTTCACCAGCCGATGCAGCTTGAAACCGTAGTCGCCCTTCACCAGAACAATGTCTCCTCTGCGCAGGTGCACTTCAGAGGCCGGCCTTACATAAACCATCTCGCCGTCGCGAATTGCGGGAGACATGCTGGCTCCGCGCGCTTGAAAGCGAACTCGCAGGCCACCTTTCAGGCATTCCAGAGCGAAAGACTCAAACTGCCTCGACTGCGGACGGTCACGAATCGGGAGTTCAGTGATCACGGGATCATTCACGGAAATTAAGGACCCTCTCCACGGCGCGTTCATCGGGCTCGAAAGAGAAGCGGTAGCACGGAACCGAATCGGCAACCCGCTCCAGAAAGCTCAACGCAGAATCCACATACTCGTGACGGTGAAACGGCACGAAGGCGCGAGCAAATAATTCCCCCACCATCTGGCTGCGGGTGAGGCGAGTGATCATATTGCCGTGGCCGTGTTCCAGGATGAAGATGCGGTGCAGCGGGGCGCGCTGCGGCAGAGCGAAGCATCCCTCACCGTGCCACGGGGTGCCGTACATGTAGATTTGCCGAGGATCGTCGCCGGACTGGAGTTCACGAGCCGGGCTTTCGCGCACAATGATGCGGTCGTCGCTGAGAATTTCTACTTTGTGGAGCGAAGTCCACAGGCGCGCGGTTGTGCTCTTCCCTGCGCCGGAGTGGCCGACGAACAAGTTAGTGGCGCCGTCGGGGCCTACGATGCCGACGCCGTGCAGCTCGATGGCGCGCTCCTGGGTTAGGCGGTGCATGATTAGGAGTTCGTCGAGGGGGTAAGCCAAGGGATCGGCCGCCTGAGGGTAGAGCTTGAAGTACTCTTGGCTCATCTCAAGTGTTGCGCAGCGGAAACGACGATCCACTACAAGTCTCCTCCTCGGTTGCCTCTCTGAAACCGGGCTTCCAAGGTCGAACCTAAACCCCAGTTCATGTTCATACAGTCGCCACGTTGTTCCCGAATCGAAGAGCTTCCGTCCTGGCATTCGAGAAATGTCTTGAACCCAATTAACTCGGATTTCGATGTCCCCAGCGTTCGTCTCGACGCCAAAAGGCTCGTGTTCGGCGTCGAACGCCACGTCATCCCCCCGGCTTCCGACAACCCTCACGGACAGCCCGCCTATGCATAGCTGGCCGTGATAAGGGACACGGGATTCCTCAGGTGGCTCCGGAGCACCCCCACCGAGAAGCACGCCTGTCCCAGCACTGTTTGGCATTTCAGCCTCTCCTCGATTCATGACCCCACGTTCATCCCGCAAGGAAAAACGCCAATGTACTGGCAAGTGCCGCCATCTCTCCCGCCTGAGTTCAGGGTTTTGCAGGCCCCCAGCACTGCCTCCTCCGGCCGCAAGCTGATCGTCGCAAGTCGCGGCGGCTCATATGTTTTCTTGCTCTCTGCTCGTTTCGGTTCGAGATCCATCCAGCCTCCAGTCCCCCCGCTCTCAGAGCTTGTAAACGCCGGCCGCCGGGAGATGCGATCCCTGGCCATATCCCACCCAAATATTCGCCCCATCGAACGCCACTCCAAAGGGAGTGTTAGTGGCGGGGCCGAGCTGGAAGACGCCAACGATGACACCCGAACTGTTAAGCTTCGTCACGGTGCTTGGAGTCTCATTCGACACCCACATGTACGTCCCATCGAAGGCGATGCCGCCAGCGGCGGCGCTGGGCCCACCAACGGAGTAAGTTCCCACAACCGCGCCAGTGCTCGCCAGCAGCTCTGTGACGGTGCCGGCAAATCCATTCGTCACCCAGATGTTCGTGCCGTCGAACGCCACCTGAGATGGCCCCACGCCTACCGTGAAGGTGCCTAGCAGCGAGCCATCGCCTGCCCGAATCTTGCTAACGCTCCCCGGGACGGAATTGGTGACAAAATTCACAACCCAGAGGTTAGCGCCGTCGAACGCCAGCCCTTCGGTGTAGGGGGTGCCGGCCGGCCCAGCGGGGTATGCGTTGACTACGGCGCCGGTTGTCGCCTGTAGCTCAGTTAGGGTGTTACTGGCGTCGTTCGAAACCCAGATGTGCGCGCCATCGAACGCCACCCAGCACGGGCTCGCCCCGACGGCGAAAGTGCCGAGCGTTGTCCCGTCGCTGGCCCGTAGTTTTGTAACGGTATTATCTTGGCCGTTGGCCACCCACATATCTGCCCCATCAAATGCCATGCCGCCGGGGCCGTTACCGACCGTAAAAACGCAGGTTGCGATACATGCGCCGTCGCTGGCCCGCAGCTTGGTCACGGTNNGGCCCCAGGTTCGCTGTGAACAGCGCCGAGATATTTCCTGGGTACCAAGCCAGAAGGGCGATATCTAGAGGATTATTCGGGCTCTGCGCCCACGCTTGCAGCGCGAACAGCACGACTACCACAACTCCGGCTATCCGGATCGAACGCAACTTCATGCTATGGAACCTCCTGCCCCGAAATTGTCATCCAACCACATCAGCCCTGGCCATCTTCTTACGCGTAACGCTCACATCTTCGAGATCGTCCCGCTGCCATGATTCGAGACGTAAACGTTGCCACCGTCGAAGCCCATGAAAAGCGGAGTGGCGCCGGGGGTGAAGGTTCCCGCCGTCGCCCCATTGCTCTGGTACAGCTTGGTGACGGTGCCGGCGCCGGGGTTCGTGACCCAGATAAAGAGCCCGTCAAACACCATTCCATAGGGCTCGGAACCGGCGCTGAAGCCCGAGGGCGTCGTGAATGTGGCGAGGCTGATCTTGCTCACCGTTCCGCTGTCGGTGTTCGTGATCCAAACAAACGGCCCGTTAGTCTGGCCCGTTTCCCCGTCGTAGACGACGGAAAGAGGACCCTGCCCAACCGTGACCGTTCGCAGCACTCCTCCGGTGGAGGTGGTGACCTCCGCCACCACGTTCGAGGTGTGACAGGAGACCCAGAGATTTAGGCCGTCGAATGACTCGAATGCGACGCCATACAGGGTGGGACAACTGCTCAGGGCGTAGTTCGTAACGGCGCCCGTCGTTGCCACCACCTGACTAATACTGTTGCTGCCGTAGTTCGTTATCCACATGTTCGTGCCGTCGAAAGCGATGCCTGACGGTTCGCTCTGGACGTTGAAGGAGCCCGATATGGCCCCCGTGCTTGCGTTTATGTCCGTTACCTGGTTGCTTGAGTAATCTGTTGCCCAGATGTTCGCGCCGTCGTAGGCTAGTGCGTAGGGTCCGCCCAATCCGGTAACTGTCCGGACCAGCGCGCCGTCGCTCGCGTTGAATTCCTGGAGCTCGTTGGTGCCAAGGCACGCTACCCAAACGTGAGAGCCGTCGAACGCCATGCCCTCCGGCTCGGCGCACGGGCTTAGCTGTGCGACCGTATTCGCCGGGTACCACCTCAGAAGGGCAAGCTGGATGGGGTTATTGGGATTCTGGGCCGACAGTTGAAGGGTTGACAGCAAGACCACCGCGACCGTGGCGATTCGAGTGAGACCTAGCCTCATTTAATTGATCCCCCTGCGCTCAGTGATTTCCACAGCTCCCGCACCCCCCCGCCGACACGCTCGAGTTATTGAGAATTGGCAGGATCGACTGCGGTCCCACCCAACTTTCCACATCAATTTCCTTACTACGGATGCGGCGCGCCGATTCCAATATCTCGTCGTGCGAGGCTCCCTCCGCGCAGAATTCACAGTCCCCGTGCGCTGGCACCTCGACGCCGATTGTTGCTGCTCGCAGATGTGCCACATGACAAAGAAACTCGACCGGGCTCTCCTTGTCTCCGCTTTCCATTTCGCCGTTCGCCGGACACATCCCGCACAGCGACTGAATCCTGCATTCGACGCATTTCGTCGCCCGCGTGCGCTTCCGGTTTCGCAGTTTTAGCAGGGAGTCCTGCCAGACGCTCGCCAGCCCTGCCTCCTGTACCCTGAAAGTTTCCTGCTGCGAGATCACGCAAATGCCCATTTCCCCATAGGCATTGACTGCGAATGAATTCATCCCGCCGCCGCAGAAATACACCGTGTCATCGTGCGACAGATTTGGGGGACTGTCGAGGTCGTGCTTAGCCAGCCTGCGGTACTCACTCACACCTTTCGGAGCGTTCATGTCGAGGGCGACCACTTCTTCGGGCGTAAGTCGCACTGCAAGCGGACTCTGCGAGCAATCAATGCGGGGATTAATTTGGCCGTCGAACTTGAACTCCACTCCGACTTCCTGTTCAGCAAACTGCCGCATTGCCCCAATTTCGTGCTTGTTGATGCTCGTCGCGACCGTCTTCAATTTCAGCGGCAGATTTCTTTCTTTCAGCAGTTTGATCCCACGCAAACAGCGGTCGTAGGAACCGGGAATCATCGTCAGGGCTTCGTAGGTTTCTCGGGTGCGGCCGTATAGCGTGATCTCGATGGCGAAGGGGGGCCATTCGAGAAGATAGTCGGCGATCTTTTCCGTGATGAGCGTGCCGTTGGTGAAGAGGGTGATCAGGAAACCTTTTTTCTTGGCGTAGGTGTAGATCTCGAGAAAATCTTTGCGGGCGAAAATTTCGCCGCCGGTGTAGAGGAGCCAGAAGCAGCCCATGTCGACGAGTTCGTCGAGCATCTTGAAATGTTCTTCGGTGGTCATTTCGCGGCTGCGGGCGTCCTGGTCGCCCATGGGGAGATTGTTGTAGCAGTGCTGGCATTCGAGCGGACAGCGCCGCGTGACTTCAATCGAAACCTGCATGGGCGAACGCTGACCGGACTGGCGTTGGTGCAGGTCCGCGCTGAATGCCCCGTAACTCAGTTGTTCCATGTGCCTCCTGATCCTGCTAACCGTCTCGTGCTGCGATCCAAATCTCTGCGATTCAATCTCAACCGTCGAGCCTCAACAAGCAAACCTCAACAACCTGCTCAACAATCAAATCTCAACAATCAGTGCGAGCCTGCCGAGTGCATTTCGCCTTGTGCGGCTGACTCCATTGCGGCGAACGAAACTGCCGGGCAGGGTTCGACCAATCCCACCGAAAGCATGTCGTTCAGGAACTGCGTCACATCGCGCTCGGCCTGCTCGGGTGCAATGGCGTACTCGCGCTCGACGGCGCTGATTAGATCCGCGAGCCCCTTCGGGGTTTCCAATAGCTGCCAGATCAACGAGCCGGTTTCGTTGAAGCTGTAGATCGATCCGAGATCGCCGACTTTGCCGCGCACGGGAACGAGCAGAGTTTCTCCGGCGACGCGGCGGGAGACGACCGCTGGTGAGCGCAAGAAGACCGGCTCCGAGTGCGACGGGCTGGGGTCTTCAACCGATTCTGTTTTTCGCGACAAGATGTTTGCCATAGAAAAATGTGGAGAAGCTCACGCTCGCTTCTCAATTTTGATTACCGCAGAAGCGGACCTATAAAGCAATTGCGCCGACGGGCGGAGGTATTCGGTTGGTTATCGTTGTTGCTGGTTCCCAACTCTCGACAGGACATGAGTTTGCGGCATCGTCGCAGGTTGAGAAGCACAGGAAACGACGGGGCCTCTTTCATCTGGCGCGGTCTTGGGAGTTGAAGACAGGCTGTGCGGGCCGCGGCCTCGGATTTCTCGACCCGAGAATTGCGCAGTTACGGCGGTAATCGTGGGATCATTCGATTTTGAACTATGATCCGAATTGGGTGGGTCATGAAGAAGCTGAGCTTTCTGGTTTCGCTTACCAACGACGACAACGATTACCAGCAGGAGCAGGCGGCTGCGGCGGAGAAAGCTGCGCGCCGGCTGGGCGTGGATATCCAAATTATTCATGCCAACAATGATGCGGTTGCGCAGAGCCAGCAATTGCTGCACTTCATTCAAGGGTCGGCGTCCGCGCCTCCGGATGCAATCGTGTTTGAACCCGCCGGTGGAACCGGCTTTCCGCAGGTAGCACGCGCCGCGGCGGCGGCGGATATTGGATGGGTCGTCCTGAACTACGAAGCGGACTATCTCGCGAAACTGAGGCTGACTTACAACGTGCCAGTTTTCTCGATCAGCTCGGATCACGAAGAGATTGGCAGAATTCAGGGAAAGCAGTTTGCGGCGCTGCTGCCGCAGGGCGGGTCGGTGCTGTACCTTGAGGGCCCAGCCAATAGCTCAGCCGCGAAAGAGCGGACCGCGGGAATGACCCGGACAAAGCCGGCGAATATTCAAGTGAAAACGATACGAGCCAATTGGACGGAGCAGAGCGCGTACCGCGCCGTGAGTTCCTGGCTGCGATTGAGTACTTCGCAAGAAACGCGTATTGACCTGGTGGGCGCGCAGGACGACAGCATGGCGGCGGGCGCGAGAAAAGCGTTCGCGGAAATCGCGGAGGGCGAGCGCGAGCGCTGGCTCAAGATACCTTTTACAGGCTGCGACGGCTTGCCAAAAACAGGTCAGGCCTGGGTGCGCAGCGGATTGCTGACGGCTACAATCTATGTTCGACCCAACACCGATCTCGCATTGGAGATGCTGACCGAGGCGATCCGCACCGGAGTTCAGGCGCCCGAGCGCACACTGACGGCGCCGGAATCCGTGCCCTCGCTACAGGAACTTATGACGCGAACCGCGAAGGCAGATTCAGGCAAACTCTACCGCTCCGCCAGCGTGTGATTCCGGCCGGGCGCTCCCACCGTACCTCAGACTGAGTGGCATCGCTCTTACGCGCCCTCAGGAGCCGCAGGGCTATCTTCCGTTGCCTTAGCCTTGGCCGTGACTCCGCCAGCCTCAAAGCAGTAGAATTGCCCGTTCTGTTCGGAGGGCAATTAAGATGGCTGACATTCGCGAAAAAAGCAATGCAGTTGAGACCAGCAATGCACAGATTGCCGTTCACTGGCGGGAAGAAGAATATTTTTATCCTTCTCCAAAATTTATCGGCCAGGCTAACCTGACGGACCCTGCCGTAACCGAGCGGTTCAGCGAGGAACATTTTCCGGAGTGTTTCAAGGAATATGCCGACATGTTGAGTTGGGACCAGTATTGGCATACCACGCTCGACACCAACGATCCGCCCTTTTGGAAATGGTTCGTCGGCGGCAAACTGAATGCGTGTTACAACTGCGTGGATCGTCACCTCGATGAGTACAAAAATAAAGCTGCATTGATCTTTGTGCCCGAGCCTGAGCGTGAGCCAGTCGTTTCCGTTACCTATCAGGAATTGTACGTGCGGGTAAATGAATTGGCGGCGCTGCTGCGCGATTTTGCCGGTTTGAAAACCGGAGACCGCGTCACCATTCACATGCCGATGATCCCGGAACTGCCGGTCACCATGCTGGCCTGCGCGCGGCTGGGAGTAATTCACTCGGTTGTGTTCGGCGGGTTCAGCGGCGAAGCTTGCGGTCGGCGGATTGCCGATTCCGGCAGCCGCATCCTGATCACGGCGGACAGTTACTATCGCAACGGCAAATTGATGGACCACAAAGCGAATGCGGAGATTGCGCTCGAGGTTGCGCAACAGGAAGGCCAGGCCGTGGATAAGGTCTTGGTTTGGAAGCGGCATCGCGGGCAGTATGGCTCGGCCACTCCCATGGTGCCGGGACGTGATTTCTTTCTTGACGAGGAACTTCTGAAGTTCTCAGGAGAGCTGGTCGAGCCGGTTTCCATGGACGCGGAGGCGCCGCTGTTTCTCATGTACACCAGCGGCAGCACGGGCAAGCCCAAGGGCTGCCAGCACCGCACCGGCGGCTATCTCGCGTACGTGGCCGGCACTTCCAAGTACCTTCAGGATATTCATCCCACGGATGTTTACTGGTGCATGGCGGACATCGGATGGATCACGGGGCACTCGTATATCGTTTACGGTCCGCTATCGCTGGCTGCAACCAGTGTGCTCTATGAAGGCGTGCCCACCTTCCCCGACGCGGGTAGAGTATGGAGAATCGCCGAGCGCCTCGACGTTAATATCTTTCACACTTCGCCCACGGCGATTCGCATGTTGCGCAAATCCGGTCCCGATGAACCCAAGAAATACAATTATCACTTCAAACATATGACGACCGTTGGAGAGCCGATCGAGCCCGAGGTTTGGCGCTGGTATCACGACACGGTGGGCAAAGGTGAAGCCGTGATTGTCGACACGTGGTGGCAAACTGAAAACGGAGGATTCCTCTGCACGACCAAGCCGGCGATTGACCCGATGAAGCCGGGAAGCGCGGGGCCGGGCGCGCCGGGAATTTATCCTACGATTTTTGACGAAGATAATCAGGAAGTGACGGCGGGATCGGGGAAGGCGGGAAATATCTGCATTCGCAATCCGTGGCCGGGGATCATGCAAACCATTTGGGGCGACCGCGATCGCTTCGTCGAGCAGTACTACAGAAAATATTGCAAGGACCCCAAGAGCAAGGATTGGCATGACTGGCCGTATTTTGCGGCCGACGGCGCGGTGCTGGCGGCGGATGGTTATCTGCGCATTCTCGGCAGAGTGGATGATGTGATCAATGTGGCTGGACACAGGCTGGGCACGAAGGAAATCGAATCGGCGTGCCTGACGTTGCCGGAAATCGCGGAAGCCGCAGTGGTGCCGGTGGTCGATGAAATTAAGGGCCGCGTGCCGGAAGTTTATGTGTCCCTGGCCCCGGGCGTGAAAGCGAGCCCTGAAATCGCGGACAAAGTAACGAAGACGATTGAGACCATTATCGGCAAGATTGCGCGGCCGAAGAGAGTTCACATCGTTCCGGATATGCCGAAAACGCGATCGGGTAAGTTGATGCGGCGCGTTCTAGCCGCGATCTCCAACAACTTGAGCACGGGCGACATCACTACGCTGGCGAATCCCGATGTCGTTGAGAGCGTCCGGGAAATGGTTCAGGGAAAAGGAGCGGTCGCGGTGAAGGATGGGCCGGATGATTTGAAGCAATTCGGTGGCGTGGACTAAGAAACTAGGATTTCAAGTAAGCCGTCGTCGGTGCGACTTATCTAGAACGTGGTACTGCCATGCTCATGGAGATGCTAAAGGGCGTCGGGTACGCGCTGGCAGCGATGACACTTCTGTCCCTCTGGCCAGTTCCCGATTCGATTGGAAAGATCGTCGAGACCTGGCGATTCTTTCGAGGAGACCGGCTGGATTAAAGAGCTAGCGGCGTCGGGAGGAAGTTCTCCAAGCTCAGAGATCCAAAAAGGCACGGATCGAAGTCATATCTGCGGCCGCGCGCACCCGAAAGCCGAGACGCCTCATGATGGTCTGCATAGCTCCGTTATCCGGCAACATCTCGGCAGAGACCTGACTCAACTTTTCATCCCGGGCTACCTCGACGACACGGCGGAGCAGTTCGTTCCCCAAGCCCAGCTTCTGATACTTATCTGAAACCAGCACGGCGACTTCGGCTTCATTCCTGCCGTGCAACTTGCTCAGTCGCCCGACCGCGATGATTTGGGGCTCTCCTGTTTCAGGATCGTTGCGCTCGGCAACCAGCGCCATTTCCCGATCGTAATCGCCAAAACAGATTTTCAACAAGCGCTCGTGGGCTACGCGCCGGCTCAAGCTGAGAGAACAAAAGTAGCGTAAGTAAACGCTGCGATCGGATAGCGTCTGGTGCAGCTTAACCATGAGCGGCTCGTCCTCCGGGCGGATCGGCCGGATGGTAACTTGATTTCCATCCTTCATCGTCCAGGGCGAAACATACTGCAAGGGGTACGGACGGATAGCAGGCTTTGGCAGCTGATCGAATGTCACCTTGGGCGGGTGCAACACGATTCTGGCATCGAGCGCGAGCAGGCGCTCCGGCGAAGCCAGAAGAGGATTGATGTCAATTTCCGCAATCCAAGGTTGTTCGAGCACGAGCTGACTGAACCGGACTAATAATTGCTCGAGGTCCGCCATGTTCACCGGCTTGCGCCCGCGCACGCCCTTCAGGGCGGTGAAGATTCGGGTCTGCTCCATCATTCTTTGTGCCAGGGTTGTATTCAGCGGCGGAAGCGCCAGGGCGCGGTCGCGATATACTTCGACGAGCTGGCCACCAGAGCCGAATAAAAGTACCGGACCAAACTGCGGATCGACGCTGCTGCCGAGGATTAACTCGTAGCCGTCCAGCTTAACCATCGGCTGCACGGTCACCCCTGAAAATTGATCCGCACCAGCTTTCTCCGCGACGGAAGATTGAATGGTGCGATAGGCAGAGCGGACCGCCGCTTCGTCGCGCAGGTTTAGCATCACGCCGCCCACGTCCGTCTTGTGTGTAATGGTCTCGGAGAAAACCTTCAGCACCACTGGAAAACCCATTTTCAAGGCAAGCTTCGCGGCTTCATCCTCATTCGCTGCGCCGCGCGTCTCGACTGTGGGGATGCCATATAGCGACAACAACTGCTTCGATTCAAGCTCGGTCAGCAGAACGCGGCCGCGGCTCCGCACATTCTGAATGATCTGGTCGACCTGCTCACGCGACGCATTCTCCGTCGCGGAATGCCCAGTGAGCGCTGGAGTCTCGTAGAGTCCGCGCAGGTTATAGGTGTAGCGCCACATGTATGTAAAAGCGCGCGCCGCGGTATCGGGAAAAGGAAAGGTGGGAATACCGGCGGAATTCAGAGCCGTTTCGCCGGCGGCAACGCTGGTGCCGCCCATCCAGCTGGCGAGTACGGGCTTGCCATATTCTTTGGCGTAAGGCTTCAGGCGTTCGGCAATGGTCACAGGGTCGGTCATCCCCTGCGGGGAAAGAATCACCAGAAGACCGTCGGTGTTGCAATCCTGCGAGGCGATTTTGAGGGCGCGGGCGTAGCGCTCGGGATCGGCATCGCCGAGAATGTCGATCGGATTGTTGTGGCTCCAGTGGGCGGGGAGGAATTCATTCAGGCGTTGCAGGCTTTCTGGCGAGAGCTCAGCCAGTTCCCCGCCGTTGGCCATCAGAGCGTCAGTAGCGAGGACCGCCGGTCCGCCAGCATTGGTGAGGATGGTGAGGCGCGGACCTTTGGGGCGGGGTTGCCGGCCCAGAACTTCCGCCATGTAAAACAGATCCGCAATATTGTGAACGCGCAGAACTCCGGACCGGCGGAAGGCCGCATCCAGCACTTCGTCGCTGCCGGTGAGCGCTCCGGTGTGTGAAGCCGCGGCGCGGGAGGCCGCTTCCGAGCGGCCGGCCTTGATTACGATGATCGGCTTGGCGAGCGCCATTTCGCGAGCTGCGGATAAAAACGAGCGTGCGTCTCCCACCGACTCCATGTAAAGCAAAATGCTTTTGGTGTGGGGATCGTCGCCGAAGTAGTAGATCAAGTCGCCCCAGTTCACGTCCAACATGGAACCGGTGGAAACGATGGCGCTGAAGCCAACTTGTTCACGGTGGCTCCAGTCAAGGATCGAGCTCAAAAGCGCTCCGCTCTGACTCAGGAAAGCGACGCTGCCCGCGCCCGGCGCATCTTTGGCGAAGGTGGCATTTAGGCCGATTGTCGGGTTCATGATGCCCAGACAGTTAGGACCGATCAAGCGTAGGGAACTGCGGCGCAGCTGTTCCTGAATTTGCGTTTTGAGCGCCTGGCCTTCCGCGCCGCACTCTTTGAATCCGGCGGAAATCACCACCGCCGCCTTCACGCCAGAATCCACGCAGTCTCCGATGAGTTGCGGGACCGTCACTGCGGGAGTCGCAACTACGGCCAAGTCGACCGGTCGAGAGATATCGCGAATGCTCTTGTAGGCTCTAATCCCCAGGACTTCCGCGTGCTTCGCGTTAACGGCAAACACTTTCCCCTGAAAGCGGCCGTGCAGCAGGTTCTCGAGAACCGTTCGGCCCACAGTGCCGGGACGATCCGTCGCCCCGATGACGGCCACCGAGTTGGGAGCGAACATCGCTTCCAACCCGTACTTGCCGGGTACCGTGGATTTGGCTTCATCTTGCAGTTGTTCCATCGAGAATCCTAAATTTGAACACACGGCGCACAGGAGCGCGCTTTGCGGCGGCGAAGCCCGCCAGTTCGAGGATAGACTATCGGTGAATGTTTTCGTATTTTTTCAAAGGCCACGGCGGTGAAGAGCCATGCAACCCGCCATGCCGCTACGGCTAGAGTTCCCTCTCTAAGTGTAGTCAACCCCCCCGTCTCTCCGAGCGCTGTGATCGCGATCACGACTGGATGTGACATTACACACTCCGCGAGAGTCGCGGAGTAACTGGTTGCGGCTTAGACGAGTCGCCGCTCTAAAGTTTGGGGCTTCGTTGTGGCAGGCGTTGGGTGCTCGTTCCCAGCTGAAAATTGGGGTATCCCCTACCCCCAACCTCCCTATTGGAATCATCACGTTAGCAGGAAATTCTCCGCAAAATACGGTTTTCAAAGAACTTAGGTATCAAAGTACGTGAAGCAAAGGACTTGGGGGCGCGACGAGCTGGCTTGTGCCAACCGTCGCGGCCTCGACCATGACCGCTCATGGGATGGGGTGTAGACAAGGTTGGATGTCACAGTGCGGTTGTGGAAATTGTTGGGACCGTGTTGCCCCGTGGCCCCAGTACCACACCCTCTCCCAGAGAACGCGAAAGAGCAAGTCCGTGGTAAGTCACCCCGGCGATGAAAGATAAGGAGCGATCTCCAACTAATTAATAGCAAGCTAAGTGGCGTTGGGGCACCTGGTTGAAATCAACTTAGGCCTTCTAGGTGATTCCGTTCCCATTTACCAGTGTGGTGCTTAGCTGAAGTTTGCCGAGTTATTGAAAGCCAATCGCCTGCTCCGAGCGATATATTACCTCAAAAGTATCGGGGAGTTGGGGCGATATGCAAAACCATTTAGCGTTCGGAAAGATTGCGAACGTCGCAATCTTAATCGCTGTGTATCTGTTTACCGTAGCAGTCGCGGAGGCGCAAAAGGGTGGCGGCGGCAACCCCGGCGCCAACCAGAATGCCGGGGCAGGTCAAACACAAGCAGGACAACAAGGCGCAGGAGGGAGTGGCGGGGGTGGCGCCGGATCTGGCGCAGGTTCTGCGCTGCAAGGAGTCTCATTCTCCCGCGGCTCATGGGATCAACTAACTTCTTTACCACCGCCGGAAACATTCTCGTTCCACAGCATCGCGACGCTATATGACAATCTAGGATGGCCCCAGAGCTATAGAAAGAGCGTCATTATTTTTTGTTACACACTCACGGAGAATCTGAGCGGGACGAATCCGTTCATCCTGGAACCAACAAAGCCCGTGGATCTGCTGAGCCCGGGCGATCGTGAGCTCTGCACGAATCAAGTGAAGTCGTTGCACAAGGCCGTCTCCCTCATCGGTGGACGCTATCTTCTGTTTCGCATCGACATGTCGAATATTCCTAAGGAGGTCCTGGACAGGATTCAAACGATCAATCTCAACGTCACCAGCCAGTCCGGCTCTTCGCTCAACGCGCAGCGGGGATCGACTATCAATCCAACTACTATGCGGCCAAGCATGGCGCTGCTATCGGAGCGGCGGCTGAAGAACTGTCCGAATCCAGTGCAGGGCGCTCTCCCTGAATACGGGGGCGCGCTCTCTAAATACCGAGTCGCGGGGTACGAGTTAGGCGTTGAGTTTTGCAACAGCCTGACATTTCGCAATGAAGAGGACGAGGATCTGGGTCCGAACCGCAAGGTCGCCCTCTATCTGGCCTGGCCCGGACCCCTCATGGCCGATACGATTTCGTCGGTGAGCGTCAATCTCATCTATACGCCGGTGCCATCGGCGGTGTCCCTGCAGGCGAACACTTTCTATCCGGCTGGCAGCATCGTAATTTCGAAGAGTGGCAACTCTACGAATGGCCATTATTATCTTGCACTCGATGCGGGGAGATCTGGGCCGAATCCTGACATGGTTGACTTCAACGAGGATCTCGTTCCGGTACAGGAATTCGGGGAAGGAGGAATATATTGGCGCGACTTAGGGGAAGTCAGCAGCACTGCCGACTCCTGGCAGCCTAGGTATCCCTACGTAAAGGGTAATCTTATTGTTGTAGCCAGAGCGGCTGCGGCAAGCCACCTGTTTGAGGCTGAAACGGGAGGCGTTTCGGGGCCCAGTCGGCCCGCGGCCTTTACGACGAGGCAGGTCCGCGGTGTCATTTACGACGGCGGAGGCGCCGGACTTTCTTGGCAAAAAGCGGGACCGATTTGTCAGCAGTCGGCATCCAGCCCTTCGCCGGCAGGCTCCGCAGCGCAGTTGAACAAGTCAATTCCCGGCCTTAGCAAGTGGGCGGCGGGGACGCAGTACAAGGTGGGAAGGCTTATCGAACCCCCGGATTCCGGGAACTGTCACTACTACCAGGCACAGAAGAAGGGTGGAACCTCCGGGAAGTTTCCTCCAGAGTTTCTCGGAACGGCACCGGTCTACGACGGAGATGACAAGGACACGAAAGGCGTGGGGTGCGGAGCGGGCGCCGGGGGAAACGGGGTCTGTTGGCAGGACATGGGCATGGTTAGCATTCCGGCGTGGGCTGCCGCGACTGGCTATGCCAGAGGCGCGTATATCACGCCTAATCCGGGCAATGGGTTTTACTATCAGGCCACGACTTCAGGTGTGTCCGGTTCGGTCCCACCGGCCTTTCCCGTAGAAGGCGATGACCCGGTGGTGGAATCTGCTGGTTTGATCTGGATAGATTTGGGGTCCAGTTCGACAGCGCCTACTGCAGTCAAGGTGCTGAAGAAATGGGCCCCGAACACTGCCTACATGCTGGGCGATGGCCTCCTGGACCCTAGTACCGGCCACTATTATGTGGCGATCCAGCCTGGGATCTCCGGGCACGATGAGCCGCCGTTCAGCGTCCCGGCTCCGCAAGTGGTTTTGGACTCCGGCATCCGGTGGCAAGATCTGGGTACTACGCTTCCTTCCTCCACATCAGTTGGCACACAGCCGAGCGACCAGACGGTTAATGTGCTCAATCTTACTTACCCGCAGACTCAGCTTCTGGGACGGTTCAACCTTACTTCCGGCGTGGTGATGACTTCGGTGCGGCCGCCGAGCATTACGAGCTATACGGGGTCGGGACCTAACCCAAACGCCAATCCTCCAACCACGGGGACTGGCTGCCCGACCGGCATATCCAGCTGCACGGTTTACGCGTGGTCAAAGGGAGCCCATCTCATCGACCCGGTTCTCGGCGTGACGGTTTATGCGATACCGTTAGATGCGGAGCGTCCGTATCGCTGGGCAGACATGTTCCCCGCTCCTACACTGAATATTTCCTTGTCATCGCCGACCAGCAACTTCCATGCCGGGTTTTCGAGCGAATTCCTGATAAGAAACCTGCAGATTGCTTATGGGGCCAGCTTTGTGCAGCAGTCACGACTGGGACTTCCGATCACGTTGGTGGGGGCACAGCCGACCTCTATCTACACATACAAGAAATTCAGCACGGGCGGATTCGTGGGTTTCACGTTCAATATCAGCGGCTTTATTCAAACGCTAGTACCATAGGCAGGGTTTTCGGGACTCTGGTCCTCTTATTGGAACTTACACCCGGACTTACGTCCGGGGCTGCACTATTTCGCCTCTTCGGGGCTGGAGTTGGGAGGCGCGTTCTGCTTCTTACCCCGAGAATCAGGTTCTGACCCTGAAGAGACGGTTTGAAAATTTTAGTGAGGCTTATCGCAGCGCTGAAGCACTGCGCCACTCCAAAGCGCGCCTCCTGAAGAGCTTGCGGCTACTCATCCTCGGCCGCGACAGTCTGGGAGCCTTCTTCGTCACCATCCCCACGGATTAGGCCGAATTTCTTTAGTTTGTAGCGCAGGGCGTCGCGGCTGATGTCTAGCAACTTGGCGGCATGGGTTTGGTTGTTGTTGGCCTGGCGCATGGCTAGTTCGACCATGGCGTGCTCCACCTCTTCCAAAGATGTGACGCCTTCCGGGATGTAGAGGCGCGGGAGGGTGCGGCCGTTTGGCAAAGGCTGTCCGCCGTCGGCGGGGGAAGTTCGTTCGAAGACGGTGCGGCCACCGGATTCGCCAACGGAAAAAGGAAGCTACAGCGGGCGCAGGAGCGGCTCATCTTCTAAGATCATGCCGCGCTCGATGGTATTTTTCAGTTCGCGAACATTGCCCGGCCAGTTGTGACTGAGAATGAGGCGGCGGGTTTCGTCGGTAATGCAGCGAATCGACTTCTTGAATTTGCGGTTGTAGCGGTCGATGAAGAAGTCCACCAAGGGCATGATGTCTTCTTTGCGGTCGCGCAAGGGAGGGATGAAGATGGCAATGATGGCGAGCTGGCTCGACTGCTGGTCGGCTGGCTCGATCAGAACGCGGAAGCCAGAAACCCCAGCCAGATGAAGCTTGCCCTCACCCACGAAGAGATTGGACAAATGATCGGCACCTCGCGCGAGACCGTCAGCCGGCTATTCGCGGGCTTCAAAAAGCTGCGCATTATCCAGCACAGCGGCTCGACACTGGTGATTCCCAACCGGCTAGCGTTGGAGTCTCTCATCACGGCGTAGTTGCACCTGAAGGGTCGAAACGCAGAAGCAAATTCCCCGCCACTTCAATCTGGGCGGCACAACCCTCGCTGCCCATGATCTAATAGACGGGCATTCAAGAAGCTAACGCCGGAGGCCGGGAGCCAGAAGCCGAGACCATGCCCACGCTAATCGCACAGCCCACTCGCATCCAATCCGCCGGCAACAAACCCAAGCTCATCGACGAATACATCGGACGCGTCAACTCCCAAACTTCCTCCGCCAGCGTTGCCCACATGCGCAGCCCGGCAGGATGGCTGGAGCCCGGCCAGACCCCAGCCTTCGACGAGTTCACCATCGTTCTCAAAGGCATCCTTCGTGTCGAGCACAAAGCCGGCTCTCTCGACGTCACCGCCGGGCAAGCCGTCATCGCCCACGCCGGCGAGTGGGTTCGCTACTCCACGCCCCACGAAGCCGGCGCGGAATATATCGCCGTCTGCCTGCCCGCATTTTCCATGGATACGGTGCACCGCGACGAAGGCTAAGGCGAGCACCAGTGCGCTTTGACGTTCCGAACTGGGCATTGAACCCAGGGAGGAACCTGCTTTTGCTCTTCGGTCCCTCCCCTCCAGCTCCGTGCGCACTCAACCGCCTTATCCTGATCGAGCGTGGTGCCGGGCTCTGCAGTCCGCATTCTTTTTTCGGGAGCAACAAGTCCCAACCTTCGATTCTCCTCGCTACTCCGTGCTTCGGCGGCCCTATGAATTCGTCGGCGACCACGCCTCGCGTCGCGGCTTCGCACATACAATACTTTACTTGAAGAACAGTCCATCCTCCGCTAGGCTCTGACTCAGCTTCCAAGCGGAGTAGAAACCCTGCTCCATAGCGGCTCCGGTCTCCCGTGGGGGACAATATGAAATCTCAAACTGGCACGAGAATGCGGGTGGCGGCGTGGGTCGCGGCAGTCTGTCTAGTCACGCTCTGCACCACCTACACTGCCCGTGCGCAGGAAACCAAAGAAAAGGTGACCGTCGAGGACGTGGACCGCACCTACCTCCTGCGTTTGCCCCGGGGCTACGATCAGGCGGAGAAGTATCCCGTGGTAGTCCTGCTGCACGGCATGAATCAGGATACCGACGACATGGAGCGCCTGACCCGGTTCAACGAGTTGGCGGACAAAGACGGCATCATTACGGTTTACCCCAGCGCGATCCACGGCCGCTGGAACATCGGCGTGCGTACCCCGGCGCCACAAATGACAAGGTCGCCGGGAGGACGAGGTCGCCACGGTGGCGGCGGATATCCAGGTGGTGGTGGCTATCCCGGTGGCGGCGGTGGTTATCCCGGTGGTGGAGGTGGTGGTTATCCCGGTGGAGGTCAGTCAGGAGGACAGGGGGGCGATCAAGACCGTAACAAGCCGGAGCCCGCCGACGACGTCGAGTTCCTGAATCAGATGCTCGACCAGATCGGCGCAAAGGTTTCTGTCGACGCGACTCGAGTCTATGCCACGGGACTTTCTGAAGGCGGCTTCATGGCGATGAGAGTGGGCTGCGCCATGGCCGACCGCATCGCGGCAATTGCGCCTGTCGCCGCGGCTATGCCGAAAGCGATGATCTGCTTGCCTTCGCGTCCGGTGCCGGTGGTCATGATCAACGGCACATCCGATCCGGTTGTCCCCCACGGAGGTGGCACCGAGCACAACCTGCAGCTGCCGGTCATCTCCGTCGAAGACAGCGCCAAGGCGTGGGCTCGGATCGATCGCTGCGCGGAGAAGCCCACGCAGAGCAAGTTGCCGGCTCACGAGAAAGGCGGCATGGAAACCAAAGTCGACACATTCGATGGCTGCCAGCAGGGCGCGCAAGTGGTTTCCTACAGCGTGAAGGGCGCGGGTAACACCTGGCCCGGAGGCGAGCAATACGAAGTCGAAAACCAGATCGGAAAAACCAGCCAGGATTTGAATGCCAACGAAACCATCTGGAGTTTTCTGGCAACGAAGAAGCTAGCGCCGAAGAGCGACACGGACAAGAGCGCGCCAGAGAGCACCCCGAACGTAAAATAACTCTAAGCGCGTGGGACGGACACTGCCTTCGGCAAGCTCAGGGCAGGCTTTGTCCGTTGCCTTTGCCTTTGAATCTGCCTCTGGGGTCGAGGTCGACCGGTTTCTTTGACCGCGTAGCGCTGGCGAAACGCCAGCCGGTTCACCGCCGTTGGCAGCGCCCGCGTCGAATAACGTGTCGCTGACCGCTTGACTACCGGAGGCTGCGGCACGCGAGGGATTCAAGCTAAAAGCCAATAGCCAATAGCTCTACTCCCACTCAATCGTCCCTGGAGGCTTGGATGTAATGTCATACACCACGCGATTCACGCCCTTTACTTCATTCACGATTCGCGTGGAGATGTTTTTCAGCACTTCGTGAGGCAGCGGGACCCAGTCGGCCGTCATGCCATCCTCCGAACTCACCGCCCGGATCGCGCAGGTATAAGCATACGTGCGCATGTCGCCCATCACGCCCACCGACATCACCGGCAGCAGCACGGCGAACGACTGCCATACCTTGGTGTACAAACCGGCGTGCTTTATCTCGGTGACCACAATGTCATCGCACTCGCGCAGAACTGCCAGGCGCTCCGGTGTAACTTCGCCCAACACGCGTACTGCGAGACCGGGGCCGGGAAACGGCTGCCGCTGCAGAATTTCCTCGGGCATGCCCAGATCGCGGCCAATCTTGCGGACTTCGTCCTTGAACAAATCTTTCAACGGCTCGATCAGCTTGAGCTTCATCTTTTCCGGCAGGCCGCCGACGTTGTGATGCGACTTGATCACCTGCGACGGCCCCCGCACCGACCGCGACTCGATCACATCCGGATACAGCGTTCCCTGCACCAGATAATCGACGCTTCCCTCTTCTTTTTCGATGCGGTGCGCTTCGTCTTCAAACACCGCGATAAATTCGTTGCCGATGATCTTGCGCTTGGTCTCGGGATCGCTCACGCCCTTGAGCTTGTTAAGGAATCGATCCGTGGCATCCACCGCATCCAGGCGCAGCCCCAGCTTGTCACGCAGCGTCAGCTGCACTTTCTCGAACTCGTTCTTGCGCAGCACGCCGTTGTTCACGAAGATGCAGGTCAGGCGCGGCTTGCCGCTGGCATCGCGCAACGCGCGATCCACTAGCACTGCGGCAACCGAAGAATCCACCCCACCCGAAAGCGCGCAGATCGCGCGCCCGCTTCCGACCTGCTGCCTCACCTGCTCCACTGTCGAGTCGATGAAGTGCTGCTGCGTCCACGTGGGTTTTGCGCCGCAGATCTGGAACACAAAGTTGCGCAGGATCTCCGTGCCGTTGCGCGTGTGGTGAACTTCGGGATGGAACTGGACGGCAAACCACCGCTTCGCGACATTCTGAATTCCAGCGGCCGCGTGAGACGTCTTCGCGATCAACTCAAAGCCAGAAGGCAGTTCCAGCGCCTCGTCTCCGTGCGACATCCAGACTTGCTGCCGCTTCGCCAATCCCTGAAAAAGCGCTGACTCCGCGACAATATCGACTTCCGCATGGCCGTACTCGCGCTTATCCGCGGGCCGCACCTTGCCGCCAAGCGCGTGCACCATGTACTGCAATCCATAGCAGATGCCGAGCACGGGTATACCGAGCTCGAAAACGCGCGCGTCGGCCGGCGGCGCGTCCTTGTCGTATACCGACCACGGCGCTCCCGAGAGCACGATACCCACTGGCGCGCAGCTCTTGACTTCGTCAAGCGACGCCGTGCAAGGGAGCACTACGGAAAACACATTCTGTTCGCGGATGCGGCGCGCGATGAGCTGCGTATACTGCGCGCCAAAATCGAGAATGAGGATGGTCTGGCCGGGCTTGGATTGGGTTTCCACTGATGAGTTTCTCAAATCGAGGGGCGCGTGTAAAGGACTACGTTTCGAGGGCCAGATTCGGAAGATTGTTCGGAACATCGCTGAGGATCGGTTCGTCGCGGTCGATTGTGGTCTCAGCAGGCGCACGCGGCTGGGATTGACCCGATATCGGAGGAGCGGGCAGCGTTGCCGACGATCCCACCACCTCTGGCATCTCCGCGATACAGATGTATCCTGCGATCCGCGCAAGGCAGAGCCAGTCCACGACGGCGAAATACGCGAGGGTCACAAGAAGAATGGCTGCGAGTACGAGGCGTAGTGGGATGATCTGGATGAGGCTCAGCGGCAGCGAGACGGCAGTGGTAGCAACGCTGAAAACGACCAGGTGCGCAAGGCCGGTCCAAATGCTCACGGCGAAAACCGAACCGGTGCGCTCGCGGCAAAATGTAACCGCAGCGGAAAGCGCTCCCAGTGTGTCTTCGCCGTTGCGAATAGAAAATATGCCGGCGAGCGATAGCAGCCAGCTCAGCGCCGACCACACGAGACAAATCAGAACGGCTAGTGGCAGAAAAAGAATGAAAGCTACGCCCGGCCGAGGGTTGGCGTCGGGTGAAGCGAAGCTGGCAAGAATTGCCGCGCCTACGAACGCGAGCAGAGCCGCGAGCACCGTGGCCACTCGCAAAAAATTGAGGCCGATGAGCGAACGGAATGGCTGCGTACCTGCCCTGTCATACGTGGTCGATAGATCGCGTACGATATCTTTGCGCTCCGCGAAGTAGTCGAGCAAGGCGCGGACTGTGGCGATCCTGCCGAAGGACGCGGCCACGGCCCAGAGAAACGAAAGCGCCAGCGCCCCAAGCAAAGCGGCGAGGACGGCGCGATTCAGGCTTCCGCGAAGAATGTGGGTGAGCGCTCGACCGACGAGTGCCGGCTGTCGAGTCGAGAGGAGCGCCGCATCGGCATTGGTGACCGGCAGAGTGTTGAGATATTCAAAAAACGAAAACAGAAGCAAAGCCCAGGCAGTTGCACCGAGCGACCAGCGCCACGCGATTTCGGCGAACGTGAGCGAAGGGCGGCGAACGGCGGCGCGAAAACCTTCGAGCGTGGGCGAGACGTGGGACATGACTGCTATCGAACGACGATATTTACCAGCCTGCCGGCGACGAAGAACTTTTTCACGATCTGCTTGCCGGCGATGGCGGTGCGCACTTTTTCATCGGCGAGAGCTCGTTCCACCACGAAATCTTCGGCCGCATCGGCGGGCACAACGATCAGGCTGCGCAGCTTGCCATTGATCTGCACGGGGATTTGCAGTTCTTCTTCTTTGGCGAGCACGGGGTCGTACTCGGGCCACGCGGCCCTGAGCAGGTTTCCCTTTTCGCCGAGCATCTCCCATAGTTCGCAGGCGAGATGGGGAGCGAAGGGGGCGAGCAAGAGGACCACGTCGCGCTCGACTTCAGCCAGCAGCGGCGATGGGATCTCGTATCCTTTGACGAGCTCCTGGGTGACGGGATTTTGGACAGATGGACTTCCCAGCACCCACCGGCCGGCGTCATTCAGCAATTCCATAATCGCGGAGATGCAAGTGTTGAAGTGCCAGCGGCCCTGAAAGTCATCGGTCACGCGCTTGATCGTCTGGTGGAGCTTGCGCTGCACGCGACGAGCCGGCGCATTTAATTGCGCGGGAACAGGCGATCGCCAATCGGGATCTTCTGGCTTCGCGTTCTCTTTCACGAATCGATACACACGCCCCAGGAAACGCTGAATGCCTTCTATGCCGGCGTCCTGCCAATCGAGGTCGCGATCCGGCGGAGCGGCAAAGAGGCTGTAGAGACGCGCCGCATCTGCGCCGTAGCGTGCGACCATTTCGTCCGGGCTGACAACGTTGCCCAGGCTCTTCGACATTTTTGCGCCGTCTTTGATGACCATACCCTGAGTAAAGAGGCGCTCAATCGGCTCGTCATTGGTGACCAGGCCCAGGTCGCGCATAAACTTGGTCCAGAAGCGCGAGTAGATGAGGTGTAGAATCGCGTGCTCGACGCCGCCGATGTACTGGTCGATGGGAAACCAGTACTGCGCGGTTTTCGAATCGAACGGAGCGCGGTCGTTGTGCGCATCCGTGTAGCGGTAGAAATACCAGGAGGAGTCGACGAAGGTGTCCATGGTATCGGTTTCGCGGCGTGCCGGGCCGCCGCACTTGGGACACGTTGCGTTGACAAACTCCGGCAAACCGCTGAGTGGCGATCCAACGGCGAGCGCGATATTGACGTTCTCCGGCAAGATGACGGGCAAATCTCTTTCCGGCACGGGAACGATGCCGTCCTTCTCGCAATAGAGCATCGGGATCGGCGTGCCCCAATAACGCTGGCGTGAGATTCCCCAATCTTTCAAGCGATAGGTGACCGTGGCTTTTCCAAAACCATTCTGCTCTGCGAACGCAGACATTTTCTTGATCGCTTCGGCGCAGTCAAGACCGCTGTATGGGCCGGAGTTGATCAGCATGCCCTCGTGGGCGGCAAATGGAAGCGGCGGCTCCGTCATGGTTTCTTCCGGATCGTTCGAGATGGGAAGAACCACGAGGCGGATTTCGAGCTTATATTTCTCGGCGAACTCGTAGTCGCGATCGTCGTGCGCGGGCACGCTCATAATCGCGCCCGTACCGTAATCCATCAGGATGTAGTTCGCCACCCAGACCGGGATTTTTTCGCCGTTGAAGGGATTGATGGCATAGCGACCGGTCGGGACACCATGTTTTTCGATTTCGCCGATGTCTCCTTCTTCTTTGGCTTTGCGCTGCTCGGCGATGAGTTGATCGACCTGAGCGCGGAGATCGGGATTGGACGCCGCGAGATCGGCGACGATGGGGTGTTGGGGGGCGAGCTGCACCGAGGTCGCACCGAAGATGGTATCGATGCGCGTTGTAAAGACGGTGATCGTAGAACCCGCGGGACCGAACCCGCGGTGATTCTCCGCGTAGTCGAGTTTGAAATCGACCAGGGCGCCTTCGCTGCGGCCGATCCAGTTACGCTGCATGGTGCGAACTTTTTCCGGCCAGCCCCCAAGCTTTTCGAGGTCGCGCAACAACTCGTCGGCGTACTTGGTGATGCGCAAGAACCACTGCTCGAGCTCCCGCTCCTCGACGATGGTATCTTCGTGGCGCCAGCAGCATCCGTTCTTGAGGACTTGTTCGTTGGCGAGCACAGTGCAGCACTTCGGGCACCAGTTAACCCGGCTCTTCTTGCGATACGCCAATCCCTTATCGTAAAACTTCAAGAAAAACCACTGGTTCCAACGGTAGTAGTCAGGCAAACAAGTAGTAACTTCGCGGGACCAGTCGTAGGTGAAGCCGAGGCGATTCATCTGCGCCTTCATTTTCGCGATGTTGCCGAGCGTCCACCGGCGCGGCGGAGTGTGGTTCTGGATGGCTGCGTTTTCGGCGGGCAAGCCGAAGGAATCCCAGCCCATGGGATGAAGCACGTTGTAGCCGTTCATCCACATATAGCGGGCAAGAGCGTCGCCGATGGCGTAGTTGCGCACGTGCCCCATGTGCAGCACGCCGGAAGGGTAGGGCAGCATTTCGAGAACGTAGTATTTCTTCTTAGTCGAGTCGGGCTCGGCGGCGTAGAGCTGAGGATCGCTCAACCAGCGCGCGGACCATTTGGTTTCCACCCGCTGCGGATCGTAGCGATCGTCATTCGAGCGATCGGGGTTGGAGCGATCGGGACGATCAGGGCGACCGCTGTTGATTGCAGTGGCGATTTCCGAGTTGTCTTGCTGCGGCATAAGCGGATCAGATGGACTGCTGGGTAAACCTTAGATTTTACAATGAAGCGAGAAAAGCGTGTGCGCAAGCGGCAGAGCTTCGCTTCCGCAGACAGCCGAGAGCTTGCCCTGAGCGTAGTCGAAGGGGCGGCTGTCTCCGTATACCCCGAAGATCACCGATAAAACGTTTTTGCGGTGTCCAAGCCCGAGGGCGTCACCGTTGCGGGGTCCCGCCTGTCGCCTGCGCCGAGCGCGCACTTAGCAAATAAGCCACCAGAGCCTTGGCCGTACCGTCATCCAATTGCGGTTCGTGCCTCGCCCCGTCGCGGACGCCGGCCCCGCCTTTTATGGCAATGTAAACTCCGCTGTAAGCTGTTTCTCCCAGGTTTTCCACCGTGTGCCGGAACGGCGGGAACCATCTTGCTTCCCCGGGCTTGGCATACACCTCCTGCGTTTTTCCATCCGGGTCGGTAAAGAGAAGATGAGCTTCGGTGACATTGACCACCACGCCTTGAGGATGTGAGTGCTCTTTCGACTTTTCATGCGGGCCGTAATGGATGTAGACCACTTGCACTTTATCGTTTTCGAACGCCAGTTTGTAGTGCCTGGGTTCAACCTTCGTCGCATCCTGGGCCAAAGCCAAGGAAAGTGCGAGGGGGACTAAAGCCATCGTCCGAAGCAGATCCATCGTTGACCTCCAGCCCTCGATTGTAAAGACCAGTCGGCGAGTCGATCTAACAGCAAGCACCCAAAGGTATCAAGTATTGACTCCAAGGATCCCAAATTGACATTGGATTCAGTTCATCCTGGTGAGGGCGCGCCAGCGAACTCAGACTTCGGGGCACCCAGTCGAAGGCTCCGGCGATTGCCGTCGAGTTCGTAGATTTCTTCGACTACTTGACCTTACGTTCGCCAGCGACGTCGAGGTTCGTGGGGATCGAACTCTTAGCGTTTAACTCTCAGCGTTTTCACTTCCGAGAGCTGCCGGAATTCGTCGGCGGTCAATCGCAGGGAAGCGGCTCCCAGATTTTCTTCGAGGTGCTCTACGGAAGATGTTCCCGGAATCGGCAGCGTGATCGGCGAACGCTGCAAGAGCCAGGCCAGCGCCACCTGGAACGGTTGTGCCTGATGCACCTTGGCGATCTTGATCAGGGTCTCGTTCACGCCCTTGCCCGCGCCTAGCGGGAACCACGGAATAAAAGCGATGCCGCGCTGTTCGCAAAAGTCGACGACGTTATCCCATTCGCGATCGGCAAAGCTGTAACGATTTTGCACGGAGGCGATGGGCACAATCTTGAGTGCACGCTCGACATGTTCTCGCGTCACGTTGGAAAGTGCGACCAGGCGGATCTTGCCCTGGGCTCGCAATTCCGCCAGGGTCTCAACCGACACGTCGAAAGGCGTAACCGGATCGGGAGTGTGGAGTTGGTAGACGTCGATGCGCTCCAGGCGCAGCCTTTTCAAGCTACCTTCAATCGCCTTCCGCAAATGTTCAGGGCTGGCGTCGTGGGTCCATTGATTTGGTCCGGGACGATTCCAGCCACCCTTGGTTGCGATCACCAAATCCTTGGGGTAGGGCGAAAGAGCCTCGGCGATGAGTTCTTCGCTGGTGCCGGGGCCGTAAGAATCGGCGGTGTCGATGAAGTT
>PLIO01000099.1 GCA_003140075.1 Acidobacteriaceae bacterium | reverse complement strand
TACCAAAATACGTGAAACAAAGGACTTAGAGCGCGACGGCTGGCTCTGAAGCAGACCGTCACGGCCTCGACCATGATCGCTGATTTGAATTGCGGGGGCAAGGTTGGACGTCACAATGGGGGTGTGGATTTCTGATGGCCGTGCCGAACGCGGGCGCGTACCAGTCCCGGCAACAGAAGGAAGGCTCATTGCAATTGACAATGGATGCGCCGAGGCTAGACTGGGCTTTAAGTATCCCGGCCAGGCTCCCCATCTCACTCGGAGGTTAGACTGCGATGAAGCCGATAGCTACGATGGCTCTTCTCTTGTTTTGCTCGACCGTCGCCGTAGCCCAGCAGAACCCCACGTACATTTACATGTACGACGCCAACGCCATTCCGGGGCTTTCGTATAATACGGATATCGATGGCATCACGCTTCCGATATTGCAGTACCCCACTGACCTTTGTCCCGCAACCTGCGCTGCCGCCCCGACCTATAGCTGGCCGGACACCGGCACGCCTTCCTTCGCCACGTGGACGGGCGCCTCGTGCGGCCTCTCCCTCAGGGGAGTCCCAACCGCGTGCACCGTCAACCTCAACTTCAAGAGCGTCACGAACGGAGGGAACAATACCTGGGCTCCCCAGTATATCTTCACCCAGACCTGGGCGAACTACGCCGCGCAGCCGTGGCAAGCAAGCCATACCTACCCCATAGGCTACACAATAACATGCGGCTACTCATCCCCCGTTGCGTGCTCTACACACTATTATCAACTACTATCGACTGGACTGAATGGCGGTGTATGCCAGAGTGGTCCCTCCAACCCCGGATCCACAATGTGGTCTACATCGAGCGGCAATACCACCGACGGCTCCTGCACATGGAAGGACCGGGGGACTAATGCGCCCCTTCAGGACGTGGTTTTCGACGGCGACTATCCCGGCGGGCTCGCTTGGCAGCAGAGCACAAATTACCAGCCGAATGCAATCATAAGCGCCGTTCAACCAAATGGACACTATTACAGTGAGGCATTCGTCAGCCTCATTGACTGCCCAACGAGCGTTACAGGACAATGCACATCCGGAACCTCAGTTAGCCCGTGGAATACTGGATCTACTCCCACGTGTGATAACACCTGCACATGGAACGACCTCGGAGAAAGCATCGCCCTTAACTCTGCCTCTGCCACCTCGAGCGACTCGCTGCAACAGATTGCAAGTGGCATGCCTGCGGTATGGGAGACACCATTCGCCTATTCCCAGCAGCTCTTCTATGAGAGCGCTTTAACCCACTACGCCAGCGTGTCGAGAGCGAGCCAGATTCGGTATATCCGAACGGGAGTTGGTGTCGGTGAGGAAGCAACCATAGCCGGTGCGCAGTCCTTTGAGCACCTCTTAACCCTTGTCGGTTCCCTCAACGACGCGCAGCTCAAGGGGATCTGGACAAACCAAGCCCTGCAGATTTACGCAACGAACGTGACAACGATCCAAGGACTGAGTCCCCAGCCGAGCTGGGTGATGATGGCCCTGATCAACTGCGGCACCGGTCTTAGCACATCACCAGGAGTTGATTGTACTTGGGCCGACGTGGAAGCTCAAGGCGCACTTGCCGAGGCGCCTTACTACGGCGGCTACGGCACCCAAGGCCTACAAACAACAGATTTATTCCTCATAGGGAACGTCGCACAGTGTCGGATTCCATTTCAGGGCAAAAGCTGCTGTTCTGATAACTGGTGCGAAACGCGATACTACATGACCGGGAAACTTCCTTACATCGAGCTTCAAGAGCTCTGCTCCTCGTATTTTGCCAGCGGTACAAGCGTTATCTGTATTTACGATCCGAATAACCCAAACGCCAGCCTTTCAGAGGTGCTGGCTCTCGCAACCCAGCATGGCACTAACGTAATTGAGTTAGGCATCCCCGAATTCGCCTGCGCCTACGGATCGAGCTGCCCCAGCGGGACTTATCCGGGCGCCGCCACCGCGAACAGCAACGCGATTCAGAACGCGGCTTCGGGAATGCCATCTGCTACGACTACAATACTTGGCACCGCGGGCCTTCTGGATGGAGTAGGCGACATCTTCTAAGCCTACTGACAGTGTCAGTCTCAATTGAGTTGGGCACGCCCCAAAATTCCAGCCGAAAATTTATCACATCCGCCACCGTTGCCGGGAATCGAGCACAACCCACTAGGCCCTCCCGTTTCGGAGTAGTTCCAGCCGTCCCAAGGAGCGTTCCAATACGACTCGTCTGTCGACTCGAAGCCCTTTGCATGCGGAGCCGGGACATCCTCAACGCCGGAGATGTAGTAACTCGCACCGGTGCACGGAAACTTCGGGGGCGCATTAAAAGTGCATACCGGCACGGCCGTCATCCAATAGTGGCCCGACGTCAGCGTGACGAGCTCGTCCGCGTTCAGAAGCCCCAGCGCGGTGTATTCATTCATGCCTTCCCAACTTCGCCCCGTCGGAGTGAGCGATGCCTTGGTCAGGCCCGATGCGATTAACGTCCCCGGGCTTCCCTGACTCACCCCGGTCGAGATCGACCACGCGATTTGCGGAGGAGAAAGATCGGGGTTCGTCACCATGTTATTTGAGAACAAACCAGTCACCGTCCATGTCTGGTTAGGTGGCACGGCAAAAGGAACATACATGGTCGAGCCTTCTTGAGCGGTGTCTTGGTTCGCCAATGCATTTGGATAGGGTCCGTTACTGTCAAAATCGCCCCCATAGAATAGGCACGGGTTGCAGTACGGCGGTGGTGTTCCCGCGCCAGCCCCGCTCCTCTCGGCGCTCTGCGAGAAAGCGGGAGTTGTCAACGGCGCGATAGCTAGCACTGCTACAATCCCAATCGAAACCAAAAGATTTTTCACAGTACTCCTCCTGAGAGAGATCTGAATCGAGCGGGGGAGGAAGCAGACCGAGAACTTTGCAAGGATACGCCCCTCAGCTCCTTCATGCAAGGAAATATACGGGGGATCTCGCGAGAGGCCTGACAAAGGCGAGGAACGAGCCGGTGCCTGCACATTCCTCGACACCAAAGCTGAACCAATCAAGCCAATTGTCGGAGCCAGTATGTCGGGCTAAGTTAACTCTTGCAGCACGGGCCCTGGGATTTGCCCCAAGCGATCAGGTTGATTGGGAGGCTCGAATTGAAGAACATCGCTCTAGCCCTCTTCCTGGCAGCTTCCACGTACGCGGTTGCCCAGACAACAGTTGCCATCACCGCTACGTGCTTGCCATCCACGTGCGGACCGCTTACGGTCCAAGCCAATGGCTTCGCTGCAAACGGCAGCGGCGCAGGCGGAGTCAGCATGAGTCAAGGGGCGGCACCTTCAATAGGTGGTGCCGGTTTAACCGTCAACTCGATCAATTTTTTCGCGCCCCCATCTGTAACGGCGTACGGGGCTGTCCCGCCTGGAACCGCGGCCACAGGCTTCTGGTACGGAACATTAGGAACGGGAGCCACATTCTGTGGTGTGGCATTAACATCGAACGCGGTCAGTGGTTTTACTGGCAGCTGCACCTCAGGCGTGACTGCGGGCGGATTAGGTTATTTTGTACCTCCGCCCTGCTATTTCTCGGGTGGCAGTCCGGCTCCGAGCACTCCAGCGACGTGTAATTTCATCCTCGGTACGGGCGCCTCAACTGGGACAATCTCTTCGGTATACATCTCAGGCGGGGGGGGCGGGTACACGGGAACAGCGCCGTCGGTCGTTGCCGCTCCCACTCTGGATCTGAGCTACTTGCCCGCTTCGAACGCAACCACTCTTCTTACTAATGCTGGCCTTATTAATACTAATTATTCCATTCAAACATCGTACGGAACGCTGACCAGCGGACACCTCGCCAGCTTCGACTCCACCTACGACGTTGTCGACTCCGGCGTCCCAATAGGTGGCAGCGCGACACCCACGGCCGCCAACTATCTCCGCGGAAACGGCACGTATTTTACTTCGTCCGCTATTCAAGCTGGCGATGTTCCATTGACGGGGCTGGCAACGCAGACGGCCAACACAGTAGTGGGCAATGGGACGGCTAGCTCTGCATCTCCCACGGCATTAGCAATGCCGAGCTGTTCCGCAGCCGCCGACGCCTTGATCTGGACAACCTCGACGGGGTTTGGGTGTAACGCTGCGGTAAATGCCTCGACGTTAGGCGGAGCGACGTTTGCTTCGCCGGGAGCGATCGGCGGTACCACTCCCGCGGCCGGAAGTTTTACTGGCTTGACTGTGACCGCTGGGGGCACGACAACCCTACGACGGAAGCTCCAGCGGATCCCAAACCGTTGGGTGTACGAACGCGACCTGCACGGGCATTAGTATTACCGGCATCCTGACCACTGGAACCGTCACCAGTTCCGGGCATATCAATCAGTCCGCCACTGGGAAATATGCAGGTAGTTGTGCCATGTCCTCAGGTCCGACTTGCACGTTTTCGATCAGTAATTCGTTCTCCAGCACGCCCTTGACGTTTGTTTCGTATGATGGTGCGGACACACTTCCAAGCACAGCGAACTGGGCTAAATGCAGCATTTCGGGAACTACCGTAACCATCACAGCTTATAACAGCAATTCTCTGACTTGGGATTGTTTATTGATCGGCAACCCGAACTAAGCCTCCCATAACGAGTCCGGGAACAGACGGGACATTTCCGATTTTACCGCTACGCGGCAAAGACTAAGCTGTCTTGCTTAGAATCTGGCAAGGGCTTCTTCGGCCGTCCGGCGATCATTTCAGCCGTCCCGTCCGGGACGGGGTTCTCATTGTGGCGTGCTGCCGGGCGTTGAAACGCTGGGCTGTTTTCGGGCGTCCTCCGGGGGCACGGCGGCCCCTTCGAGTCTCCAGTCTCAATCCAGCTACGACACAGGTTCCTCCGGGACTCGGTTCCTGTTTTTGGGGCTTACCCCGGACTTACGTCCGGGGCTATCGTATGCCGCCCCTCCGGGGCTGGAGTCTCGCGGCGGTCGCGCAGACAAAAAGAAACCCTCCCGCTGGGAACGGGAGGGTGGCAATCGACAAGGATCGCGGCTAGGCGCGGACGACGTTGCCGGCCTGAAAGCCTTTGGGGCCTTTCAGCAGATCGAACTCCACGGTCTCACCCTCGTTGAGCGAGCGGTAGCCGTTCTCCTGGATGGCGGAGAAATGAACGAAAACATCTTCCCCCGTGGAGCGCTGGATAAATCCATATCCCTTCGCCCCGTTGAACCACTTCACTGTTCCCTTCTCTCTCACGGAAAAACTCCTTTCGACTGATCGCGAAGAATAAGTTCCCCGGAGTTCTTGTATCGTTGTCCCGGCGAACCGGGACGCCCCCTCAAGAAAGCCGGTGGAACTCGGTTGCGTCTCGCCGTGTCGAAGAAATTGCCCCAAAGCGAAAGACTCCTCGGTTCGGCACCGCATAAAGAAAATGCGGCGCGAACTTTCGGAGCCCTGGACCCTCGACGCTGATTTCTACGGCCCTACTCAAGACGTCAACCTGCCTTACGAACTCATCACCCGACATGCATCGAGGAATGAGCACCCGATAATAAGGAGTATTAAATCGATTCGCAAGAAAAATTAGCAGACCGTCCAACATAACCCTGAGTCACGTTCGCGATCCTTTCACGAAGTATAAGAAACGACGCGGCCCAGGTCCTAGGCCTTCGTTCTTCGAGGCGGTGAGCCCAGCCCGCAAGCCTTTGATAGGATTAGACAAACAACCGTGTCCGATCCAACTACAACTACGGCTCCGCTGCTGCCGGAGACCGCGCCGGCCAGCCCGCAGGGCCCCCGCCGCGGGCGCTCCCAGGGGATGGTCGGCTCCACCGTGAGATACCTTCTGCGGACCGACGTGCATACTTTTGCTTTCTCCGTTGCCGCGAACTCGATCCTCTCGTTCTTTCCCTTCGTAGTGCTGCTGATGACGCTGATCCGGCGCGTCTTTCATTCACGCGTGATGTACGACGTGGTGGTGGAGTTGCTGCGCGACAATCTTCCCGCCGGCCAGGAGTTCGTCATTCGCAACTTGAATGCGATGGTGACCACGCGGCACAGCGTGCAAGCGGTCTCCCTGGCCATCCTGCTGGTGACTTCTTCCGGGATATTTATGCCGCTGGAGGTCGCGCTCAATCGTATCTGGCGATTCCCGAACAACCGCTCGTACTTTGGCAACCAGTTGATCTCATTGGGACTGGCCTTCGGTTGCGGCGTGCTGGCTCTGCTGTCGATCGCCTTAACTGCGGGCAATGTGTCGTTGATGGGATTCCTGCTGCGTGGCCATGGCACCGGATTCATTCGCCTGGTGGGATTTTTAGTGATGAAGGTCTCTGCCATCGCGGCCAGTATAGCCATCTTCTTCCTGATTTATTGGCTGCTGCCCAACGGCAAGGTTCCGGCTCGTGCGGTGATGCCTACGGCCATCATCATGGGGTTACTTTCCGAAGCTCTGAAGTATGGCTACATTCTGGCTTTGCCCTGGCTGAATTTCGCCGAGGTGTACGGCCCCTTCGCGCTCTCGGTGAGCCTGATGTTCTGGGCATTTCTGACGGGGTTGCTGCTGCTGGCCGGGGCCAATCTCAGCGCCGAAGAACATCAACGGCACGCGCTCTAGGTTGGAATTGAAAGAAGATCGGCAGTTTGAGGAATTGAGTGATCCGGTGCAACGGTTCAGGCAGGAGCGCTCCTATTTCTCCACGGGAATACTGCAGGATCATGTCCAGCAGGATTCCGATCGGGCTTTCGTTCCCGGGCCAAATCCAGAGCGGACTGGCCGTCCTCGGCACAAACCACCTCATAGCCAGCTTTGATTAGCACGCGCTCATTTTCGTGCAAGATGGTTTTGCTGTCATCGACTAAGAGAATCTTCACGTTGGGCACGTCCTACATTGCCCGTCGGCAGTTTTAGGCCAACGGTTTAGCCGCGGCGGAGCCGCGCGGGGCGGCGCAGTGAACCCCCAGCGCGATCCCTCTTGCTTATGTTGCGCGTTTCCCAGGTCGTGCCGCTACTCCCGAAGATAGAGAAATCCACAGGCCCTGCGTGACATCCGTCACTGCATCCACCCCGGCGGCCCATTAGGATGGGCTCGGTTTCCAGAATCCTCCGAGCAGACATTCGATAACAGGTGGTCGTTATGACCGGCAGTTGCTGGCGTCTGCTCGCCGCATTCTTGTTGAGCTTTGCAACGCCCAGTCTCCTGCGTGGGCAGGATGCGGTCGTGGATCATCCGCTGGCCGTTGCCCCCGTGCCGGCCCCGAACCTTGCGCCCTTGCGCTACTACGCGCCCATTGCAGCAGTCTCGATTCCTCCTCCCAACAGGCCCCCGCTTTATCCGGTTGGTCCAAGCACCACCGTTCCACCGGGACTCGTCTTCCAACATCTGGTTCGCGGCGCGGGAATCATTTTCTCCGGCCAGGTCACCTCCATAGGACATGTCGCCCCGTCCTCCGGGCAACCTGCCTCAACTACCGTCACCTTCCAGGTTGAAAACGCTCTGCGAGGCGTTGCTGTAGGTGAAGAACTGACGATCCACGAGTGGGCCGGTCTTCGGAGCAGCGGTGAGCGCTACTACGCTGGTGAACGCGTGCTTCTGTTTCTGTATTCCCCGAGCCGGCTAGGCCTCACCAGCCCGGTGGCTGGGGCGATGGGCCGCTTCGCCGTGGATTCCCAGGGCAGGATCGTGATGAGCGCGCAGCACATTATCGCCTTTGGGGCGGATCCGATCCTCGGCGGTAAAACGATTGTCTCTTACGCCAATTTCGCAGACGCCGTCCGCCGTGCGGGCGGGGAGGAATGAGCCAGAAGTGACCAGACAGAAAAACGCGGCGGTGCGATCGTTCTTGTTCCGGCTGGCTGCAGCCCTGGCGATCGTTCTTTTCTTCCGCCTGCTCGCCCGCGCCGGCGGCCCCGAATATGTGGCGGGCTCCAGCTTCTTCAACTCCACGACCATGGGTCAACCGCTGACCTGGTCCTCAGGACAAGTGAACTACTACACAGATCAGGGCGACCTCAGCCCCATCCTGCCTAACGCGGCCGCGAATTCTTTTGTGGCTGGAGCCTTTAGCCAATGGACTGCCGTTTCCACGGCCGCTCTCACGGCAAATGCCGCCGGCCAGCTTGCCGAAGATGTTAATGGCAGCAACATCGAGGTCAACTCGAATGGAATCGTCACCGCCCCCGCCGATATCACTCCCTCCGCTACGCAAACCCCGGTCGGAATCGTCTACGACTACGACGGCACGGTAACTGACGCTTTGCTGGGGTCTGGCGCCGGCGACACCTCGCAGTGCTTCTGGAACGCGGTCTATGGGGGCGTGGATAACTTCGGTACGGGAGCGAACTTCCTGCACGCGTTGGTGGTCATCAACGGCCAGTGCGCGTTGCAGTCGTCGCAACTAACAGACCTGGAATACCGGCTCGTTCGAGTGCTGGGCAACGTACTCGGCCTGGGTTGGTCGCAGCTGAATCTGAACGTGATCACTGGCAACCCTCCCCCCAGCCCCGCGGACTTTGCCGGCTTTCCCGTCATGCACTACATGGACCCGGTTACGTGCGTGCCGATCACTATCTGCTATGCGAACCCCTACCAACTCGCGCCCGATGATGTAGCCGCGCTTTCGCGGTTGTATCCCGTCGGCACGTCCGGCAACTCCGCTTCCACGGCCCGCATTTATGGCTCGGTTTACTTTGTGGATCACACGGGAGGCGAAGCCCAGCCGATGCAGGGCGTGAACGTGGTTGCGAATTGGATTGATCCTTCCACCAATCAGCCGTCGACTGAGTACTCGGCCTCCTCGGTTTCCGGTTTTCTCTTCACAGGCAATGCGGGCAATCCCATCACGGGTTTAACCGATCCGCTGGGCAATGCCTATAGCGAGTTCGGATCAACCGATGCAACGGTGGAAGGATTTTTCGATCTTGGTGAACTGCCGATCCCGAACGGCGCAAGTACGGCGCAATATCAGCTTTCGATCGAAGCTGTCGATCCGGTGTGGTCGGCCGGCGTGTACCCTTACGACGGCTCCCAGGTGGCACCTTCCGGAACGTTTCCGCCCATCGTGGTCACCGTGAGCGCAGGCGGAGAGTTTGAGCAGGACGTGCCCATGGCCGGAAGCGCCCAGCCCGTCCCGCAGTGGGCGGCGACCGAGACGTGGAGCGCTCCCGCTACTGTTCTCTCCCCGGGCGATTGGGTGGATTCGTTGAGCGGCTACGGAGACGTGGGATATTTTCTGATCACGGCACAAGCTAACCGCACCTTGTCGGTGGCCGTCACCGCGTTGGATGAAACCGGCGCACCGAGTGAGTCTAAAGCCGAGCCGGTGGTCGGGATTTGGACTCTGGGCGATCCTCAGGGAACTGCTCCTCCGGCGCTTACACCGGCGCCCTTCAATTCGGCAACCTTCGCGATGAGCCGTCTCGATGCCCAAATCCTGAGTTCGAACAGCTTTATCATCGGCATCGCTGATCTGCGCGGCGACGGCCGGCCCGATTATCAGTACCACGCCCACGTGCTTTACGGAGATTCGGTAAACCCGGCTCGTGTCCCGATTACCGGCGGCGCGATTACTCTGCAAGGCACTGGCTTTGCGCCTGGGTTAAGCATCACTGTGGGCAACACAGGTGCGCCCCTCCTGGCCACCAACGCCAGCCAGATGCTGGTGACCGCTCCTGCCGAGAGTGACGGGCTGCAGACCGTCACGATTACGGACCCGGTGAGCGGCGCATTTTCCATCATGACCAATGCGCTCACCTTCGGGGCAGCTGCCACCGACGAGATACTTCTGTTGCAGGGAGCAAATCCGCCTACGCCGGTTGGAACGCAGGCTACTAATCCCGTGAGCGTGCGGGTGGTTGAGTCCGATGGCGTCACCGCTGTAGCCGGCGCAACTGTAGGATGGGCGACGACGAACGGCGCCACGCTCTCAGCCTGCGCTGGAGCTACCAGTTGCTCGGTAGCCAGCGATGAAAGCGGAATGGCTTCTACGTGGGTTACGCCCGGAGCCACAGGGGTCGCCACTATTACGGCGACGCTCGCACCCGGCGTCTATAGCCCGGAGCAGTCGGTTACGGGCACGCTATCGGCGACGTCTTCTTCCATGGACATCGGAGTAACCACGCCCTATCTATGGGTTGCCCAGGGAGCCACCGTGAGCGTGCCAATCACCGCGCGGGTGCTCAGCAGCGGCGTGCCGCAGAATGGGTCCACGGTGAACTTCACCGTTACACAGGGCTCCGGTTCGCTCAGTGCGGCAAGCGCGGCGACGAATAGCGCGGGCTACGCCTCGGTCACGCTCACGTTGACGAACTTCACGGCGAACGTGCAACTCTCCGCTTGCGTCGCGCCCGGAAACAGTCCTTGCCAAACCGTCTACGGGAACGCGGTAGCTGCAGCGCTGGTGAACTTGCAGGCCGTGTCTGGCGCGGGCCAGGTCGTAACGGGGACGGCGTTTCAGCCTTTGATGGTGCGCGTGACTGACTCGTCCACACCGCCGAATCCGATTCTGGGAGCGAGCGTGCTGTTTCAATCTACCGTGCTGCGCCCGGCAGGGAACAACCCAATCCTGACGCCGGACGACCCCACGGCCACACAAACGGCGATGCCCGTCATTCTGAGTGCGAGCCAGAGCAGCGTGCAGAGCAATGCCAACGGATTGGCCAGCTTCGTTCCGTCGGTGGGATCTTTCACCGGTATGCTGGAGATTCAAATCCAAGTTTCGGCCGGAACCTCGGCCACGCTGCAGGATGTGATGGAAAGCTTTCCCGCCAGCAGCGGGAGCGTCTCTCCGCCCTCGAGCAACCCCGGGCCCGGACGCGTTTTCGCGCCCAAAGGACCGCCGCAGCGCGTGCTCGTAGCTCCGTCAGATGATCCTTGAGCGTTAGGTTCTCGACGTAAGCGAAGGACTAGACTTGCTGAAGCCCGAAAGCCGAACCCCGAAGCCCGATTACTTCTTCGTCCCCTGATCTTTTGTCCACTGATCTACCCAGTCGTTGACCGTCTTGTACCAGAGCTGCGAATTCTGCGGCTTGAGCACCCAGTGGCCTTCGTCGGGGAAATACAGCATCTTCGAGGGCACGCCCTCCATTTGCAGCGTGGTGAAAAGCTGCAAGCCTTCGCTCACGTCGAGGCGATAATCTTTCTGGCCGTGTATGACCAGCGTCGGCGTCTTGAAATTCTTGGCGTACTGGTGCGGCGACCACTTCTCGTAACTCGCGCGATTGTCGTAGGGAGTGCCTTTGAACTCCCAGTCGTTGAACCAGAGTTCTTCGGTCGTTCCCCAGGCGGATTCGGCGTTGAACATGCCATCGTGCGACACCAGGCACTTGAAGCGGTCGGTNNCAGTCGCCGTTGATGGCGTCGATGAACTTCTGTCCGTAGCCGGTCGAGCCGTGAAAGTTGATCATGATGACGACGTAGCCGCTCGGCGTCGCAGAAGTTGGTGCAGCGAAGAGCTCGGCGTTCCAGCGATAGCTCCAGTCGTCTCCCCACGCGCCCTGCGGCCCGCCGTGGATGAGGAATTTCACGGGATATTTCTTTGAGGAGTCGAAGTTGGGGGGCTTGACCAGGAAGCCTTGGACTTTGTCGCCGTGAGCGCCAGGGAAGTAGAAGGATTCCAGCTTCGACACCTCGATCTGCGAAAGAGGTTCGTCGTTAAGGTGGCTCAGCTGCGATGCTTCTGGCTCAACCTTCGTTTCTAAGTCAGGAAGAGGGATTTTGTATATCTCGTTCGGTCGTTTGAGCGACATTCGCGTAAAGATGAGGTCGTCGCCACTATTAGCGACGACAAGGTCGCCGTTGAATCCATCGCTGATACGCCGAATTCCGTTCTTGATGGGAACAGTATTGACGACCAGTTCTTTCTTTAACTCTATGAGCCATATCCACGATTGGCCTTCGACCTCACTCGCGAAATAAATCCTTGAGGAGTCGGGGCCCCATGCGTAGGTTCCGATCCACTCATCGAACTTTTCCGTCAGATTCTTCCTCTCTCCCGTCTTGCGGTCGTAGAGCATCAGGCGGAAGCGGTCGCTCTCGTATCCCGGACGCTGCTGGGCGCGGTAGGCGATGTAGCGGCCATCGGGCGAATAGAGCGGCGTCGAGTCGCTGGCAGGATTGTCGGCGGTGATGTTCTTGGCCAGACCCGAGGGAACCGTAATTGTCCGATCATCCCCGCCCAGTCCGCCCACGAAGCCCACTGACCAGACCAATGGCACGATCCAGAGATCGTTGTTGGTGGAAGCAGCCGGATTCTTGTCGTGGTTCGAGGTGTAGCAAATCTCCTGGCCATCGGGCGAGAAGGCATAGTCGTCTTGCCCGCCGAGCGAGAACACGGGTGCATCATAGTCGCCGGGGGTCAAATCTGTGTAGAAAGGGTGCAACGGCGGATTGGGCTTCTTGTCGAAACCTACAAGCCCAATCATAAAAATGTGGGTGCGCTTGCCTTCCTTGTAAGCATTCCAGTGTCGGTAAAGAAGGCGATCGAAGACCAGCGCCCTTACTTTCGATTTCTCGTGGCCTTCGAGCTTTTCGGCATTGCATTTGAGTTCGTCAGGTTGTCCGTCACATTCCGGATAGACGTCGGAGGTGAACAGAATATTTTTGCCATCCGGCGACCAGAGTTCGCCGCCAGCCTCGGTGGCGATCGAGGTCAGCCTGTGAACGCCGGTGACTGATCCCGCAGCGCCGTCGAATTCCGCAATCCAAACCTGCGATCCGCCTTCTTTCGTCGACAAAAATGCAAACCGCTTCCCATCCGGCGCCCAGCGAGGGCGATCGGCGTCCTGATCGGCGATGAGGATTCGCTCGGCCTGGGCGGACGGGGCGTCCGCCGCTCCGCGAGTAAGAGGCACGATCCAGATGTGCGGCGTCTTCGTGTTGGCTTCGAGACTCACATCGACCACGCTGAAGATCACCCACTTGCCATCCGGCGAAACTTCCGGCTCACCCACGCGCTTCAGCTTCATCATGTCTTCGAAAGTGAAGGGATGCCTAGCCTGGGCGAAGGCGGGAAAAGCGAGAACGATAAGGGCAAGAAAAGCAAGAAAGAGACGGCGCATGACGGACTCTCCTCGGCAAACGGATGAGTGTAGCAGGAGAAAGCTTCTAGCTTCTAGCTGCTAGCTACTACGGTAGTGCCTGAAACGGAATCACAAACGCACACTTAGACACTATCGCTACTGCGGCTTAGAGGCTGTGATGGACTCTTGCGCCGGCCAGCTCTTCACGAGTTTGCCCAAGCGATCTAAAGCTCGTGGAAACTCGGGTCCGGTGGCGGCAAAGCCAAGTCGAAAATGCGACGGAGCGTCGAAACAATCCCCTGGGGCGAGCAGAATTCCCTGTTCAGCCGCAGCCTGGCAGAAAGGCCGGGCGTTCTCTCCGCTGACCAGCCAGGGAAACGCGGCCATTCCTCCTTGCGGGCGAATCCACCCGAGCGTTTCGCGATGCCCAGCCATAAAGCGATCGAGGTGCTGCAGGTTCTGGGTTGCGGTTTCTTGCGTTTTCCCGAGAATCACATCGCGTTTGCGCATCGCGATTTCGGCAAGCATCTCGCCTGCCGAATTGTTCGAGATCGAAAAATATGTGCGGGCATTCCAGTAGCGCTCCCGGCGTTTTCGGTCGTGCTCAATCATCCATCCCGTACGAATGCCGGGCAGGGAGAATGCTTTCGAGAAGTCGTGGATCACAGTCGCTTGCGGCAGTCGCGATGCCGATTTGGTCTCTCGTCCGTGGTAAATCGGGTGATACACCTCGTCGCTCACAAGTTGGATTCCACGCGCCGAGGTGAACTCGTGCAACCTGTCCAGCTCCGCATCGCTCATGGTCGCGCCTGTCGGGTTGTGCGGGCTATTCACCAGAATCAGCTTCGTCCTCGCATCCGCGAGCCTCATGATCTCTTCAACGTCGACGCTGAAGTTGTTTTCCTTACGCATTCCGTAAAAGCGGGTCTCAATACCTAGCGATTCGGGCAGCGCAGAAAAGGGTGGGTATCCAGGCCGGGGCAAGATCACGTTGGCTCCAGGCTCAGCCGCCAGCCACATCAGGACGACCAGAGCCTCCGAGGCGCCGGTCATGATCTGCACGCACTCCGCGCTCACATCGTGCATTTCCGCGATCGCTTCACGCAGCCCGTCGGCCCCCGCTGGACGGCCATAGACCAATTCATGATTGAGGAACCGCTGCCGCTCTTCCTCGCCCGCGAGGCTCAACACGGCATTTACGGTCCATCTCGGCCCCTCGCTGGACGCGAGGTTGAATTCAATATCATGCTCGTACTCGTCCAGCCACATATCCAGCAGGAAGGGCTTCAATTGCATACCGCACCTCGAACCATCAGACTCAATAAATCTCTTAAATGATGAGCTGCTTATTGCAGAAAACATTGGTGGTGACAACAACAAATTCGCTTCTGGTCAGAAGATTGACCAGGAGGAACGACTGTCGACATCGTAGCACTCAGGATCACAATCCTGAGGGGATGACAAAGCACATGATGTCCCGGCAACCCCTTCACCGATACGGCATCCAAATAAGTGGCAGAACTGCAGCGCCCTGCCCCCGGCCTCGCTGAGCGGAGAGGGGTCGGGGGAGGGTCGCCGCGGTCTCTACAGACACGGTGTGTCCTGCCGACCGTCGCAAGCGACGCCCCTAGCGACAATTCGGTAAACTAGAAGCATGAAACTGGTTCCCCGCAGCGCTCTTACTACTGTCGCTCTTTGCCTTCTGGCGGGCGCGCTGGCCGCCGTGCCGACCACGGCGCAAGAAGGCCCGCTCGATAACGCGCTGCCGACAGGCACCAAGCCTGAGGAGATCATCCCGCGCTTTGCCGGACGGGAAAAGTTGTTCAAGGAAGCGCGCGAGCAATACACCTACCGGCAGGACATCAAGGTGCAAACCCGCGACGGCGACACCGTCACCGGCGAGTACCACGAAGTCTTCGACGTGCTCTACGACGACAAGGGGCACCGCATCGAGAACGTCGTGTTCGCTCCGCAATCCACGCTGGAGCAGGGAGGACTCGGGCTCGACGAGGGCGACGTCCAGGATTTCCGTAATCGCCTGCCCTTCGTGCTCACCACCGAAGAAGTTCCGGAATACAACATCCTCTACGTTGGGCAGCAGCAGGAAGACACCTTGCACTGTTACGTTTTCGACATTGCTCCGAAACAGATCGTGGGCAAGAAGCGATACTTCCAGGGACGCGTCTGGGTGGACGACCAGGATTTTCAGATCGTAAAGACTTACGGCAAGGCGGTCCCGGAGATTCGGGATACGAAGAAGAAGGGCAAGGAAGAGCACCTCTACCCGAAGTTCACCACCTGGCGGGAGCAGATCGATGGCAAGTACTGGTTCCCCACCTACACCCGCGCCGACGATACGCTGACCTTCAATACCGGAGACGTTCACATCCGCGAGATCGTGAAGTATGAAGACTACAAGCGGTTTGGATCGAATGTGAGGATTCTGTATCAGGGCAAGGAGATTCCGAAGGGGGATCAGAAGGATCAGAAATCGCCGCCGGATCAGACTCCAGCGCCGGATCAGCAGAAGCCGGATGCGGCGCCGAATGCGCAGCCGCCGCAGAAGTAGCAGGAACCACGTTTCAAGGTTTCAGAGTTTCAAGGTTTCAAACCCTGCTGACCGCGACCCTTGCGCAGGGACTCGATGAGACGATTTAGAAGACCTAGGACTTGGTAGATTTCACCATCCAGGATCTCGTGCTGATCCGGCTTGATGTAGGTCAGGTCTAGCCCGATGGCCAATTGCGTGTCGAGTTCCAGCAGCGAACCGCGCGCTTGCCCAAGAAAGTGTAGGAATTCGCCGACAGTTAGTCTTCCTTGACCCTCAGCAATATTGGATGCAACAGAAACGGCGGCTCGTCTGATCTGAGACGTAAGGCCGTAAGTTTCGGCTTTCGGAAACTGCTCTGTGGCTCGGTAAATCTGGACGGCAAGCGCCTTTGCTTTTTGCCAGACGAGCAGTTCGCGATACGAACGCGCCACGCTCTTCTCCTGAAATTTCTAACTCTCAGAGCTTCGGTCCAGGTTGGCGGTGCCGTGGCCGGGGCACATGTCCTTGAAACCTTGAAACTCCGGAACATTGAAACTTTAATAAAATAAATACTTCCGCCACTTATCGTCCGACCGGCCCATGAGACGCATGATGTGGCGGCTGGTGTGGAGGTTGAAGGCGCGGGGCTCGCGCATCAGTTTCATGCCGGCTTCGAGGGGAAACTGGTTGCCCTTGCGGCGGTTGCAGGTGTGGCAGCAAGCCACAAGATTTTCCCAGGTAGACGAGCCGCCGCGGGAGCGGGGGATGACGTGATCGAGCGTCAACTCACTCGAGGGCAGCACGGTGGCGCAATACTGGCAGGTGTTGCGGTCGCGCAGCAAAATGTTTTTCCGCGACAGAGCGCGGCTCTGGTGCGGGATGCGGCGGTACTCCAGCAGGCGGATCACCGAGGGCACCCGCATAGCGATGCGCGCTGCGTGCAGGAAGTGTCCATTCTCTTCTTCGGTCATGGCCACGCCCTTGAGCACCAGAACCAGGGCGCGGCGCGCCGCACAAACGTTGATGGGTTCGTAGGATGCGTTCAGTACGAGGACGGGCGCGTGCAACGCATTGCCATTGCCGTCGCCATCGCGATGCATGGCCGCCGCTGCGAACAAGCCGGCGGCGTGTCGGCCTGGTGGTCCGGCTTCGGCTTCGATTCTGGCTGACATGATGCTTTGCTCGTCTCCTCGAACCGCTTCTGCCCACTTGCTCGCGATCGATGTTCAATCCTTTGCCGCAACCGACGCGCGCGTCATTCTTAACCTAACTGCCCGCCGCACGAGCCAGTGGAACTTCGCGCGCGGCAGGGAATTCTTCAACGCTAACCGCGTCGTCTGCGAGTTGAACCTCCACCTGCTGCGCGGAAGCCTTTAGAGTACGGGCGACGGTTGCGACCCAAACTTTAGTTGCGCCGGCGCGACGCAACACGCGCGCACACTCGGAAACTGTCGCTCCGGTGGTGTAGACGTCGTCCACCACCAGTACTTCGCGGCCTTTCACGGCGTCAGGCTGCGCCACTGCGAATGCGCCTCGCACGTTCTCGCGACGCTGACGGCGGGTAAGGCCGGTTTGCGACGGCGTTTCGCGCTTCCTCTCGAGGACTTCCTCACACAAACGCAACCGCCCCGGGACTGGGTTGAGTTTCATAGCGGCCCGCGCAATCATCTCTGCCTGATTGAACTGGCGGCTACGAAGCCGGGCGCGGAACAAGGGCACAGGGACCATAACCATGGAGTCGGTTTGGAAATCGGCTTCGAGCCTTGCGATGGCTTCTGCCAGCATGCGTCCCAAGACATTCGCGGCCGGGCGTACGCTCCCATATTTCAGCAGATGAATTAGCTCGCGTAATCCGCCGTCATAGCTGCCGTAAGCCACAGCGCGCGCGAAAGCCGGCTCAAGGCGGCGGCACAACCCGCAGCGGGGCTCGCCCCCAGCCGCGGACAAGGCATAGGACGAGAACAGCCGTTCGCCGCAAATCGTGCAGAGTCCGCCCGCAATGGGATGCATGGAATCGAGGCATTCCTGGCAGACCGGTAGACGGGAAATCTTCACCAGAGGAGCGCCGCACAAGCGGCAATCGGAAGGAAACAAAACGGCAAAAAGACTCTCGGCGATCTGGCCGGAAACTCGGCTGGCCCAAGACCGGCTCTGGGGCCAAGCAATAGAAAACCCTGCCACTGCAGTGTTGGCCTGGGCAGCCCGAATTGGGTTCCCGCTACTGCTGAAGACGGCCTCCCTGATGCCCGCAAAAAACGTGCAGGCGGGCGATTCTGCCTGCCTAACAGCAGTATAACGGCGGTCAAGCCGCTAGGCAACGTTACGGCTGTGCCCCGATCCCGCAACCGAGGAAGGCTGCTTGCCGACCGCTTGCGGCAGCCGGTCCAGCGCCGGCATGAAGACTAGCCGATAGCTCCTCCGGAAGCATTCCGAGCAGCGCACGGGCTGCAACAGAAAGACCGGCAACAGATAACGTTCGGAAAACGTGCGGCGACGGGAACGAAAGGCAGTGTCGTTGCCGCAATCATCGCAGTGGAACTCAAAATATTTCTGAAACCAGATCTGGTCGGGAGAGTTCTTTACCACGTTGCACCTCGGAAAATGCGAACCTGCGAAGGGGCGAGCAACCGATTGCCACCATTTTACGCCTAGGAGCGTAACAAGCCAATCAGGAAGACGCCGTTTTGGGCATGGGTTCCATACTTTGCCGGACCCGTATCCCACTTGTAATAGAGCCCGCCCGCGTGCTAACGTGCGCCGTTTAGCCTTTTGAGTAAGTTCACGACATTGCTTTCATTTCGCACCCCACGAGGATTCCACCTATGAGCAGTCCAGTCCCCGAATCAGGAACTGGCGTCAAGAAACACATTCCTTTCGTTCCCGAGCACATGCAGATGAAGGAATTCACTCTGCGCGCGGTGCTGCTGGGACTTCTGATGACAGTCGTCCTGGGTGCAGCCAATGCTTATCTTGGACTGCGTGCCGGCATCACGATTGCGGCAACGTATCCGGCCGCAGTGATTGCGATGGCGGCGATGCGGGCGTGGAAGGGATCGCTGCTCGAAGAAAACATCGCTCGAACCGCGGGGTCGATTGGTGAGTCCGTCGCGGCGGGCGCGATCTTTACCCTGCCCGCGTTCGTGCTGGCGAAGGCGTGGCCGTCATTCCGTCCCGGCGACGCTTATTGGAAATCCACCGCGCTGATCATGGTGGGCAGCATTCTGGGAGTTCTATTCATTTCTCTCGTGCGACGCGGCATGGTGGAAGACCCAGAGCTGCCTTTTCCAGAATCGTTGGCGGCATCGGAGATTCACAAAGCCGGGCAGCGGGGCGCGCAAGCCGCGAAATATCTCTTCTGGAATATTGGCTTGGGCGGCATCGTGTACATCCTGGGGAAATTCGGGTTGTTCGCCGCCGACACGGACCTGCACGTTGGCGTCGGCAGTCTGGGACACAGTCAAGTCCGTCTGGGCACGACGGGAAGCACGCACGTACTCGCCACTGGAGGCACCACGGTATTTGCGGCGCCGAGCGTGAGTCCGGCCTATCTCGGCGTCGGATACATCATCGGCGTCCGGCTGGCTTCGATCCAGTTTGCCGGCAGCGTGCTGGCCTGGGGCCTGCTGGTTCCTTTGATGATCTTTTTTCTCGGGCCGCAGCTCAAAGCATACATTCCGGCCGACACGCCCGATAATTGGGCCACCATGGCGGATGCGGTGTGGCGATATATTGTGCGTCCGATTGCTGTCGGCGGAATGCTGGTGGGGGCGGCCTACACGTTGTTCAAAATGCGCGCGAGCCTGACCGCGGGAATCGGCAAGGCCTTCGCCGATCTGCGCCAGACGGCTGACGAGCAAGCCAAGCTGGCCCGCACCGAACGGTATATGAGTTCGAAAATAGTCTTCGGGTTGATCGCCGGAATGTTTATTTTGATGTGTCTGCTCTACATCAAAATCTCAGGCTTGGTCGGGCCCGCGATTTTGGCCGCGGTGGTGATGATCCTGGTGGGATTTTTCTTTGCCACCGTGTCGGGCAATCTGGTGGGATTCATTGGCTCGTCCAACAACCCGATCTCCGGCCTAACGTTGTCGACCTTGCTGATCGCGGCGCTGCTGATGGTTGCGCTGGGTGTCTCCGGTACTTCGGGAGTCGCCGCGGTTCTTGGCGTAGCGGCGGTGGTCTGCGTGTCTTCGGCGGTGGCGGGCGAACTCTTGCAGGACTTCAAGGTAGGTTACATTCTGGGCGGCACACCCAAGATGATTCAAACTGCGGAGCTGATCGCGGTGGTGGTCGCCAGCCTGGTGATGTATTGGCCACTGATGCTGCTGCACGAAGGCAACATTAGAGCCGGGGGGGTGGGCTTTGGGGGCGCGGACCTTCCAGCGCCGCAGGCCGGTTTGATGGCGACCTTGGCAATGGGGATTGTTGGCCACGAGATGGCGTGGCCGCTGGTGGTGGTGGGAATCTTGTTCGGGATCGCGATGATTATGATGCAGGTGAAAAGTCCCATGCTGGTGGCCGTGGGCATGTATTTGCCATTCGGCACCACGTTCGCAATCTTTGTGGGTGGAGTATTTCGCTCAGTCGGAGATTGGGTTGCCGAACGCCGCGGATTCAACAGCGCTCAGAGAGCCCGGGTGGAAAATGCCGGGGTGCTGGTGGCTTCCGGACTAATCGCCGGAGAAGCCTTGTTAGGCTTGGTTTGGGCGGGACTGCAATTCGTACCGTCGTGGAGCGCGCCGAACCACCCGCCGCAGATCTTCAGCGACCCGTCTTACCTGGTGGGAGGGATGATTGTTCTTGTGGGCTTGGCCGCATTGATGATCTTTGTGCCAGCTTCAGCTGCCGGCGATCCGAACGAACCGGCGCCACCCACGGCGATGATGTGAGAACAGGAACTAGAATGCAGAAGTAAGAAGTCAGAATGCAGAAGTGAACCGATCCAAGATCAGGTCTTCCTTCTTCATTCTGCCTTCTTACTTCTGCATTCTTTTTTGAGCCCGCTATGTCGATCTCCGAAAATGTTGCGGCAGTGCGCGAGCGCATGGCGGGCGCTGCGCGACGGGCGGGGCATTCCCCGGAAGAGATCGCACTGATGGCGGTGAGCAAGACGCAGCCTCCGGAGCGCATCCGCGAAGCTTACAACACAGGACAGCGCCTGTTCGGCGAGAACCGGGTGCAGGAGTTTGCCGCAAAGTTCGGAGCGCTCGCGGACTTGCGGGATGCCGAGTGGCACATGATCGGACATCTGCAGACCAATAAGGCTGCGAAGACAGCGGAGCTATTTCGTGCAGTGGATTCGGTGGATTCTCTGAAGCTGGCGGAAAAGCTTGATGTGGCGGCGCGGGCACTCGGTAGGAGATTGAATGTGCTGGTCGAAATCAACGTCGGTGGCGAGGCTGCAAAGAGCGGCATTGCCCCAGACTCGCCCGCACTCGACGAATTGCTGATCGCCGCGCCCCGGCTGGAGGCGCTGGCGTTCCGCGGACTGATGACCGTGCCTCCGTTTACCGACGATCCCCAGGATGCGAGGCCCTACTTCCGCAAGCTGCGAGAATTGCGTGATAGGATTGCCGCTCGCAAACTGCCGGCCGTCTCGATGGATGAGCTCTCCATGGGGATGTCGCACGATTTCGAAGTAGGGATCGAAGAGGGATCGAACTGCGTGCGCGTGGGTACGGCGATCTTCGGGGACAGGCAAAAGGCTTAACTACGGGGGGCACAGAGGGGATGAAGCTTTTCGACCGGCTTTGCGCGGGAAAACTTTTTGTCCAAGAAGAGCATTGGTTTTTAGCATGGCAATTCCCGGCGGCCCTGTGACGGCCGTCCGGAGCACGGGCAGAGACGCCGTCGCGGCAGCCGGCAAGATGCCGGCGCTACAACTGAGGAGCCACTTTTGAGCTTTTCCGAACGCTTGCAGGAGATTCGCACGGGGTTCGAGCGTCCTTTTTGGGTCGCCAATATCAGCGAGATCTTCGAGCGCCTTTCTTACTATGGGGCGTTCGCCTCTCTTGCCCTGTATTTGCAGGAACGGCTGAACTTCTCCGCAGAGCAGACCGGAACTCTGACGGGCATCTTCGGCGGCATGGTATGGTTTCTCGCCATCTTCGGCGGCGCCGCTGCCGACCGGCTGGGATTTCGCCGCGCGCTCTCGATGGCGTATCTGATCCTGGCTGCGGCGTATTTTCTGATTGGGTCGATCGGAGCGCCTTGGCTGGCGCCGGTGCGCAACGCCGTACCGCTCAGTCTGTTTGTCGGTTTCATCCTCATCCTGCCGGCCCTCGGCATCGCGCTGGTAAAGCCGTGCGTGGTGGGCACCACGGCGCGAGCTTCAAAGCCGAATGTCCGCTCGATCGGCTATTCGATCTACTACACGATGGTAAATATCGGCGGCGCCGCCGGCCCCTTGTTCGCTTCGTGGGCTCATCGCCACCTGGGCGTCGAGAGTGTTTACCGGGTTGCCGCGCTTTTCGTCTTCGCGATGTTTTTCGTGGTTCTGTTCTTCTTCCGGGAGCCGCGCAAGCCCGGCGATGCACCTCCGCCTTCGATCGCAACCGTTGCGCGAAATTTCTGCGCGGTGCTGGGAAACTACCGACTGGTCCTTCCCGCGCTGATGGTCGCCTTACTCCTTCGTATCGGCTTGTGGGTTTATCCGCGGTTCGCCGTGCCCTGGTGGATTTGGACCGGACTTCTAATTCTGGTGCTGGTCGGCATCAGCCGTTTCATGTGGTTTCTCGTGCTCTTTACAGGTTACTGGATCGTCTTCTGGCAACAATACATCAGCCTGCCCGGCTACATTCACGGCTATATCAATCCGCAAGCCAATGTCGAACTCGTTCTGGTTACAGACGGCGCGGTAGTGATCTTGTTCACCCTCCTGGTAAATTTTCTGACGCGCAGGATTCCGGCATTTCAAGCCATCATTCTCGGCACCTTGATAACCTCTGCCTCGTGGTTGATCCTCGCGTTCCGGCCGACGATCTGGGGCGCCTTCCTTTCGCTCCTTGTCCTCGCGCTGGGGGAGATCATCCAGCAACCGCGCTACTACGAATACATCGCGCTGCTTGCGCCGCCGGGGCAGCAGGGCACCTATATGGGTTTTGCGTTCCTGCCGATCGGAATCGGATCGCTGATCGGCGGCTGGTTTGGCGGCACGCTCATGCACCACTTCGGAGAAGTCACCCACCAACCGGAGCGCGTCTGGTGGACCGTGACCGCCGTTGGCGTGGTCACGACGGCGCTGCTGTGGGTGTATGACAGATATTTCAGAGTCGTTGCCGATGCGGCAAAATAGAACATAGCGTCGTGGCTAAGCGTTCGACAATTCGGCCGGTCGAGTGCAGCGGCACGCCTTCAGAGATTGCCGCACAGATCCGCCGCGTGCTGAAAGACGGCGGCTCATCCGACCATGCCACGGGCGTGCAGTGGTTCTTTAAAGATGAAATCAAATCGCATGGTTGGTATACAGCGGACTTGCGCCGCGCCGCCGTTCGCTTTCGCCGGGAAGTGAGAAAAGAACGCGGATTCGACTTTTTGGTCGAAGTTGCGGATCAGCTTTTTTCCGGCTCTGTTCTGGAAGAAAAAGTTGCGGCAGTGTTTCTGCTGGAAACACTCGATGGCGAGTTTGCTGACCGCGAGTTCAAGCTCTTCGAATCCTGGCTCGACCGCATCAGCAGTTGGGCGGACCATGACGCACTCGTCCATGATCTCATCGCTCCCATGATCGCGGCCAAACCCGCACGCGCAAAAACGGTCTTCCGCTGGGGAAGATCGGCGAACCGGTGGCATCGGCGTGCCGCTTGTGTGGCGCTGATCCGCGGCACACGCGCGAAGATGTTCTTCCCTGAGATCACAAGACTCTCCGACTCGCTTCTCGCCGAAGAAGACGACATGGTGCAGAAGGGATTAGGCTGGCTGCTGCGCGAGACGGCGAAGTTCGATGTCAAGCGGACGGTTCCATATCTGATGAAGATTCGCGGGCGCACGCCGCGACTCGTGCTGCGCACAGCTTGTGAGACTCTGCCCGACGGCGTGAAGCGAAAAATCCTGGCTCGAGTTTCTCCGCTTCAGAAATAGCTGAGCCAAGTGTCGGTGCGACGCTGCTTCAAGTCCGCAAACCAGCGGCACAACGGATAGAGCGCAAGTACGACGGCCGTCCAGACCAGATAAATGACCGGCAAAGAATATCCCCATCCCGGCGGCGCGGTGATGGGAAAGTCGCGGAGCCCCGGCGACTCGAACATCCAATGCACCTGCCCGTAGCGGGCATAGCACACCGCGATGGCGAGCAGGCGTATCAGGGGTTATTACGGGCATCTCGCGTCATAGTGTAGCAAGGAGCCGGGCCGCACACGAATTGGCAATTTGGAATGCGACGCTGCGCCGCGATTCGCTCAAATCTCTCCCATTGTTTACAATGGACGTTTGCTCATGGACATGGCTGCCATCCAAGCTGCGCTGCGTGAACGCAACATCGACGCCTGGCTGTTCTACGATCATCATCACCGCGATCCCATTGCGTATCGTGTGCTCGGCCTGTCCGCCGGGCTGATGGTCACGCGCCGCTGGTTTTACCTGATACCCGCGCAGGGCGAGCCGGTGAAACTAGTTCACAAGATCGAAGCTGGCCACCTCGATACGCTGCCCGGCAGCAAGCGCCAGTATTCCGGCTGGCAGGAACTGTTCGATAGCCTAAAGTCGATGCTCGCACCGTATCGCGACATCGCCATGCAGTATTCGCCCAACAACAGCGTGTTCACTATTTCTCTGGTCGATGGCGGGACGATTGAGTTACTGCGCGGCCTGGGCAAGAACGTGGTCAGCTCCGCCGATCTGGTCGCACAGTTTGAAGCCACATGGAGCGAAGAGCAAATCAAAACGCACTTTGCCGCCCGCGACAGCGTGGATTCGATTGTGGCGGCAGCTTTTAAGGAAATCGGACAGCGGGCGCGCAACGGTGGAACCACGGAACATGAAATTCAGCGGTGGTTTATGGAAGCATTTCGCCGCGAGAACCTGCTCACCGACGATCCCCCGATCGTCGCGGTCAACGCCAATGCCGGCAACCCGCACTATGAGCCGCGCGCCGATCATCCCGTTCCCATTCGCGAGGGCGATCTGGTTCTGCTCGACGTGTGGGGAAAGAAGGACGTCCCTGACGCGGTATATTACGACATCACATGGATGGGCTTTCTCGGTGCAGCCCCATCCGGCCGCATCCGTGAGGTATTCGAGATTGTGCGCGACGCGCGCGACGCCGGCGTAAAAACCGTAACCGATGCAATCCGCGCCGGGCAGCGTATCGCAGGATGGGAAGTGGACCGCGCCACCCGCAATCACATCAAGCAGAAGGGCTACGGCGAGTATTTTATTCACCGCACCGGACATTCCATTGGCACCGACGTCCATTCCAACGGGGCCAACATGGATGACCTGGAGATTCACGACGAGCGCCAGATTCTTCCCAACTCTTGCTTCTCCATCGAGCCCGGCATTTATTTGCCGGAGTTCGGCGTGCGCAGCGAAGTCAATATGCTCGTCCGGCCCAACTCGGCGGAAGTCACCGGCAAAATTCAACGCGAGATCGTGATCATCTGATGGCAAACTCCACTACAGCCAAGACTAAGGCGGCCGAGCCGGCGCAGCCCGCAAGCATGATGTCCGTAATCGCGCCCGCCATCGGCTGGCTGATTCCCGGCGCCGGCCACATGATCCAAAAACGCTGGATTCGCGGCCTGTTGCTGCTGGTCTCCATTGGGACTCTGTTCGTGCTTGGCCTTCTGATGCAGGGCCACATCTACAAAGCGAACGGCGGCGATATCCTCGATATTCTCGGCTTCATCGGCGACCTGGGCGCGGGCGGATTGTACATAACGACGCTCACCATGAACTGGGGCCAGGGCGCGATCGCTTTCGCCATCGCCGATTACGGAACCAAGTTCATGATCGTCGCCGGATTGCTGAATTTCATCGCGGTAGCGGACGCCTACCACATTGCCATCGGGAAAAAACAATGAACCGGCTCTCAGCTCTCAGCCGTCAGCTATCAGCTAGCGCTTTTCGCCCCACGGGGAAATCATGACCGTCCAGCTCAGTCACTTCAGCGCAGCTTTTGTGTTCGCGCTCTTTGCCTCCATCGTCTTCGGCATCACCCACCGCGAAACCACGCGCGATATGGTGCGTTACGGCTTGTATTGTTTTGCCATGTTTCTGGGAGGTGTTCTGGCGGCGGGCTGGGCGATGTGGCTGGTACGGAGGTAGCTTTTGGCTCTTGGCTCTTGGCTCTTGGCTTTTGGCTTTTGGCTTTTGGCTTTTCTTGCCGGGGTACTGCTTCCGATTTGACCCCGGACTTTCTCCAGACTCCCCACGCGGTTGCACAGACTGCCCGAGCCCGCGCCGAAGAAGCTAAAAGCCAAGAGCTAACGGCTTAAAGGCGCTTTTCACCCTTCCCACACGAACGCATCAAACACTCGCTTCGAATCGAAATTCAACCGGCGGTAGAGCGCGACGGCTCCGGCATTCGCCTCGGTCACGGTCAACGAGAGCATGGTGAAGCCGCGCTTGCGAAGATTCGTAGACGTTGCGGCCAGTAGCGATTCGCCGATGCCGCGCGAGCGGTGTTCGGGGAGAACGCAAACCTGAGTCACATGGCCCACATCGCCGCGAACCCGCGAGCACAGAATCAGTCCGATCAGATTTTTCGCCTTGCGATCCACGGCGGCGTAGGACGCTTCCGCATCGAACAGCCCGCATCCCGGAAAGCGCACGATATTATTCAGAAAGCGCAGCGATCCGGCCAGCGTGTGGTATTGATCGTTGATCTGGGCATCGACGTGGCCGCGATAAGCGGCCGTGATCACAGCGGCAGCAGGTTGGTAGTCCGCCTCCGTCCAGCGCCGGATTTCAACATCCGGATGCATCGCCGGCGTCTGTGGCGCGGCATTGCCCAACCCGAGAACCATGAACAATCGCGGATGACGTTGAAAGCCCTGGTCGAGAAAAGGCCGGGCAACGCTTCCGGCTTCGTGCGCCAGCAGCTGCGCTTCGACACGGTGGATGCCGGGAGACTGTTGCAGCGTCTCGATCACGTGGGTCAGCAGCTTGAGTTCGACCTCGCGCGCGCTGGGAAGCCGGTTGCCGTTCGCCACGAACAGATCGCCGACCACGCCCTTGCTGCCTTCATACACGAAGAAGCTGTAACCGAAGATGCGCCCGCGATCGATGGCGGCGTATCCGGGAAGAATTTTCGCGTCGACATAGCGGAGAATCATCTCCGCCGAGCCGTTGTAATCCCAGGAGAGCAGGCTCGCCCAGGCGCGCGTCTCATCATCGAGCAGCGGACGCAAATCCACGGACGAAAAATGCCTGAGGTCGAGAATCTCCACGGGGCTCCTGCACGGTCAGCTAAAACACTCCGGGTGGTTCTCCGGCTTGGTTCGCGGCGGCAGAACTCCGAGTTTAGTGCGTTCGAGGACGAGAGGCAAACGGGCGGAACACGTTGCGGCAACAGCGCCCCTATCGCAAGGCGTCAAATAATCGGCATGGCTTCTAGCGGCTGGGAGCTGTCCCCGCGGCGGCAACCCAGAAGTAATCGACATGTTGTGCCGCATAGTGCCCGAGGTAGGAGACGCGGCGGCCCGCTACGAGTTTGGCAATTTCCGCCTGCGAATTCTCCGCCGCGACGAGCAAGTGTTCTTCCTGCGGAACGCTGCCCCAGTCGTAGTTGAAGGTCAAATGGTTACGGTAAAAAGTCAGGCCGTATTCCAGTTCGCGCCGAACGTGATACACGGCCAGCGGCAGAGGATGGGTTTCCATGCCGGCAATTTCCTGCGCCAACGGACGCGCTGAAAGCGTCTGATCAAGCGCAGTAGAACCCAGTTTCAATGTGGCGCCCAAAGTGAGAACGACCGGGATCAGCGTGACGAACCTTAACATGCGCAGACCTGTCTTCCGCACCAGCGTGAGCGCAATTCCGGCGCAGAGTACGAACGCGACGGCGAGCGCCACCAGCAGCGGTTGCCCTCCTGGGAGACGATGCTGCGTAATCAGGTAGGCGATCAGCAAGGCTGGAACAATTGGCGACGCCGCCAGCAGCGCATGCGGCACGGCCAACCATTTGGCAACAGATCCAGCCTCGCTCTGTTTGAGATGTCGCCGCAAATATTCCGCCAACAGCAGCGCGCCCGCAGGAAGCGCAGGAAGGATATATCCAGGCAGCTTTGACTGCGAGATCGAGAAAAACGCCACGGGCACGATCAGCCAGCAACAAGCGAAGGTGCAGAGTTGAAATTCGAGATCGGCTTCCGCTACGCCCGCCGCAGTTCGTCTGCCCCACCACGAGCGGACCGACTGAACGAAGGCCGCAATCACAAAGACCGTCCACGGAACCAGGCCTAAAGCCGTTACCGGCAGGTAATACCAGAACGGTTCCGTATGGTGATAAAGATTCATCGAGAACCGTCCGAGATTATGCTCGACGATGAATTCGCGATAGAACCCCGGGTTGCGCATCTGCACCGCGAAATACCAAGGCAGAGCGATCGCACAGAAGAGGAATATTCCCGGCAGCCAGAGCGTCTTCAGCACCAGCCGCAATTCGCGAACTGTGATCGCGTAAAGGATAATCACCGCAGCGGCAAGAAACGGCGCAACCGGCCCTTTCGCCAGCATCCCCAAGGCCAGAAAGCCGTAGAAGACGGCGAGGTAGATTTTCTTTCCACTCTCCCGCCACGCCCACCAACCGAGCATCGCAATCGTGAAAGCCGCCGCCAATGCCATGTCCATCGAGGCGGCGCGGGCATAGCCGATGATTCCGGCGGACGAGGCGGCGATCAGCGCCCCATCAACTTCAAATCCAGGCCGGAAGCGACGAAGAAAAAAGTAGACCGCAAGCACAAGGAAACTGGCATCGAGCGCCGCAGGCAGCCGCCCCGCCCAGTCGCTCACGCCGAAGATCCTGTACGCGAGCATGGCTTGCCAGTAATAAAGTGGCGGCTTTTCCAGCCAGGGCCGGCCGCCGAGCACGGGCGTGATCCAATCGCGGCGCTCCAGCATTTCGCGCGCCACTTGCGCGTAACGCGGCTCATCGGCTCCGATCAGCCCGAACTGCCCGAGCCCATAAAAAAACAGAAATGCGCAGAAGCCCGCCAGCAACAGCGAGTCAGTGCGGGTGCGATTGGTCATGGGAGTGAAGTTGTCTTGCTGCTGTGATTGTACGCAGGTTATTGCACGGAAGGTCCGCCGCGCAGCAACTCCAGAACCTGCCAAATGGCCTGGGAGAGCGGACCGTCCACGGAGCAACCGCTGGCGCACTCATGGCCGCCTCCGCCAAAGCCTTCGGCCACACGCGCCACATCGAGCTTCCCTTTGCTACGCAGACTCACGCGAAAACGTCCGTCGGGCAGCTCGCGGAAGAACGCCGCCACTTCGATTTCGCCGATCGAAAGCACGTAGTTCACCAGGCCTTCGCAGTCTTCTTCTTTCGCTTCCCAGCGCTCCATTTGCTCCAGCGTCACCCACGTCCAGCCGACGTGGCCTTCGGTGTTAAGGTTGCGCAAAGCCTCGCCGAGCAGCCTCATCTTGGCCACCGAGTGGGCGAAGTAAATACTGCGTGCGCAGTGAGAAGGATCGGCACCCGCCAGAACCAGTTCACGTGCCAGCGCGAAGGTACGTTCGTTCGTCCCCTGAAACATGAACGATCCCGTGTCAGTCATCAGAGCGGTGTACAGACAGGTCGCAATCTCCGGCGAGAACGGCGTTCCCGCTTCGCGCGCCAGGCGAAACACCATTTCTCCCGTGGCCACGGCATGCGGATCGATCCAGTTCACATCCGCGAACGGCCGCCCGCTCACATGGTGATCGATGCTGATGAGAAAGCGGTTTTCCAGGCCCTGCAGGCGCGTGCGGTGGATGCTGTCACACTCCAAAATGATCGCCGCCTCGTAACTCCCGGAGACGCGATCGGCCTGCAATACCTGATCGGCAAATGGCAGTGCGCGATAGATGCGCGGCACGCCATCGTGCAGCACCACGTCGGCTTGCTTCCCCATGGCGCGCAGAACCTGGCAGCACGCCAGCGCCGATCCGATGGCGTCGCCATCGGGACGCGCGTGCGACGTAAGCACGAATCGATCGCGCTGCTCGATTTGCCGAAGAACGTCCCGCAACATCACTATGCCTTTTTTCGACCCGGCTTCGAACGAGGTTTCATCCTCTTTTTCGCTCGCGCCAGCAGTTCTTCCACACGCGCCTTTTCCCGCTCGGAACGGTCCAGACGGAAATACAATTCCGGCGCGCGTCTCCGCCGCAAACGTTCGACCAATTCATGCCTTATATATTCTTTGGCGGCGAGCAATCCCTCAAGACTTCGCTCCGCTTCGCGGTCGTCGCCGTCTACATCCACCAGAACCTGTGCCGAGCGGCCATCGTCAGCCACATGCACTGCGGTTACCCTCACCAGTCCGATGCGGGGATCAGCCAGCTCTCCTTCCACCAGGGTTTCGATCTCCTCGCGCAAGGCTTCGCCCAACCGCCCGCGATGGTACTTTACCCCGCGCTTCTCCACTCTTCACCTCGAAGTAAAACGCATGAGAATATCAGAAAATCGTCCGCAGGTGTTGGCCCTGTAGTGCTATTGTCGCGCACCAAGGAGCGATCCGGGTAAGTACAGAGGTAACAAGGGGATAGAAGAATTCGTCGTTAGTCGTTGGGTGTTGGCAAAAACACCCGCCCTACAGATATTCCACGAACGAATCCGCAACTTCCGCCCCGTGGTTGTTGGCGATGCGCGTGGCTTGCCGTTCCACGTTCTTCATTAGTCCGTCAAGATAGTCGCGCGAGTCGGAGATGCTGACCACGCCAATGGTGGCGCG